>JANQQG010000200.1 GCA_028285065.1 Phycisphaerales bacterium
ATCGAACGAGCCGCCGAGATCGGCGCAGCCGCGCTCGCCAACAGCTACGAGGACCCGCGTGACCGCGCGGGCGTCTCGTACCCGAGCGAGCTCGCGGTACGCGTCCACGCCGCGAGCGAGGACTCGGAGAAGTGGGGCGACCTTCGCAGGGTCAGCGCGGGCTGGGCGGCCGATCCGATGTGGGGCTACTCCAACCTCGACGTCCGCATGAAGAGCGAGGTGGACGGGACCCGCATGAGCGACTTCGCGCACAACGGGTGGGCCGCCCGCGGGCAGTCACCCGACGAAGTGCTCACGAAACGTGTCGACCGTGATCGCAACGGTCTGCCCGATCGCATCATCACCGACGAGTCGATCGACGTCGGGCGCTACCTCGGCCTGCCCGACGAGATGCAACTGATCTTCGCCATCGCGCCCTTCGCAATCGGCGCGGGCTACCTCACCGGACGCGCGGGCCTGATGGTCCTCGCCGGCGGCATCCTCGCCTACATCGTCATCAACCCCGCGCTGTTCAACCTCGGCTGGATGCCGGCCAGCGTCGACGCCGCAGGCGCCGCAGGATGGGGCTACGGCAACATCAACCGACCGCTCGGCATCGGCCTGCTGCTAGGCGGCGCCCTCATGGGCGTGCTCGCTTCGCTCCCCGCGATCCGCGAGGCGTTCAAGTCCATCGCCGCGGCCGGCAAGGCCCGAGCAGGAAGCGGCGGACGCGACGAGCTCGGCCTGCGTGTCCTGGTCGTCGCGGTGCTGGCCGCGCTGGTCCTGCTCTTCGTCGCCGCCGACTTCACAGGCTCGGGCGCGATCAACTCCGCCGATCCGATCACCGACCAGGCCATCGAGACCGGCGAGTACACCGTCGAGGTCAACGGCTACACCATCGCCTTCGCCGAGCAGGCCACGCTCGACGCCTTCAACGAGGCCTACGCCGCCGAGTTGGATTCCGAAACGGAGGGCGAAGCGCACGCGATCCTCAGGTCGCTCAGCGCCGACAAACCCGGCGTGCTCGCGTCGATGAGCCCGCACCTCCGCGCCGCTATCATCGCGGTCGTCGGAGCGCTCTGGATCTGGTTCGCCGGCATCATCATCGCACAGTGCACGGGCATGACCGACTGGTCGCCCATCTCCGGCATGGCCCTGCTCACGGTCGTCCTCGTCATGCTCCTTGGTGGACCGGGCGGCGTGCTCGGCGCCGTGCTCATCGGCGCGGCCTTATGCGTCGCCATCACCTGCGCCGCGGACATGATGGCCGACCTCAAGACCGGCTACCTCGTGGGGGCCGTCCCACGCAGGCAGCAGATCGTCGAGCTCGTCGCCACCGGCATCGGCCCGGTGATCACCATGGGTGTGCTCCTCGTGATCGTCGCGGTCAACCAGCAGAAGTTCGGTGTGCCAATCGGCGAAGGCACCGACACAGTCGCCCCGCAGGCCCAGGCGCTCAGCGCCGTCATCACCGGCGTGCAGGGCGGCGAGATGCCCTACGCCCTCTACGGCTTCGGCGCACTCCTCGGTGCACTGCTCGGCCTCGGCGCATTCAGCGGCCTCGGCGTCCTCGTCGGCCTCTCCATGTACCTGCCGATGATCTACATCTCCACCTACGGCATCGGCTGCATCATCAACATCATCGTCCGCAAGGTGAAGGGGGCTCGCTTCGCTGAAGAGTGGGGGGTCCCGCTCGCTGCGGGCTTCATCGTCGGCGACGCGCTACTCGCCCTAAGCGTCAACGCAATCGTCCTCTTGCGCGGTTGAGATCGAAGGAGACACACAGTGCGACTCACCGCATACCTCATCATCGCCGTCTCGCTCGTCGCCGGCGCACTCTCGGCCGCGACCGCGTACCTCGTCTCGCTTGACGCCGCCCCCGAGGTGCTCAGCGAAACCACACTCGGCTCGCCGGCCGGCGCCTACGCGCCCGTTGCGCCCGGCGCCACCGCCGAGACCCTCGAAGCCGAACTGGCCGCCCTCCGCAACGAGCGCCCCGATGTCGCCGAATCGACGCTCGTCCTCGACCTGATCGAGAACGCGAACACGTCCGATCCCGGTACGTTCACGGCGCTGGTCGACATCCTCCACGCGGCGCTCGACGCCGACAAGGCGCCCGGTGCTGAGGAGACCGACGACGAGTCGCGCATCGCACAGCTCCGCACCGAAGCCGCCAAGCCGCCGCTCGACCCCGAGACGCTCGACCCGGTGCCCGAGGTCGAAAGCGCGACGCCCGAATCGGTGTGGGTGAGCTCACACGAACAGGTCGCCCCGATCGGACGCGCCGGCGACCGGCTCGTGCCCGCCCTCGTCGCCATGCTCCAGCTCGAACCTCCCAACCCAGGTGGCCTCTACGCCGGCCCCGAACTCGGCAGCGTCACGTGGGTCAAGACCAAGTCCTTCAGCCTCGCTCGATGGCCATACAGCTGGCTCTTCCTGCTCTCGATCGTCGGACTCGGTGGCGGCGCCGCGATCGTCCGCTCCTCCAAGAAAGCCGCCCGCCAGGCGCCCGCCGGCGCCGGTGACGTCCATCCTGCATCCGAGGCGAAGCAGGCGCTCGACCGGATCACCTCCACGCTCAACGACGTCGACCGTCTGCTCCCGTCGCTCGCCGACGACCGCGCACGACTGCACGCGATCATGGAGTACCTCGGACGCCTCCAGGCAGAGGAGGTCGCCGCTTTCGTCGGTGCGCGCGAGGGCATCATCGGGAAGCTCGGCATGGGCGGGTTCGCCGAGCTCATGGACCGCTTCGCGGCCCTCGAGCGTCAGATCAACCGCGCCTGGTCCTCCGCCGCCGACCACCACATCGCCGAGGCCACCAGCTCGCTCGCCCACGCGAAGGAGATGGCCGTCGAACTGGCCGGCGACAACGGGCTGTAGGCCCGCAACAATCCGGCGCACGACACGACCCGAGCCCCCGACGGGAGGACGCATGCTCCGGATCCGCGCATCCATTGCCGCCATCGCGGCGCTCTCGCTCGCACCGATCGCCATCGCGCAGGACGCGATCGAGATGCTCCCGCTCGGAGATCCCGAGCGCGCGTACAAGCTCGCGAGCGGGCTCGTCGGCGAGACCATCGACGGCGCGACCGGCGAGACCGTCGGCTTCGAGCAGCTCATCGATCGCCTCGCCGACGCCGAGGTCATCATCCTCGGTGAGCGCCATACCTCAGGCGCCAACCACGACATGCAGGCACGCCTCGTCAGCGCCCTGGGCGCCTCCGGCGAGCCCGGCACGCTCGGTGTCGCCATGGAGTTCTTCACACCGGAAAACGACGACGACCTCGCCGCGTACGCCGCCGGACGGATCGACCTCCCCGGCCTCGTCGGGCGCACCGGGTGGTACGACCGAGGCGGCTACTCGATTGGCTACTACACCCCGATCATCGATGCCGCACGCGGCGTCGGTGCGCCCGTCGTCGGCGCGAACGTCCCGCGCGACTGGGTCAGAGCGTTCTCCCGGGGCACCACAGACACGCTCACCGAGGACCAGCTCGCCGCCTTCGGCCCGGAGGGCGGGCACTCCGACAAGACCTCCTACGTCTTCGCGCGCATGATCGGCGGGGCCGCGGGCGCAAGCCCGATGGTCGCCATGATGTCGCGCGGGCAGGAGGCCTGGGACCGCGCAATGTCCACGAGCGTCCTGCGCCTCCTCGACAAGCCCGGAGTCCACCGCGTCGTCCTCATCGTCGGCGGGGGGCACGCCGGGCACGGGCTCGGCATCCCCGAGGTCCTCCTCTCCCCCCGCCCCGACCTGCGCGTGCGCACGGTCATGCCCGTCTTCGCCGATCCGCCCGATCCCGACGCCCCGATGCACCCGGGCGTCGAGCCCGAGCAACGGGCAGCCTTCTCGCTCGCCTTCGCTGATTTCACCTACGTCCTCGCCGAGGACGGCGGCGCCGAGTCCATCCCCAACCTCGGCATCCGCGTCAAGGACAGCGACGACGGGGCCATCGAGGTCACCCGGGCCGGCTCCATCGGCAAGCGTGCCGGCATCCAGGCCGGCGATGTCCTCCTCACGATCGACCAGCGCCGCCCGCGCGATGCCGCCGAGGCGACCTACCTCCTCCGCGACCAGCGATGGGACACCCGGATCGAGCTCCGCGTGACGCGCGATGGCGAAGAACTGCTCATCCCCGTCCTCGTCACCCCGCCGACCGATGGGATGTTCGACTGGCTTGAGAGTGAGCCCCTCGGGGCGCCCGCCCCGGCCTTCGACCCGCTCTCCCCGGATCCAATCGGGGCCGTCGAGGCCGACGGCGCCCACCGGCGTCTGGTCACCCACCTCGACCGCCCGCACCGCGTCGACGTCGTCGATTGGGACGGATGCCTCGTCGAGGCCTGGCTCCTCGACGACAAGGGACGCCCGCGCCTCGGCCTGCTCCGCCAGCCACGCGACGGCGCCGTCCGCGTCGAGATCGAACGCGACGAGGACGGGTCGGTCCTCGGCGTGATGCGTCGGGCCCGCGACGGCTCCCTCCTGCCGGACCAGGCGCCCTGATGCGCGTCGCGATCACAGGCGTCTCAGGGTTCATCGGTGCCGAGCTCGCCCGCGTGCTCGTCGAGCGCGGCCACACCGTCGTCGGGTTGGTCCGTACGACCTCGCGCCGTGACCACATCGAGGGGCTCGTCGAGCGGTTCGTCGTCGGCGATCAGGCCGACCGCGCGCGTTGGGACGAACTCCTCGACGGCGTGGATGGTGTCATCCACAACGCCTTCGACTGGGACGCCCTCAAGAGCGGAGACCTGGCCCGCCACCTCGATGCCAACCTCAGCGCCAGCATCGAGTTGCTCACGCGCTCGGCGCCCCGCCCGTTCGTCTACATGTCCTCGATCGCCGTCCACCACGACATGAGCCCCCGGTGGGAGGGCCTGATCGACGAGGAGCACCCACTCCGCCCCGGAGGCCTGTACGGCGCTGCCAAGGCCGCCGTCGAGGCCCACCTCTGGGCAGACTGGGCCGCCAGCCAGCGCCACGTCGCCGCCATCCGCCCCGCAGGCGTCTACGGCCTGGATCCCAAGCTCGAACGCTCGATCGGGCACCCCATCATCGAACGCCTCCGCAAGAGCGCTCGGTTCACCCGGGCTGGAGGGGGCAAGTTCGTCCATGTTCGCGACGTCGCCGAAGCCAGCGTGGCGGCACTCGAGCGTCCCGATGCCGCGGGACGCCCCTTCAACATGGCCGAGTGCTACGCGAGGTGGGCGGATTGGGCGCAGCTGGCGTCGGATCTGCTTGGAATCGAGGCGGAAATCGACTTCTCCTCGCCCGCTGCGCCCAAGAACACGTTCTCGTGCGACGCCGTTCGATCCTGTCTTGGCGTGCCGATGGATCGCGGCCACGAGGGCATCAGGGACCATCTGCGGGCTCTGATCGGGGCCATGAACGCCTAGTTTTCCAGGGGTTCGCGGGGGCTCGGACCCAAATCACCCGAGAAATACAGGGTTTTTTGACAAATAGATGATGACTTGACGGGCAAACGTCCGAAAATCACGGCGTCTACGGCCCACCGGAGGGCCGGCTGCGTTGTGGTGGCGAACCGAAAGCCACACAGCATTCCCACGAAGGGGCACCCCCAAGAGGGCCCCACAGGAGATGGATGATGGCCAAGAAGACGACCCGCAAGAAGGCCCCGGCACGCAAGACCAGCGCCCGCAAGGCCCCCGCCCGCAAGAAGACCACCGCCCGCAAGCCCGCCGCACGGCGGACCACCGCCAAGAAGGCCCCGGCTCGCCCCAAGCGCATCGCCGCCGCCAGCAAGCCCCGCACCAAGAGCGAGATCTTCGGCATCATCGCCGAGCAGACCGAGCTCTCCAAGAAGGAGGTCGCCTCCGTCTTCGAGGCAATGGGCGGCATCATTGCCACCGACCTCTCCAAGCGCGGCCCCGGCGTCTGCAACATCGCCGGCATGATGAAGGTCGTTGTTCAGCGCAAGCCCGCCACCAAGGCGCGCAAGGGCATCAACCCCTTCACCGGTGAGCCCACCATCTTCAAGGCCAAGCCCGCCCGCAACGTCGTCAAGGTCCGGCCGATGAAGGCCCTCAAGGACATGGTCTGATCCTCCCCGCCCGACCCTCAGTCACCTGAGGCGAAGGCGAGCCTGACAATCTCAGGAACCACAGCGCCGGCGCGACCGCGGAGGCTCACACGAGCCAGCGGTGTCGCCGGCGTTTCGTTTGGGTTCACCTCGATCACCGACGCGCCGCAAGATGACGCCAGTTCGATCAA
This sequence comes from Phycisphaerales bacterium, assembly GCA_028285065.1. GTDB lineage: Bacteria > Planctomycetota > Phycisphaerae > Phycisphaerales > UBA1924 > JANQQG01. Next base: position 6,209 of record JANQQG010000200.1, read on the forward strand.
CCCCGCGGCCGGGTAGACCACCGCGCTCGTCCCGATCGACAGGAACACGTCGCACGACGACGACGCCTCGTCGGCCGCCTCGAACGCCTCCCGCGGGAGCGACTCACCGAACCACACCACACCCGGCCGCAGCAGATCCCCCGACTCGTCCCGGGGGGGATAGGACTCGAACGGCATCGGTATCTCATCGGGTTCGAGCACGCGTCCGCTTCGCCGGCCCCGCCAACGGAACAGCGAGCCGTGCAACTCGATCACGCCGCTCGCCCCGGCGCGTTCGTGCAGCCCGTCCACGTTCTGCGTCACCAGCGTGCACCGCCCCGCACGCTCCTCGATTGTGCGCTGAAGCTCGGTGATCGCGACGTGGGCGTCGTTCGGCTCGCACACCATGGCGGCGCACCGACGCTCGTCGTACCAGCGGCTGACCAACTCCGGATCCGCGTCGAACGCCTGCGGAGTCGCGAGCGCCTGCGGCTCGTACTTCTCCCACAGCCCCGTCATCGCGTCGCGGAACGTCGGAACGCCCGACTCGGCCGAGACCCCCGAGCCCGTGAACACCACCACACGCCGGGCATCGGCGAGCAGCGCCGCGGCCTCTCCGATCGAGCCGTCACTCATCGCGTCTCCCCAGCAACCGGACCGATCGCCTCGAGCAGCGTCGGGAGCAGCGCGCCCAGGACCTCCCGCGGCTCAATATCACGCCCGGCGATCCGCGACAGCGACCCCGCGATCGCACGCAACTCCGCAGGAAGATCCGCCTCGTCCACGCGCGCGTTGACACCCACGCCGACGATCAAGTGGCGCTGGGACTTCGCGCCGACGATCTCCGTGAGGATCCCCAGCACCTTGCGCTCGCCCTCCGGCGTCTGCACGAGGATGTCATTGGGCGGCTTGAGGCGGGCCCGCGACGGGTCAACGCCGCTCGGGGCGAGCACCTGCCGCACGGCTTGCAGGCACGCTTCGCCGAGGCGTGCACCAAGGTCGCCCGGATCCGCGCCGGCTTCACGCGCGAGGGGCATCAAGAGCGTGCACCACAGCCCGCCGCGCGGGCTGGCCCATGCTCGCCCGAGGCGTCCGCGTCCCTCCGTCTGCTCCGCCGCGACGATGACGAGGGGGCCGTGCGCCGGGTCCGACTCGAGCAGCCTGCGCGCATGCGTGTTCGTCGAGTCCACGCGCTCGAGCCGGAGCACCGGGATCCTGTCGGGCGATGCCATCGACGCCAGCGTAGAAAGAGAAAGGGGCCGGAGCGAACGGCTCCGGCCCCTGAGGACAGATCAGTTGAACGGGTCCGCTGCGATCAGCGCCCGACCTCGGGATCCTCGCCCGAGCCCTTCGAAGTCGCACGGCTCACCGGCCGACGCCCGGTGGGCTCCTGCTGGGGCACCTCGGGGCGGAGCTGCTCGTTGGTGACGCCCGTGGCCCCGAAGAACGCCTGGGTGAAGGCGAAGAAGTCCGTGTCGTTGATCACGCCGTCGCCGTTGACGTCGGCCGTGATCTCGTCCTTGGACTCCATGACGTCCTCATCCGGGGCGCCCGCGATCGCGCGACCGATGTCACGCATCGGGTCACCGTCGCGGAACCAGCCACGCTCGGGACGAGCGCAGACCGTGAAGACCAGCTCACGATCCTTCTCTTCGTTGAGGAAGGAGTTGAAGCTCTCCCACGCGCCCGTCGAGGGCTTGAGGAACTTCGCGGGCGAGATCTTCACCTGGCAGGACGAGTCCTTGTTGCAGTCGAAGCTGAAGCACACGAACGAACGGTCACGCAGGCTGCCCGTGCCCTCGGCGCCAACGCCGACCCAGTAGGTCTGACCGCCGGGAAGGTCGAGCTCCAGGTTCTGGAACTGCACCAGGAACGCATCCACCGTCATCGGGACGACCTCGACGCTGTTGAGGCTGATCCCCAGCGGGATCGCCTTGTCGGCACCCGAGTACGACGCGATCGGCGTCAGGTACGGCATGCACGTGACCGGGTCGGTCTCGTAGATGTCGAGCTTCAGCGTCGCCAGATCGCAGTTGGTCAGCACGCACACCTGGACCATGTCCACGTGCCACGTCGTGCAGGGGGGCAGGCTGAAGTTGTCGGCCGCACGGTAGTTGACGCGCGCCTGGTTGATCTCGACGGGAAGGTCGTACGTCGGGTCGAACTCACCGTTGTCGGCGACGATGTCGCACTCGGTGACGCAGACGCTGAAGGCCACGTCGCTCTTGCCGACGTTGGTCTCCTTGATCGGCGTCCAGTCGACGTAGCCCTCCTTGGGCAGCAGGAACTGAGCCTCGACGCCCTGGACGGTGTCCTCACCGGCGGTGGCGAAGTAGTAGACCTCCCACCCATCCCGGCCGACGCCGTAGACGCTGACCCAGTACATCTGACCGCCCTCGAGCCAGCAGCCCTCGGACGTGTCGAACTGCATCTCGATCAGTGCGGTCTCGTCGCGACCGGACAGGCCGGTGTCCTGCCAGCTCGAGAGCTCGAAGCTCTCGATCAGGCGATCGGGCTTGCCGTTGCAGTCGGAGTAGATCTCGAGGACAGCCTCGGGGGTGTCGTCGTTGGTGAGCATCAGGGCGTTGACGGAGTCGAGGCGGTAGTACTTGCCGTTGGGCAGGTAGAAGTCGTCCGCGACCTGAGCGCCGCCGTCGATGATCACGCCGCCGATGACGGACGCCTGACCATCACCGTCCCACTCGCCGTTGTCCCAGAAGCACTGGCAGGTGCCGACGAGACGGATACGCGACTGGAACCGCTGGGCGTACACGCCGTCCTTGGAGCCGTCCTGACGCGAGCTCTCCCAGACCACGATGAAGTTGCCCGCGGAGTCGATCGCGACGTCCGGGTCATCCTGGTGGTCGTCCGTCTCGGTGTTGACGGGGAACTCGTCACCCATCGGGAAACCGTTGGCCGCGTAGCGCTGGGCGTACACGCCGTTGTCATCACCGTCCTGCTCGTCGGACTCCCAGACGATCACGTAGTTGCCGGCCGCGTCGACGCGGACGCTGATATTGGCGTCGTCCTGCTCGCCGTCGACGAAGGTGTTGACGAGCTGGGAGGACCCACGCGGGGTGCCGTCGGCGTTGTAGCGCCGCTTGAACACGCCGCGGACGAAGCCGGGGCCGGTGCCCTCGTCCCACGCGATGACGAAGTTGCCGTCGCCATCGCAGCCGATGGACGGGTTGCGCTCGGAGACGAGCGATGCCTCGTTGACCAGCGTCTCGGGCCCGACGGCGGTGTCGGTATTGTCGAATCGCTGGAAGAAGACACCGTTGCTGTCGCCCGGGCCGTTGCCGTTCCACGTCACAACGACGTCGCCGTTGTTGCGCAGCTTGACGGCCGCGTTGCCCTGAGCGCCGGCGGTGGTCGCGTTGCCGGGCGTCTCGGTGCCCGCCTTGGATCCATCGGCGAGGAAGCGCTGGAAGTAGACGCCGACGATCTGGCCGTCGTTCCCCTCACCATCCCAGCCGACGACGAACTTGCCGTCGTCCGCAATGCTCACGTCAGGATTCCGCTGGATCCCGCTGGAGGTCGTGTTGCAGCGGATCTGGGTCGCGTCGAGCGCGTTGCCCGACATGTCGAAGCGACGCCCCCAGATCCCGTTGAACTCGAACTGGTCACCGTCATCACCCTGGCCTTCCCAGACGACGATGATCTTGCCGTCCGGGCTCACGGCGACCGCCGGGTCCTCCTGGCGACCCTGCGTGTAGCTCGGGACGAGCACATCGCCGGTGACGGGCACCCCGTCCGACCCGAAGATGCGCATGTACACACCCTCGTTCGAGCCGTCCTGACGGAAGCTCTCCCACACGACCACGCAGTTGCCGAAGTCATCGACGGCGACACGCGGATCCTGCTGGTCGTCGGTCGTCTCGACATTCACGCGGAACTCGGGACCGATCGGCGTCACCTGTGCGGACGCAACACCCGCGCCCAGCATCGCGCCAACAACTCCAACACACAGCGGACTCACAGATTTACGCAGCACAACAAAGCCCTTTCCGCATGAGCGGTGCACATCGAACGAACCAACACACCGTGATCCGACGGCGCGGCGTCATGGCCACGTAGACGCGGTTGTTCAAATATAAAGGGCAACACCCGAATGCGGGCATGTGGCGTCCGTGATGAACAAGCCCAACCCCGATCCCAGCCCGTCAGCACCGATTCCCAACGGTGATTCGGGTCTTCTTCGGATGCCTGACGCGACAGCAGGCGCGTCCTTATCGGACGCCATCCCGAGGCCGCTTTCCTAGGTCTGCAGCACGCCCGTCTTGAACGGACGCGAGCGGTCCCAGTTCGTCGTCATGTCCAACGCCGCGATCACCTCATCGCGTGTCCGGTGCGGCTCGATGATCCGGTCGACCCAACCCCTCGCCGCCCCGTGTCGCACGTCCGCCTGCTCGGTGTAGCTCGCGTGCACGCCCGCGAGGATCTCCTTGTGCGTCGCTTCGTCGATCTCCTCGCCCCTGCGCTGACGCGCACGCTCCTCGATCATCGCGAGCGTCCCCGTCGCCTGGTTTGCGCCCATCACGGCGTACTTCGCGTTCGGCCACGCCAGCGTCACGAACGGCTCGAACGCACGCCCGCACATCGCGTAGTGGCCCGCCCCGTAGCTCCCCCCGAGGATCACCGAGATCTTCGGAACCACAGAGTTGCTCACCGCGTTCACCAGCTTCGCCCCCGCACGGATGATCCCCGCCTGCTCTGAATCGCGCCCGACCATGAACCCGTTCGTGTCGTGCAAGAACAGGATCGGGATGTGCTTCTGGTTGCAGTCCATGATGAACCGCGCCGCCTTGTCAGCCGCGTCGTCGTAGATCACCGCAGGCATGTTGATCGAGCGGCTCGGCCCGGCCTTCCCGCCCGGCATCTTCCGCTCGGTCATGCGGCGCTCATTCGCGACGATCCCGCACGCGTGCCCGCCGATGTGCGCATACCCGCAGACCATCGAACGCCCGTAGTCGTTCTTGTACTCGTCGAAGTGGGGGCCCCCGCCCTCCCGCTCATCGACGATGCACCCGATCAGCTCGTGCATCTCGTACTGCGATCCCGGCTTGTCGCTGAAGACCTCGTACACACGATCGGCGTCCGACGCGCCGGACGTCCCCGCTCCAAGCGCCCGCGGCGTCGGTGTCCGGATCGCCCCGACCAACGAGCGCAGCCGCGCGATCGCGTGCCGATCGTCCGGCTCCTTGAAGTCGATCGTCCCCGAAATCTCCGCGTGCATCGACGCGCCGCCGAGCTCCTCGTCGCTGACCTCCTGCCCGATCGCGGCCTTCACCAGCGCCGGGCCCGCCAGGTACAGCCCGGACCCCTCCGTCATGATCAGGTTGTCGCACAAGACCGGCAGGTACCCGCCGCCAGCAACGCAGAACCCCATGATCGACGCGAGCTGCGGGATCCCCTCCGCGCTCAGCACGGCATTCAAGTAGAAGATCCGACCGAAGTCGTCCGTGTCCGGGAACACGTCCTCCTGCAAGGGAAGGAACACGCCCGCCGAATCCACCAGGTACAGCAGCGGCATCCGCGCCATCCGCGCCACGTGCTGCGCGCGGATGATCTTCTTGCACGTCATCGGGAAGAACGCGCCCGCCTTCACCGTCGCGTCGTTCGCGATGATCATGCAGAGCCGATCCTCGACGGGCCCGACGCCCGTGACAACACCCGCGCCCGGCGCGCCGCCGTGCTCCGCGTACATCCCGTGCGCCGCCCACAGCCCAAGCTCCGTGAACGCGCTCATGTCGTCGACGAGCAACTCCACGCGCTCGCGCGCCGTCAGGCGTCCCTTGGCGTGTTGGCGCTCGATGGCCTTGTCGCCCCCGCCCTTGCGGATCTGCGCCTCGGACGCGCGGACCTCCTCGACGAGCTCACGGATCGGATCAATCGACATCTCAGCCATTTCCAAGGCGCTCCTCAACGCATGCAGCAAAGGTGCGGGCGGCAGTGGGGGGAGCCAAGCCTAGCAGCGGCCCCGACCCAATCCCCATCCCCGCAGCCTCCCTCCGCGTCTCTCCGTGCCCGCCGCGGTCTGAAATCCCCTCTCCCCGCCTCCCTGGGCTCCTCTCTGTGTCCTCTGCGCCTCTGTGGTGAGCGTTCTGTTTGGGCCCGAACATCGACTTGACACCCATCCCCACGCCCGCTATCTTGCCCTCGCTTGCCGGGCTCGCGACCGACGCCGCCCCCGGGCGGACGGGACATTGGAGGTCCCGACCGCATTCCGCGTCGGCAACGGCACGCCTTGCGATCGAAGATCGGGGCGTGTGGCACAAAAAGGAGCGCTTCCATGGCGCGCAAGAACTCCTCAGGAGCGGTCAAGGGCGGGGCATCCACCATCAAGGGCGGATCGGGGCCAAACGGATCACTCGAGACCAAAGAGAAAGCCCAGGCGCTCGACAGAGCTCTGGGACAGATCGAGCGCGCCTTCGGCAAGGGCTCGATCATGAAGCTCGACGAGTCCGCATACCTCGCAATCCCGGGCATCTCCACCGGCGCGCTCAGCCTCGACCTCGCGCTCGGCGGCAAGGGCATCCCCCGCGGACGGATCATCGAGATCTTCGGCCCGGAGTCCTCCGGTAAGACCACACTCGCGCTCTCCGTCGTCGCGAACGCGCAGAAGCAGGGCGGCGTCGCGGCCTTCATCGACGCCGAGCACGCGCTCGACCCCACGTGGGCACGCCGCATCGGCGTCAACATCGACGACCTGCTCGTCTCACAGCCCGACACCGGCGAGCAGGCCCTCGAGATCTGCGAACTGCTCGTCCGCTCGAACGCCGTCGACGTCATCGTCGTCGACTCCGTCGCGGCACTCATCCCCCGCGCCGAGATCGAGGGCGAGATGGGCGACGCCTCCGTCGGCCTCCAGGCGCGCTTGATGAGCCAGGCCATGCGCAAGCTCACCGGCGTCATCGCACGCTCCAACGTCAGCGTCATCTTCATCAACCAGATCCGCGAGAAGATCGGCGTCATGTTCGGCTCGCCCGAGACAACCCCCGGCGGGCGCGCACTCAAGTTCTACTCCTCCGTCCGCATCGACATCCGGCGCACCGGATCGATCAAGGAGGGCGACACGGCCGTCGGCAACCGCGTCCGCTCGCGCGTCGTCAAGAACAAGGTCGCCCCGCCCTTCCGCCAGGCCGAGTTCGACATCATGTTCAACGAGGGCATCAGCTGGACCGGCGACCTGCTCGACCTCGGCGTCGAAGAGAACGTCGTCCAGAAGTCCGGCGCCTGGTTCAACTACGGCGACGTCCGCCTCGGCCAAGGCCGCGAGAACGTCAAGAAGTTCCTGAAGGAGAACCCCGACCTCGTCGAGGAGATCCGCACCCAGGTCCTCGCCAAGCGAGCCCCCCAGGTCGCCCAGCCGAACGACGCCGCCGAGGCCGAGACCCCCGAAGAAGCCCCCGAGCCCGTCGCGGCCAAGTAGCGCACTTCGAGCGACAACACGAGCAACACCAGAGGCGCGGGTCGCAAGGCCCGCGCTTTTTCATGATCACGCCGTGTCGGCGTGGAGTCGTGCCAGGTGTACCTCCGTCAGCTCGAAGCCGGATGCGAGGTCCGTGTACACGTGGAAGTCATCGGCCACCCACGAGACCCGCTCGCCATCCGACGACATCCCGAGGATCCACACATACTCGCCCCCGCAGCGATAGCCGACTTCATCAACGCCTGACTTGGCCAGCACCGCGCGATCGGTCGGTTGCCGATCGAGCTCCTCACGCAGCGCCATCGCGATCGTCGCGGCGTCCAACCGGGTCGGCAGCCCAGGCCCCCGCTTGCAAATGCGGTGCTTGGCACGAGCCAGCGCGGGCGGGTATCCCTTCGCGGCATCGATGAGCGTGTGCAGCGCGAGCGGAACGCGCCGCGGGTGATCATCCGGGACCCGTTCGCGCGTCTGCACGAGGCAGTTGTCTTCGAGATCGAACAACACGAGGAAGCCCCACGCCTCGGGCAGGTCCGGCTCCCTTCCCTCGTCCGCCGCGGCACGCCAGTCTGTGAGCAGGTACTCCATCAGCCTGGAGCTTATGTGTTGGCGGGACCTCCAAGGTCGCGAGCGGCCCACGTCCGGCGGAGCACGCGGTCCTACGGACGGGCACCTCCTTCGGTGCTGCCATCTTGCCGCCAACCCCACCCAGCGCTATCCTCTCCGGCTCCACCTCGCGGGTGTGGCGGAACTGGCAGACGCGCTAGGTTCAGGTCCTAGTGGGGGTAAAACCCCGTGGAGGTTCGAATCCTCTCACCCGCACTTCCCACCACCCAGACGCGGCCCAACAGGGCCGCGTTTGTCGTTTTGGGCCCGCCCCCACCGGCTCACTAGACTCGACCCCTCACCTCCACCCAACCCACCTCTTCCGGCGGACTCCATCCCGTGCCCACCATCATCGTCGGCATCGACGAAGCCGGTTACGGCCCCATGCTCGGGCCGCTCTGTGTGGGCGCGACCGCCTTCCGCCTCAACGACCCAACGACCGACGAGTTCGACCACCCGGAGCTCGACCTGTGGAGACGACTCAAGGGCGCCGTCTGCCGCTCCGGCAACGACAAGCGACGACGCGTCGGCGTGGACGACTCCAAGAAGCTCAAGCTCTCGAACTCCGGCAAGGTCGACCCGCTCATCCACCTCGAGCGCGGCGTCCTCACCTTCCTCCGCACCATCAACCAGGACCTACCCGCGACCGACGACGCGCTCCTCGCCCGCCTCGGCATCCACCGAAGCCCCGACGACCCGGGGCGAGCCTGGTACGGCGGGACCTCGAACGCAATCCCGAACGCGCTCACACCCGGCGAGATCGCCATCGCTTCGAACCAGGTCATGCGCGAACTGATGCGCGCACAGATCACGCCGCTGCTCATGACCTGCGAGGCCATGTTCGAACGAGACTTCAACGACGTCGTCGAGCGCGAGGCCTCCAAGGCCGCAGCCACCGAAGCGCTCATCGGCAGACTGCTCCGTCGCGCGATCGCCCTTGAGCCGGACTCCACAGACCCGATCCTGATCGTCTGCGACCGCCAGGGCGGAAGGGTCCGCTACGCCGAGCGCCTGGCGGGCCAACTCGAGATGAGCGTCGAGACGATCGGCGAGTCCGCCGAGCGGTGCCGCTACCGTCTGGGCTGCGCGCGCCGCGTCGAGCTCCTCTTCGCCCCCGAGGCCGACGCCGACCATCTGCCCGTCGCGCTCGCATCGATGACGGCCAAGCTCTGCCGCGAGCTGCTCATGCGACGCTTCAACCGCTACTGGGAGGCCAAGCTCCCGGGCCTCAAGCCCACCGCCGGCTACACCACCGACGCCCGGCGCTGGCTCGTCGATGCGGCAGAGGTCCTCGCCGGCGTGGACCGGGACTCGCTCGTCCGACGCCGATAGCCTCTTGGCGTGAACCACGCTCGCGACCTCAAGTACCTCGACATGGCCGCCCGCCACGCCGTGCGCGCGTTCGGCAACGCCTCGCCCAACCCAATGGTCGGCTGCGTCATCGTCCGTCACCACGCCGATTCACGCCCGGACGAGATCCTCGGCATCGGCCACCACCGGATCTACGCCGACCTCCACGCAGAGCGCGAGGCCCTCGCTTGTGCGCGGAGGCACGCCCACGACGTGCGCGGCTCCACCATGTACGTCACGCTCGAACCCTGCTCGCACACCGGCAAGCAGCCGCCATGCACACAAGCAATCCTCGATTCGGGCGTGGGCGAGGTCGTCATCGCATGCCGCGACCCCGGCGAACTCTCGGGCGGCGGCGCCTCGGTGCTCCGCAACGCGGGCATCGTCGTGCGATTCGTCGACGCTGCGCGAGCGCGCCTCGCCGGCTTGCTCGGTCACGCGTTCGAACTCGACGCCGTCCATGGTCGTCCATTCGTGATCTCCAAGTGGGCCCAGACACTCGACGGGCGCAGCGCCACGCGCACGGGCGAGTCCCAGTGGATCTCGAACGAAGCCTCGCGCCGGCGTGTCCACGCCTGGCGCGGACGCCTCGACGCCATCATGGTCGGCATCGGAACCGTCCTGGCCGACAACCCTCGCCTGACCGCCCGAGGCGTGCGCGCGAGACGACGCGCATTCCCCGTCGTCATCGATCCGGGACTGAAGACCCCGATCGATGCAGCGCTACTCGAATCGGGTCACCCCGTCTGCGTCGTCACCACACCAGACGCGCCCGTTCGCGACGCCGAACTCAGCGAACGCGGCGCGACCGTCCTCCGCGTCCCCGCCGACCCGAACGGCCACCCACACCTCGCCCTGGCCCTCCGCGAGCTCCGCTCCCACTTCAACGTGACCAACGTCATGGTCGAAGGCGGCCCCCGCCTGCACGGCGCACTGCTCGACGCAGGACTCGTCGACGCGCTCCTCGTCTACGTCGCACCGATGCTCCTCGCCGATCCGGAGGCCCTGCCGGCGGCAGTGGGGCGGGTCGGGGGGGTTGGGGGGGTGGGGGGCCAGGCCCCGCGATTGGCCGACGCGACGGGCTTCCGCCTCGGGCGCGTGCGCCGAGTCGTGGACGACCTCGAGTTGTTCTACGTGCGCGAACCGTCGGGACTGACGAACGCAAGCGAGTCCTGAACCTCGCAGGCCACCGGCTTCGCGCCCATCGGGTGCAGCCACAGCTTCGTGCCCGGCTCGTGCGAGCCCCACTTGACCATCGCAAACCCCACCGCGGCCCCGCCCAAGAGCGGGCTGATCACGCTGCTCGTGATCCCCCCGACCTCCGTCGCGTCGCCCTCGGCCCCGGCGCGAAGCACATCACCAGTGCGAGCCTCGGTTGCGTCACCATCCGCCCCGATGCGCACGCCCACCAGCACGCGCTTCGGGTGCCCGAGCGCATTCATGCGCGCGACCACCTCCTGCCCGAGGTAGCACCCCTTCGTGAAGCTCACGCGCGAGTCCAGCAGCGACGTCTCCGCCGGCAGCGAGTCCGGGCCGAAGTCCACCATGAACATCGGCTGCCCCGCCTCGATTCGGGCGGCGTTGAACGCGTGCCACCCGATTGCGCGCACACCCTTGGGCGCGTCCTCCGCACCATCTTCCGGCTCGGGCGGCAGGATCAGCCGCGCGATCGCCTCGGCCTGATCAACAGGCACGAACAACTCCAGCCCCACGCTCCCGCACAGATCCGACCGCTCGACAACACAAGCTGCTCCGGCCAGCGTGACCTCGAGCGCACGATCGACATCGAGTGTGCGCACGCGCTCGGCATCGTCCCCGTCGCACAACGCGGCGAGTGTCCCCGGCGCGCCCGGCCCATGCAGCGCCATGCGATGCACCTCGCCCGAGCGATCAACGAGCTCAACATCTTCCGTGAAGATGAACGAGCCGAGTTGCTCAACGCTCGACGCCGCGGCATGCGCATCGACATCGACCACCAGTCGGTCGTGCAGCGCAACCAGGCGCATGTCAGCTTCGATCCTGCCCTTGCGGTTGAGCCAGAACGAACGACGTGCCGTGCCCGGCTCGAAGGACTCCATGTTCTGTGTGACCATCCGCCCGAGGAACTCGAAGCGGTCACCCCCGCGGACCTCGATCACGCCCCGCTGGGGCAAGTCGAGCAGCGCCACGCCCTTGCGGATCGCCGCGTACTCCATCTGGACCGGGTCCAGACCCATCGCGACCTCGATCGGACGCTCCGGAGGGCCATACGGGCTGAACGCCGCGCCGCGGCTGGCAAGCAGGTCGTTGAGTGGAGATGGGGCTGTCATGTGCGACGGAGGGTAGGGCGGGCGGTAGCATCCC
>JANQQG010000229.1 GCA_028285065.1 Phycisphaerales bacterium
CGCATACACTACCGGACGCGGGAAGGTTACGGTGCGCGGCACCGTGCACGTCGAGGCCTCCAGCGGCTCCGGCTCGCGCGACGCGGTCGTCATCGACTCGATCCCCTACAACCTCAACCAGACGACCCTCATGGAGCGGATCGTCGATGCGGTCAAGGACGAGCGGATCAAGGACGTCGCGGACGTGCGCAACGAGTCCGGTCGCGAGGCGCAGAGCCGCATCGTCATCGAGCTCAAGCGCGGCGCCGATCCGGCCGTGGTCGAGAACCAGCTCTACCAGTTCACGCCGCTGCAGCAGACGTTCAGCATCCACAACATCGCGCTGGTCAACCGCCAGCCGCGCACGCTGACGATCCGCGAGCTGATCAACTTCTGGGTCGAGCACCGCGTCGAGGTGATCCGTCGCCGGACGGCCCACCTGCTCCGCGAGGCGAAGAAGCGCGCCCACGTGCTCGAGGGCATGATCTACGCGGTGTGCGACATCGACGAGGTCATCCGCCTGATCCGCTCGAGCCGCACCCGTGCCGAGGCGATCGAGAAGCTGATGGCCAAGCGGTTCCGCATCCCCGCGGACCACCAGTTCGCCTCGATGATCCCGGACCGCCTGCGCACGCACCTCGACCGCTTCGAGCCGCACGGCGGCGTCTCGCTGACGCGCGTCCAGGCCGAGACGATCGGGAACATGCGCCTGATCCAGCTGACCGGGCTGGAGATCGAGCGCCTGACCGACGAGTACCGCCAGGTCGTCGACAAGATCGAGGACTACGAGGCGATCCTCGCCGATCGTTCACGCGTCATCGCGATGATCCGTGAGGACTGCGAGGAGCTTCGGGCCCGGTTTGCCGGCAGGGTCGGTGACCGGCGCACGGATATCCAGGAGGGCGCTGGCGACATCACCATCGCCGAGCTGATCACCGAAGAGGACATGGCCGTCACCATCACCCGCGAGGGCTACGCCAAGCGAGTCGCCATCGACACGTACCGCAAGCAGGGTCGTGGCGGCAAGGGCATCATCGGCGGTACGACGAAGGACGAGGACGTGGTCAGCCACCTCTTCGTCGCCAACACGCACGACGATCTGCTCTGCTTCACGAACCTCGGGCGCGTCTTCAAGATCAAGGTCTACGAGCTGCCGGAGCTCCCGCGCACCAGCCGCGGGCGTTCGATGGCGAACCTCATCGAGATGCGCTCGGGCGAGAAGGCGTACGCGTTCCTCAACGTCAAGAACTTCGAGGAAGGGAGCAACTTCCTCACGTTCGTCAGCCGCGCCGGCATCGTCAAGCGCACGGCCCTGAAGGACTACCGCAACGTCCACAAGGGCGGGCTGATCGCCGTCGGCCTCAAGGATGGCGACGAGCTCTTCGACGTGATCCAGACCGGCGGGGACGACGACGTCCTCCTGGCGACCAACGCGGGCATGGCCATCCGATTCAACGAGCAGGACGTGCGCCTTATGGGTCGCACGGCCGCGGGCGTCAAGGGCGTCGAGCTCGGCGAGGGCGGGCGCGTCATCGGCGCGATCCGCGTCCCCATGACGCGCGACGCCGACGACGACCTGATGACCTGCGAGGAGGCCATCAACGACGAGCTCTGCCTCCTGACCGTCACCGACAAGGGCTACGGCAAGCGGACGCCCGTCGACGAGTACCGCGTCCAGCCAACCGAGGGCAAGATGCGCAGCCAGTCGCGCGGCGGCAAGGGACGCGTCGATATCAAGCTCTCGGCGCGCAACGGCACGCCTGTCGCGGCCATCGGTGTCCTCAAGGGCGACGACCTGGTCGTCATGAGCGTCAAGGGCCAGATCGTCCGCATGGGCGCGGGCACCATCAGCCAGTACGGGCGTGGCGCTCAGGGCGTCCGCGTCGTCTCGCTGCGTGATGCGGATGAGGTCGTGGCCGTCAGCCGGGTCGTCGAGCAGGAAGAAGAGGGCGAGGCGCCTTCGGAGTCCACCCCCGACACGGGTGAAGGCTGATCGAACCGCGATCCTCCGGCTCCTGGTAGACTGCTCGTCCGATGCCCACCGACTGGTCCGACACGATCGTCCTGGCCGACCTGCCCGAGCAGCCGCAGCTCGCCGATGAGCTGACGGCTGTTCTCGATCGCGTCGAGAGCGCCGGAGAGGCGCCCCCGAACGTGGTGCTCAACTTCCAGAACGTCAAGCACCTCAACAGCTCGCACCTGGCGCAGATGCTCCAGATCCGCAAGCTGATCAAGGCCAAGGGACGGCGCTTGCTGCTCGCCTCCGTCGCCGACGAGGTCTGGTCGGTCCTGCTCGCGACGGGCTTGGACAAGCTCTTCGAGCTCGCGCCCGATCCGGCGACGGCGCTGACCAGCGTGCAGCTCGACGAAACGGGCGCCTGACTTCCGGCCGGCCGCCACCACCGACGATCGCGCCGGTACCGGAGGGTCCGATGACGCCTGATCCGGATCCGAATGTGACAAGCGAGTCCGCTGTTGGCGTCCAACCGCCGGCGATCGCGGAGCTGCGCGCGGTCTCGAAGACGTACTACAAGCCGGATGGCTCGATCCTCGTCGAGGCGCTCCGATCCATGGACCTGGTCATCCCGACCGGCCAGTACGTCGCCATCATGGGCGCATCGGGCTCCGGCAAGAGCACCATGATGAACATCCTCGGGTGCCTCGACCGTCCGACGAGCGGGGATTACCTGCTCGACGGCGCCAACGTCGCGACGATGCCGGACGAGCAGCTCTCCGGGTACCGAGGCCGCAAGATCGGCTTCGTCTTCCAGTCGTTCAACCTGATCGGCGAGTTGACGATCGAGGAGAACGTCGAGGTCCCGCTGTTCTACCAGAAGGTCAACCGCGCCGAACGACGCCGTCGCGCCATCGAGGCGCTCACGCGCGTCGGGCTCGCCGACCGGCTGGGGCACCGACCGAACCAGCTCTCCGGCGGCCAGCAGCAGCGAGCGGCCATCGCCCGCGCCCTCGTCAACGAGCCCGTCGTCCTCATGGCCGACGAGCCAACCGGCAACCTCGACTCGGCGACCGGCGAGGCGATCCTGACGCTCTTCGAGGACCTGCACGCCAAGGGCATGACCATTGTCATGGTGACCCACGACGACTCCGTCAGCGAACGCTGCGAACGGATCGTCCGGCTTCGCGACGGGGAACTCGAGTCCGATCGTGTGCTGCGATCAAGGGCGAGCGCGAACGCGTAGCAGCTTTACGCTCAAGCGGCGTCGGCTTCGGAGGCCGCCTCGGGCGCTGCGCCTGCCGGCACACCAGGTGACAGGCTGAACGCCAGCAGCGTCGTGTCGTCGACAAGGTGCAGCGAGCCGCACTGCCCGTCGAGCTTCGCCTGGAGGTGCTCGACGATCGAGCGCGCGCGTTCACCCTCTCCGGGTGCGGAGACGAGGCGTTGCAGGGTGCGCTGGTTGCTGCTCGGGCCGTCAAGATCCTGGGTGACGATCGGCAGCGCCTCGTCGCCGAGTTCTTCGAGGCCGTCGGCATCGACGTGATCCAGGCCGTCCGAGTGGATCAACAGCGTCTCGTCGGGCGCCATCTTGAAGGACGTCTGCGTGTACGGGAAGCTCGAGTCGACGCCCAGGAGCATCCCACCGGTGTCCACGGCGGTGATCGAGCGCGGGCTGATCCGAAGCGGTGGGGGGTGCCCGCCGCTCGCGATCGTCACGACCGATTCATCGAGGTCGATGAGCCCGCAGACCGCGGTGACGAAGCGCGTGGGCCCGGCCTGGCTGGTCGCGAGGTCGTGGTTGAGCCTCGCCAGTGCCTCGGCCGGTTGGACGACGCCCTGTGCATTGGGCGAGTGGGTCGTGCGCGGGATCGAGCAGGAGATGAAGAGCGTCATCAGCGCGGCGGGGACGCCGTGCCCCATCGCGTCTGCGAGGAAGAACGAGACGTAGCGCTCGCTGAGACGCTCGACACCGTAGATGTCGCCGGAGACGAAGCCGGCCGGGCGGAAGAGGACCGCGGCCTCGAGGCGATCGTCGCCGGGCAGGTCCTTGGGAAGGAAGTCGCGCTGGACCTTGGCGGCCAGGAGCAGTTCTTCTTGGAGCTTGTTGATCTCGGCCGCCGCCTCGCCCTGGAACGACTGGGTGTGGTCGAGCGAGCGTTCGAGGAAACGGACGACCTGCTGTCGCTGGCTCAGGGCGGCGAGCATCGCGCTGGCGCTCGCCGGGTTGTCCCGGTCGGAGAGGACAACGATGGAGCCGGACTGGAGGCGCTCGAGCGTCTCGTCGGATCCTGGCGCGATCAGCACGCCGGGCACCAGGAGCTCATCGAGCTGGCTGAGGAGCTGCGAGATCAGCGTGTCGGAGCGGTCAGGTCCGAGAACGACGAGCGCCGCGTCGGCGGCCGCGGGCTTCGCGCTCGCGCCGTGGTGCTTGAGGGCGGCCTCAGCGTCC
>JANQQG010000239.1 GCA_028285065.1 Phycisphaerales bacterium
CGACGCGCTCGATGACGTCGAGGGCGTCGATCTCGCGAGACCCGCACCCGTCCACCGCGCACAACGTATCGACCGGTCACTCGCGGCACTCGAAAACTACCACGAACCACGGATCCGCTTCGCGATGCGCACCGAGGGCCCGCTGAGCGCGGCCATCGCGCCAACCAGACCGACCGACGAAGAACGCCGCCTGGTCCAATCGACGTTCGACGCCCTGGCGGTCGCAATCGAACAAGGCCGCCCCAAGGACGTCCAACGCGTCCTCGACGACGCCCAGGCGTTCATGCGCTCGAACACAGACCCTCGCTTCGAGTTCGCCTCCGCCTCGATGATCGTCCTTCCCAGCGTCCACATGTCGTACCGACGAGGGGCCCTGGATCGCAGGGCAACCGAGGCGCTGCTCCGGATCGAGCGCTACCGCCTCGAGCACCGACGCCTGCCCGAAACGCTCGAAGATGCCGACGCATCCTTCACAGACCCCTACGACCCCAACGAGGGCCCGTTGCGATACCGCGTGATGGACCGTGTCGCTCACCGAGCGCCCGGCCAGGGCTACCTCCTCTACAGCGTGGGCTACGACGGCGAGGACAACAACGGCGCGATGGGCGGGAACCGGTTCCACGCGCTGATGCACACGAGCCGCGGCGACGAGCTGGACTACGTCGTCAACCGCCGCGTGTACGACCCAGATCCAGCGTGGTAGCGTCCCCGCCTATACTCGACGCAATGGCAACGCCCGAGGTCACCCCAGGCTCGCGACTTACCACCGCCATCCGGTGGTGCGCGATCACCCTGCGCGGGGACGATCGCAAGGCCTAGAACGACCCACCACCACTCCGCTTCATATCACCACGGCCCCGCGCACCAGCAGCGGGGCCGCGTCGGTTTTGAACCGCAGCAGGAAAGCCCCCCGTCAGGACACGCCCAGGACAAGCCATGAGCACCGACACCGCATCAACCACCCCCGCCTTCCGATACAGCCCCACGCTCGCAGACACCATCGAAACCAAGTGGCAGAGCTACTGGGACGAGCAGGGCACATTCATCCAGCCCAACCCGGGCGACGCCGCCTTCGACGCCTCCAAGCCAAAGTTCTACTGCCTCGACATGTTCCCCTACCCCAGCGGCGCCGGACTGCACGTCGGCCACCCCGAGGGATACACGGCCACCGACATCGTCTGCCGCTACATGCGCATGACCGGGCACAACGTCCTCCATCCCATGGGCTGGGACGCCTTCGGCCTGCCCGCCGAGCAGTACGCGATCCAGACCGGCGTGCACCCGGCGGAGACCACCACCAAGGCGATCAACACCTTCAGGCGTCAGCTCAAGCGCTTCGGCTTCTGCTACGACTGGTCGCGCGAGTTCGCGACCATCGACCCCGACTACTACAAGTGGACGCAGTGGATCTGGCTCAAGGCCTACGACGCCTGGTACGACCCGTGGCAGGACAAGGCACGCCCGATCGGCGAACTCATCAACGAGCTCGAGGGCGAGGATCTGCGCGTCGGCCCGGAAGGCGACCTCGTCCACATCGGTCACGAGGGCGCCTCCATCGGCGCGCTCGGCTCCGAGCCCGTCGGCACCCGGCGCTGGCACGAACTGGACGAGCCCGAACGGCGCGAGGTCATCGACAACCAGCGCCTGGCATACCTCGACGAGGTCACCGTCAACTGGTGCCCAAAGCTCGGCACAGTCCTGGCGAACGAAGAGGTCATCGACGGGCGAAGCGAGCGCGGCAGCCACCCCGTCACGCGACGCCCGCTCAAGCAGTGGATGTTCCGGATCACGGCCTACGCCGAGCGTCTCCTCGCAGACCTCGCCGACGTCGACTGGCCCACCTCCACCAAGACCCTCCAGGCAAACTGGATCGGACGCAGCGAAGGCGCGGAGATCAACTTCCAGCTCGCCGACGAGCCCGGTGGCTGGGAAACGCTCCGGGTCTACACGACGCGCCCCGACACGCTCTTCGGTGCGTCCTACATGGTCGTCGCGCCCGAGCACCCGCTGGTCGAGAGCGTGCTGGCCTCCAGCACACCCCCCGCCAACGCGGACGAGGTGCGCGCCTACGTCGAGACGGCACGCAACAAGTCCGACGTCGACCGACAGGCCGAGACCAAGATCAAGACCGGCGTCGCGCTGGGCATCGACGCGATCAACCCGGCCAATGACCAGCGCGTCCCCGTGTGGGTCGCCGACTACGTCCTGATGGGCTACGGGCACGGCGCGATCATGGCCGTGCCCGCGCACGACGAGCGCGACCACGCGTTCGCGCGCACCTTCAACCTGCCCATCGTCCAGGTCATCAGCGCACCCGACGGGCACGACATCCAGGCCGAGGCCTACGCGGGCGACGGCGTCGGCATGAACTCGTCCAACAGCGACGTCTCACTCGACGGGCTCGGCGTCGCCGACGCAAAGGCAAAGACCATCGAGTGGCTCGAAGCACAAGGCCACGGCATCCGCACGGTCAACTACCGCCTCCGCGACTGGCTCTTCAGCCGACAGCGCTACTGGGGCGAGCCCTTCCCCGTCGTCTACACCGAAGACGGTCGCCACTGGCCGATCGGCGAGGAATCCCTGCCCGTCACGCTCCCCGAACTCACCGACTACCAGCCAGCCGAGTCCGACGACCCCCAGCCGCTGCTCGGCAAGGCGACCGACTGGGTGCGCACCACGGCCGGCGAGGCCGGCGTCTGCTCGCGAGTCCTCCCGCCGGACACGCCCGTCATGCGCGAGACCAACACCATGCCCGGCTGGGCCGGGAGCTGCTGGTACTACCTGCGCTACTGCGACCCCAAGAACGACTCACGCTTCGTCGGCACCGACGCAGAGGACTACTGGCTCGGCGCCAACGGAGTCGACCTCTACATCGGCGGCGCCGAGCACGCCGTGCTCCACCTCCTCTACGCCAGGTTCTGGCACAAGCTCCTGTTCGACCTGGGCGAGGTCTCCTCACCCGAGCCGTTCAAGAAGCTCTTCCACCAGGGCCTGATCACCAGCTTCGCTTTCCAGCGCAAGGACAAGACGCTCGTCCCCACCGACCAGGTCGAAGAGCCCAGCGAGGGCTCGTTCATCGAGACCGCGACCGGTGAGCCCGTCGCCCAGATCACCGCCAAGATGTCCAAGAGCCTCAAGAACGTCGTCAACCCCGACGACGTCATCGCCGAGTTCGGCGCGGACACATTCCGCCTCTACGAGATGTACATGGGCCCGCTCGAGGCCTCCAAGCCCTGGAACACACGCGACACCGTCGGCCTCTTCCGCTTCCTCCAACGCGCCTGGCGCGTCGTCGTCGATGAAGAGACCGGCGAACTGTCACCCGCATCCTCCATCGACGAAGACGTCGACCGCGCCCTGCACAAGGCCATCGCCAAGGTCCGCGAGGACATCCCAAGGCTCGCCTTCAACACGGCCATCGCTGCCATGATCGAACTCGTCAACGCCGCCACCACCTCCAAGGGAAACGGCGGTGGCCTGACGACCGAGCAGATCGATCAGTTCGCTCGCATCCTCTCACCCTTCGCACCGCACATGGGCGAGGAGATCTGGTCCAAGCTGGGTAACTCCAACTCGATCGCCGACGTGCCGTTCCCGGAAGCGGACCAGTCCAAGCTCGTCGCCGACACGATCGAGATCCCCGTCCAGATCATGGGCAAGGTCCGCGGCAAGATCGTCGTCCCACCCGACGCAGACGAAGACGCACTCAAGGCAGCAGCCACCGCCGACGAACGCATCGCCGAACTGCTCGAAGGCAAGACCATCCGCAAGTGGATCGTCATCCCCGGACGCATGGTCAACATCGTGGCGAACTGAAGGCAGTGGTATCGCGGAGGACGCGGAGCCACGCGGAGCGAGGCGAAGGCAGCTCACCACACAGGCACAGAGAACACAGAGGGATGCCGGATCCTGATTGAGGGTCCGACTCCGGACACCCAATCCCTGCCTTCCTCCGCGTCTCTCCGCGCACTTCGCGTTACCAACTCCGGCGCTACCCGCCCGAGACAAGGCCCTCCGCACGATCAAGCAGGTCGCTGGCCGTCGCCTCATCCGGCGCCTCGGCGATCAGTCGCAAGATCGGCTCGGTGTTGCTCGGACGCACGTGCAGCCACGCGCGCCGATCCACCAAATCGAGGCGCACGCCGTCCTGGGTGTCGACCTGCGCGCCCGGGAACGCGCCAGGGAGCGCGTCGAGCACCGGCTGCGCATCCTCGCGCCTCGCAAGATCCGTCTTGCGCTTGACGATCGAGTAGCTCGGCATCTCATCGACAAGCTCGCTGAGCGGGCGCTTGTGGTGCGCCATCAGCCCAAGCACCAACGCCATCGCGGTCAGCGAATCGCGCACGTACGTGACACGCGGGTGGATCACGCCCCCGTTGCCCTCGCCACCGAGCACGACGTTCGCCCCCCCATCGCGCTCCCGCTTCATCGCCTCGACCACGTTCGCCTCACCAACAGGCGTGCGCACAACCCGGGCGCCATGCTCCGCAGCCAGATCGTCGATCATGCGGCTCGTCGACAGGTTCGCCACGAGAACCCTCTCCCCCCCATCCTCCTCATCGGGCAGCCCAAGATCGAACAGCGCCCGTGCGCACAGCACCAGCGTGTACTCCTCACCGATGTACCGCCCCGTCTCATCGATCACGGCCAGCCGATCCGCATCCGGATCCTGCGCAAACCCCACCGCCGCCCTGTGCGCGACCACCTGCTCGCACAGCTCCGTCAGGTTGTCGCGCGTCGGCTCCGGCGTGTGCGGGAAGACGCCGCTCTCCTCCGCATTGAGATGAACCAGCTCGAGGCGTGAGCGATCGAGCACCTGCCCTCCGAGGATCCGCCCTGAGATGAACTCGAAGAACTCCGCCGCGATCACGCGCCCGGACGCGTTGACGGAATCCAGCACGACCGGAACCGGATCGTCGCCTTCGTTGCCCGAAGCGAAGAACACGGGCGAGCCGAGCCACCCGAGCAAGTCCATCACGACGCCGATGTGCGAGCGGTTCTTCGTCGCGTCGAGGATCGTCGTCGGCCTGCCGGGCGTCGGCTCCTCCGTCGCCTCGAAGGCCGCGAGGATGTCGCGGGCCTTGTCCGGCGCGGGCGCGCACGCATCGACACGCGAATCGTCGAGCCCCGTCTCGCGCAACAACGGCTTGATCCCGTTCCACTCCTGCGGGTTGTGGCTGGCCGTGATGATCAGCGCCCCGTCGGCCGAGAGCGCATCGACGCCGACGCCGACGCTCGGCGTCATCGCGACGTCCATGTCCGCGACCTCGCACCCCTCGTCCTGCAGCGCCCGAGCCGCGGCCCCCAGGAGCTCACGCCCGCCGGCCCGCCCATCCCGCGCCACGATCACCCGCGGCGGCCGCTCACCCGTCCGCTTCGTGCGCAGGAACCGAGCGAACGCCGTCGCATACCGCGCGGCCACACCCGGCGTCATCGTGATCCCACTGATCCCACGCACACCGGAGATCGAAGCCATCAGCGGCGCATCGTTGTTCCGACTCATGCGTGCAGAATAGGAGGGACCGCTCGGCATGGACCGCGCGCCCAACCACTCCCAGCATCTGCACCACCTCCGAGCGGGCACGACGTCCGCTCGGACCCGCCGAAGGCGGAAGACGAACAAGCCCGGACCCCCGCAGGACGCGGGCCCTGGTGCTCCGCACGTCGGCGGGCGCCCATCGTGGCATCCCGACCGTCCCTCGCGGGACGCGCCCCACACCGCTCCCCCCTAGCATCAAACGTGTACGAGATCACCGTCTCAACGACGTTCAGTGCGGCCCACGCCATCGTCATCCGAGGCGAGCGAGAACCCCTCCACGGCCACGACTGGCGCGTCGAGGCCGTCCTCGCCGGGCCCGAGCTTGATGAAGATTCCCTTCTGGTGGACTTCCACCTTGTTGAGGGGATCCTGTCCGGTATCGTGAAACCGTTCCGGAACGCGAACCTCAACGATGTTCCGCCGTTTGACAAGCAGAACCCGTCCGCCGAGGGCGTGGCCCGCCACATCGCGGACTCGCTGGCCGCGCGGCTCGGTTCCGCGCTCGACGGAGGCGGGGTCCGGGTGGCATCGGTCAGGGTGACCGAGGCCCCCGGCTGCAGCGCGACCTACCGGCCCACGACGCCCGGCACGTGAGCGGATGGATGAGGGCTCATTCGGCGTGATCGCACCGCCGATATCGGTTGGGGCGTCGACGACGCCAGTGGGAAGAGGGCTGGAAGGACGCATGGGCCAGGCTGAGACGACGAGAACGGGGG
>JANQQG010000252.1 GCA_028285065.1 Phycisphaerales bacterium
CGCTCGGCGCCGCGGATGGGGCGCTCCGGGGCGACCTGAGCGTCATCGCGGCCAAGGCGCTCGAACGCGACCCGGACCGGCGGTACGGGTCGGTCGCCGCGCTCGGGGAGGACCTGCGTCGGACCCTCCGCGACGAGCCGATCGAGGCGCGTCCGGCGTCCCGCTGGTACCTCGCCCGGAAGTTCGCGCGTCGCAACAGGACGCTGGTCTCGGCAGCATCGGTCGGGCTGGTGCTCCTGATCGCTGCCAGCGTGGTCTCGGGGCTGTTCGCGATCGCTGCCGACAGGGCGCGGCGCGACGCCGAGGAGCACGCCTTGCTCGCCGATCGTGCGGCCTATCGCGCCTCGCTCTCGGCGGTGGCTGCCGCGATCCGTGATGGCGACACCCGCCTCGCCCGCGTGTTCCTCGCCGAGGCGCCGCAGGAACTCCGCGGCTGGGAGTGGCGCCACCTCGAGCAATCGCTCGACCAGAGCGTCGGGGTCGGCCCGAGGGAGATTGTCTGGCAGGGTGACAGCGCCAAGTTCGCCTCCGGCGCGTGCTGGCTGAGTGACGGCGGGCGCGTTCTCCATGCCCCGCTGGCCCGCGGGACCTGGCGGACGTTCGAGTCGTTCGACGCGGAGTCGCTACGCCCGCGTGCCTCCTGGCGCGCCGTCTCGGCGGAATCTTGCGCGGGGCGCGTCGGCGATGGGGAACTGCTGTTCTACGACGCTGACACTGGTGATCTCGTCGTTCGGGACCTGCACACTGGTGGGGAGAGGAGGCGGCACCCGTCCGGGATCGTCGCGGAGCGTCTCGTAGAGAGCTTCGATCAGCTGCCTCTCGATCCCGAGGAGTTGCTGGAGACTCTCCGCGCCAGGGCTCTGCCCGGTCCAGGTCGCGCATTCGGCTCCGTCAGCCCGAGCGGCGACGTCTGGATTAGCTGGCGCGGTGCCGTGCTGGGGACGGTGCCGCTTCGAGCGGGTGTCCACGGCCTCGACCTCGGGAGCATGGGTGAGGGTGCGGCGTGTGCGACGTTCAGCCCTTCGGGTGATCGCATCGCGCTCACGCGGCTCGACCGACGCCTCCAGGTCTACGACGCCGCCACCGGGCAGCTCGTCTGGGGGCGTGCGGAGGTGCACGACGACGCGCCGATGTGTGTCGCTTTCAGCCCCGATGGGACGGTGCTTGCGACAGGTGGTCAGGACAGCGTGATCAAGCTGTGGGACGCGCGGACCGGAAACCCTCGCGGCCAGCTGATCGGGCACAACGGCACAGTGGTCGCGATCGGTTTCGACTTCTCCGGACAGAGGCTCTTCACGTCCGACGGCGCGGAAGTCCGCGCTTGGCGTGTGAGCGACGCGTCCGATCCGGGGGTCATTGCGCGTCACGGATCATTCGTGCACGACCTCTCGATCAACCAGGACGGCTCGTTGTTGGTCTCGCGGGTCGCAACGAGGAACACGTTCGGCGCGCCAACCCGCGAGGTCAAGATAAGCGATCCGCGGTCGGGTACGGTCGGAGACCCATTGGCTCTCCCGGATGAGACAGAGGCGATCCTGCATGTCGACTTCCTTGACCCCGAGCGCGTCGGCGTGCTCATCCAGCTGCCGGCGGATGAGGCCGGCGCGCACGTGTATTCCCTCTACGAGTTCGAGGCGCCGTCGGGCCGGACCCTCGGTTCGCAATCGCTCGATGCCGGGGTTGTCGCGTCGTGGGCCGAGGCCGTGGCACGGATCGGGTGGGGCGTGCGTCCGACGCTGAACGACCTGGCGGCCGGACGCGTCCCGGACCCCGATGGGACGTGGGTGCGCCGCTTCCCACCGCACGAGTGGACCGACTCCGATGGGAGTGTCCGTTGGCGGATCGATGCGACCGACCATCGGTGCATCTCGTTCGCGGCAGATCCAGAGTCAGATCGTCTCTACGCAGGCACGATCGGCGGGGAGGTGCTTGTGTTCGATACCGCGACCGGTGAGCTGGTGACGGCTCTCGACGCCTCGGAGGACGGCGTGAACTGTCTGGCTCTTACGCCTGACGGCTCGCGTCTGTTCAGTGGATCTGGTGACACGACGATCCGGGTGTGGGACACGAGCAGGCTTGAGCTGGTCGCCGTGCTCCGAGGTCACCGCGACACCGTTCGTGTGCTCGTGGTCGCGCCCGACAGTCAGACGCTCTACTCGGCGTCGGACGACTACACGGTGCGTGCATGGGCGACTCAGCGGCCGGTCATCGGCGCATCGGAGTAGGGCTCCGCCGAGCACCGCTCTGTCGAGACGACCGGGCCCGACCAGTGCGATCACGCTCGAGCGCAGTGAGTCCGCGGACTTAGGTCGGAGCGAGGGACAGCATCGCATCCTCGAGCTCCTGGCGGCGCACCTTCTTCTTGGGGCGTCCCCCGGGGGCACGGGTCAATCCGGCGGCTGGCCCTCGTTGAACGCCTCGGCGGCCTCGATGATCGCGCGGATGCCTTCCGTCATCTGTCCTGACCTGACCCACTCGACGTAGTTCAGATCATGATCGTGATCGGCCAGGATGCGCGCCTCGAGGTTCGTCTTGCCGAGCGTCTTGAATCGGCTCTCGAGGTCCTCGACGCCTGCTGCCGGTACGTGTGCATCGTCCGCGCCGTGGAAGATGTAGATGGGCAGGTCCATCCGCAGGAGCCGGGTCTTGTTCGCTTCGAGCGCGAAGTGCCCGTGCAGCCAGGGGATCGAGACACGGAAGTAGTTGTCCCAGATCCAATCCTCGTTGTTCTGCTCGATGTTGTCGAGGAGCATCACGTGCATCGGCTTGTTCAGCGCGGCGAAGTCCTCCGCCTTCAGCACGCCGTCCTTTGATACATCGAGCACATCGAACGGCGCGTCCTGCATCATTCCGCGACGCCACCTCGCCACCGATTCGTCGTCGGACTCGTATTCGTCTCGAGTGATCCCGCCGTCGCCATCGGCGTCGAAGACGGGGTTCAGCTTCAACATCGAGCCATGCCCTTCGAACTGGTATGCGATCACATCAAACATGTTCTCGTGGGCGTACCCGGCGAGCATGACTGCATCGATCAGATCGGGCCGGCGCTCGGCGGCCAGGGCCGCGACGACCGTGCCCTCGCTCCACCCGATCAGGACGACTCGCGCGTCACCGAGTTGGGTGTGCTGTTTCAGCGACTCGACGATCGTCGCGAGATCGTCGGCCTCGGTATCCGGAACGACCTGTCGGAACGCCTCCCGATCGACCGCGTCGTACCACGGCGGCGTATCGCTGTTCGTCACGCCGCGTTTGTTGTAGGAGAAGAACGCGATGCCTCGGTCGGCGAAGGCCTGGGCGAACGGGTCGAAGTAGCTCACGGGGCCGTTGCCGAAGTCTCTGTTGAGCAGGTACGTGCCCGGGCCTGTCCCCTGAACGTAGATGACAAGTGTGCCGACTGGCGCGGGGGTCCCGTGCGCCTCGTCGCCGGCGCCCTCGTTGTCGTCTTCGGTTGGCGGAGGCGGCAATGTCAGCCTCCCTCGCGTCACGACTCCGTCGCTCAATGTGATGTCGACGATCTCCTGCGCGAAGTCAGGGGCAAACGCCGCTTCGGTCGGCTCGGGTTGCTTGGCATCAGCAGGTGACGTGTCGCCTGTTTCGCCTTGTTGTGCGCTCGATGCTTGCCCCGCGAGCAGGACCAGCAGGAGGAACACACAGACGGGCACGGGGCAACGTAGAGGGGCGGTACAACGGGTTCGGAGTGGTGCGTCAGGCATTGGGGTGTCCAGCCCCCGCATGACGTGCGGGGATAGCCCTGTTTGTTCTCAGGCGATCCGATACCGCGCTGGTCGGTGCGATGGCGGCATCTCGACGGGGGCGGTTCGGGTCGCTACTCAAAGTGTACATGTACATCCACTCATGCACTTCAACTTGGAGTAGCGGCGTGTGGGCGCGGGCGTGCTTGCGTGGCGCGCGGGCGGCCTCGGTGTTGGCGCCGTTCGCCATGCTGATCGAGGGGCTACGGCGCAATGAGAAAGGCCCGCCGCCGGAGGAGCCGGGGGCGGGCCTGGGCTTGAGAATGGGAGTGTGTCAGCAGGCGCTGGGGGAGAAGTAGCAGGTCACGAAGTCGAACCAATCCTGGTCGTTCTCGAACCCGTTGCCGTTGAAGTCGGCGTTTCCTTCGATCGTGTCGAAGAACGCGTTGACGAAGTCGAAGAAGTCCTGGGCATTGACGACGGTGTCACCGTTGAAGTCGGCCGGGTCGAGCGGCTCGCCGGGCAGGGCCGTGGCCGAGACCCGAGCATCGCCGACGTCGACGCCCGCGAGGGCGGGGTTGCCAAGGAAGGCGGCCAGTTCGGGCGAGACGAGGAGGTCTCCATCGATCGAGAGGCTTGCCGCCTGCGCATCGAGGGCGGAGGGGTTCTCGATGTCGAAGAGGATCGCGGTGACGAGCTGGAAGCCCTCCTCGGTGCTCTCGACGAAGAAGCCGCTCTTGTTGTCGACGGCCCTGGCCGCGTCGAACCCGATGGAGAAGTTGCCGACCGCGAAGTTCTGAGCGAAGAAGAGCTGGCCGGTGTGCTCGATCGTTCCGCTGAACGGGGCGAGCGTGCCGGGCTCGTAGGCGAACGTGGTCGGCTGATCGGCGGTCCTCGCGTTGATCGGGAAGGCCACGGAGCCAGCGCCGAGGTCGCCCGGAGCGATCACGTCCGGTGAGACGCCGGCGACGTCGAGTCCGGCGGTCGACAGCAGCGCGACGTCGAGCAGGACGTTGGTCTGACCGCCCTCGACGCGCGAGGCGCCGATGGCGGGTTCGACCGGATCGGAGGGCAGCGCGGTGGCGGAGACTCGCGCGTCACCAACGTCGGCGCCCGCGAGTGCAGGGTTGCCAAGGAAGGCCGCAAGCTCGGGCGAGACAAGGAGGTTGCCCTCGATCGTGAGGGTCGTCGACTGGGCATCGAGCGCGGACGGGTTCTCGACGTCGAAGAGGATCGCGGCGACGAAGTCGGGGCCGACCTTGGTGCTCTGGACGAAGAAGCCGCTCTTGCCGTCCACGGCACGCGCGGCGTCGAACCCAATGGAGAAGTTGCCGAGTGCAATCCCTTGGTCGAAGAACAGGTCTCCCGTGTGCTCGATGCTCCCGCTGAACGGGGCGAGGTCGGTCGGCTCGTAGACGAACGTCGTCGGCTGCTCACCGGACCTCGGGTTGATCGGGAACGCCACCGATCCCTCACCGAGATCACCCGGGGCGATCACGTCTGTCGACACGCCGCTGAGGTCCAGCCCGGCCGTGGAGAGTGTCGCGAGGTCGAGCAGGACGTTGGTCTGGCCCCCGTCCACGCGCGAACCGTCAGCAACTGGCTCGTCGCCCGCCGACGCCTTGGCCGAGACGAGGGCATCGCCGACGTCGGCACCCGCGAGGGCGGGATTGCCGAGGAATGCGGCGAGCTCGGGTGAGACGAGGAGGTTGCCCTCGATCGAGAGCACACCGGTCTCCGCGATCAGCGACGAGGGGTTTTCGATGTCGAAGAGGATCGCGGCCACGAGGAGGAAGCCGTGCTGGGTGCTCTCGACGTAGAAGCCGCTCTTGTTTCCCACGGCACGCGCCGCGTCAAACCGGATGGAGAGGTTGCCAACCGCGAACTGCTGATCGAAGAAGATCTGGCCGGTGTGTTCGATCGTCCCACTAAACGGAGCGAGCGTACCCGGCTCGTAGGCGAACGTGGTCGGCCGATCAGCCGATCTCGAGTTGATCGGGAACGCCACGGAGTCGGGGCCGAGGTCGCCGGGAGCGATCACAGCCGACGAGACTCCGCTCACGTCGAGGCCGGCAGCGGAGAGTGCCTCGAGGTCGAGCAGCACGTTGGTCTGCCCGCCGTCGACCACTGCGGGCTCAACGGAGGTGTCTCCGGCGTGCGCGGCCGCAGGGGCAACGAGACACGCAGCAATAGTCGATAGGACAGCTCTCCGACGCATGGTCAGTTCCTTTCTTCACAGTCTGTTTGCGCAGTTCCCTGCTCGTGCGAGAATTCGCGTGCCGAATGGCAGTCCCGAGTTCGCGGACGTGACGAGTCGGATTCGCCATTCTCGACGGATTCGTGCCACCTTTGTCGAAGCCGGCATGCGCTCGACATGACTCGTGCACATGCGATTGATACTGGGCGTATGCCACCGAAGGCCGCGGGAGTCCTACTCTGACTCAACCGCAACTGGGAGCACCCATGACCACGAGCAATCCCCCTTACCAGAACGTCCTCGTCATCGCGGCGAGCGGGAAGACCGGGCGCCGAGTCGCCCCCCTGCTGGAGCAGCGCGGCGTCAACGTCCGCAGGGCCTCGCGTTCGAGTTCGGTCGTGTTCGACTGGACCGATAGGGAGACCTGGAGCCGAGCCCTGGCGGGGATGGACGGCGCGTATGTCGTGTACCAGCCGGACCTCGCCTTCCCTCGCGCCGTCGATGACCTTCGTGAGTTCACTCGGATCGCGAAGGAGCAGGGCGTGCGCAAGCTCGTCTTGCTGAGCGGTCGCGGCGTTCGCGAAGCCCAAGCCTCGGAGCAGGTCGTCGCGGACTCAGGGCTCGACTGGACGTTCGTTCGTGCGGCGTGGTTCAACCAGAACTTCAGCGAAGGCGAGTTCGCGCAGATGACCAAGAGCGGGGTGATCGCGCTTCCGATGGGGGATGCGGTCGAGCCGATCGTCGATGTCGATGACATCGCGGAGGTCGTCGCCGCCTCGCTGCTGCGCACGGACCTCAACGGCGAGGCCCTGAATCTCTCGGGCCCCGAGGCGCTCACGCACGATCAGATCGCGTCGGGGCTGGCGAAGGCTTCGGGGCGAGAGATCCGGTACCAGCCGATCTCCTTGGATGCGTTCCGAGCCGGACTCGCGGAGGCGCGGGTGCCTCGGGACTACATCGATCTGCTCGCGTACCTCTTCGAACTCACCGTCAGCGGGGTCAACGCGGAGCCAACGGGCGATGTGGAGCGTGTGCTTGACAAGGCGCCGCGGAGTTTTGGCGCGTTCGCGGCCCGGGCCGCCGCGGAGGGTGCGCTCGCCGCCGAAGAGGTGTCCGATGGATGACGTGATCGCCATCATGGCGCTCGCCGGCATCGTCGGTGTCAGTCTCATTGGCGGGTCGCTCTTCGCGTTCTCCACGTTCATTATGGCTGCACTCAAGCGCCTGCCGGACGCCGAGGGCATCCGCGCGATGCAGCAGATCAACAAGACCGTGTTCACGCCTTGGTTCATGGTCCCGTTCTTCGGGACCGGGCTGGTGTCGGTCGGGGCCGTGGTGCTCGCGCTGATGAACACGGACCAGAGCTGGTGGATCGGGATGGCTTCGGCGGGCGCGCTGTACGCGATCGGTGTGTTCCTGGTCACTGCCTTCGGGAACGTGCCGCTGAACAACAGGCTCGATGCGATGCAGGCGGACGGCGCGGCGGCCGCGGAGTTCTGGAGGACGTACTTGGTGGTTTGGACGCGGTGGAACCATGTCCGCGTGGCGGCGTCAATCCTGGCGCTGATCCAGTTTGGCCGGGTCTTGCAGGTTCTCTAGCGGCGTCATCCCGTCCCGTCGTCCCCGCGCCCGTGGCGGGGCGAGTACTTCATGAACGTGCCAACCTGCTGCCAGAGCGTTTCCAGCCTGTCGATCCGCTCGCGTGCTCCGTCGCCGAGCATTGACGCCACGCGCGCAACGATGAGCTCGGCGCCCGCCACCACCGGAACGGCGCTGTCGAATGGTCCGACAGCCGGGATCTGGAGCGCGCACCAGGCTTCGGTCATCGTTGCGAGCGGTGACAACGGGCCGTCGGTGATCGCGACGAGTTCCACGCCCGCGTCCGCGAGCGCTTGGGCGCCGGTGATCGAGCTGCGCCGGTAGCGGAAGAAATCGAGGACGATGCCGACGTCGCCCGGTGCGCAGCCGCAGAGCTCGCGCCCCGTGGCGTGTTCACCGACGAGGGTGACATCGGGTCGGATCATCGAGAGGCCGCTGTGCAGGACGCGCGCGCCGGCCATCGAGGTTTCGCCGGAGAGGATCCAGACGCGCCGCGCGCGCGCGATGGGTCGGGCGAGCGCGTCGAGGCGGCTGTCGTCGAGGACCTCGAGGGTGCGCGCGAGTGCCTCTTCGATTGCAAGGCGAGCCGGGGCCTGGGTGTGCTGGCGGATGCGGTGGCTGGGGCTTGACAGGCGGCGCGAGACGTCGTCGCGCGCCCAGGCCTGCAGGTCGCTGTAGCCCTCGAAACCGAGCTTGGTCGCGAAGCGCACGATCGAGGGACGGCTGGTGTCGGCCCGCTCGGCCAGATCGGCGACCGTGCCGAAGGCGAGCTGGGTCGGCTCCTCGAGCACGACACCGGCGATGCGGCGTTCGGTTGGTGTCAGGCGGCCGCCGGCGGAGGCGATGAGATCGTTGATGGACACCGGCGGCTCTCCGGGTGAGCGGTTTGTTGCAGTCCGGCGGACAAAGTGTACACTCTGTTACAGGCTGGGGCCATACAGTTGTCGGCACTCCGCCTGGGGCCGCCTGGTCGGTCCGTCCAACTCAGCCGCATCTCTTCCATAGATGGAGCGCGTCCATGGTCAAGATCCTCAAGTACACCCCGTCCGAGCGCGAGGAGGCCTTCCTCAGCACCGTCGAGGATCCGCCCTACAAGCGCGAGATCATCAACGGGCTGTCGCCCTTCTTTGACGAGAAGGCGCCGGAGGACATGCACGACTTCTACAACAAGGACGAGGTCGTGCAGCTGCGCGTGCTGAGCGGGACGGAGCGCGACGTCGAGAAGCGCATGCCGGTCAAGATCACGCGCCACTACTACGACCTGGCGAAGACCAGCCCGCCGATCCAGCGCCTGGTCAAGGCGAGCCCCGACGAGACGGTTGATCTGGCCGGCTCCGAGGACCCGGGCTTCCAGATGGACTACAGCCCGGTCGAGGGCCTTCTGCACAAGTACGAGATGGGTCTGATGTACGTCATCTCGACGTGCTCGGCGCACTGCCGCTTCTGCTACCGCGAGGAGCTGATCGCCCGCAAGGACGTCAAGCGTCAGGACGGGACGGTCGCGAAGAAGGGCCTTGCGCAGATCCCCGAGGTCATCGGGTACATCAAGGCGCACAACGCCGAGGTCGCGGCGAACGGTGGCATCCACCCCGAGACCGGTCGCGAGAAGCTCCGCGAGATCCTGCTCTCCGGTGGCGACCCGATGGTCCTGAACAACAAGAAGATCGCCGCGTGGCTTGCGGCTCTGGCCGAGGCCGGCGTCGAGTCGATCCGCATCGGCACGAAGGAGATGGCGTTCTACCCGAAGCGGTTCGATCAGGCGTTCATGAACATGCTCGATCGCTTCCACGAGACGTACCCGCAGGTCGGCCTGCACATGATGGTGCACTTCGAGCACCCCGACGAGATCCTGCTCAAGGACGCGGACGGGAACTACGTGGAGGACGCCCAGGGCTTCAAGCAGTGGATCCCGGATACGGGCGAGGCGATGCGTCAGCTCGCGGGGCGCGGGTGGCTGACCGTCGAGAACCAGGCCCCGATCATCAAGGGCATCAACGACGACGCGGACGCGCTGCGGATCTTGCAGCGTGAGTTCAAGCGTGCCGGCGGCGAGAACCACTACTTCTTCTGCGGTCGCGACATCGTCGCGTACAAGGCCTTCAACATCCCGATCGAGCAGGCATGGCAGATCCTCAACGACTCGCAGAAGGGCCTGAGCGGCATCGAGAAGCACGCGCGACTCTCCATCACCCACTACAAGGGCAAGACCGAGGTCGCGGCCGTCACCAACGAGGCCATCCCCGGCCTCAAGGGCAGCGAGAACGGCGTTGTGATCTTCAAGCTGCTCCGCAACGCGGGTGCGGCCCCCGAGGTCGGCAAGGTCTGCATCGTCGGGCGCAACCCCGACGCCGTCTGGTTCGACGGCTACGACGACCGTGTGCTCTACGACGAGGCCGGCCTCTACGACTACTCACGCGTGAAGAAGCCGGGGGACACCCCTTCCTCGATGCCCGCGATCCGCGGCGGCTGTTCCTGACTTTCGCGACCCCTCACGACGAGCAGTGACATGATCGACAAGCGGGTGGCGAGCGCACACGACGCGGTCGCCGACGTGTTCGACGGCGCGGTGGTGATGGTGGGCGGATTCGGCGAGGCCGGCAGCCCCATCGAACTCATCCATGCGCTCATCGACCAGGGCGCATCGGACCTGACGATCGTCAGCAACAACACCGGGAGCGGCGAGGTCGGGCTCGCCGCGCTGCTCAAGGCCGGTCGGGTGCGGAAGTTCATCTGCTCGTTCCCGCGTACGGCCAACTCGACGGTGTTCCCGGAGCTGTACCGGGCGGGCAAGTGCGAGCTCGAGTTGGTGCCGCAGGGGACCCTTGCCGAGCGCATCCGGGCCGGCGGGGCGGGCATCCCCGCGTTCTACACGCCCGCGGCAGTCGGCACCCCGCTGGCTGAGGGCAAGGAAGCACGCACGTTCGATGGGCGCGAGTTCATCCTCGAGCGCGGGCTGGTCGCGGACTTCGCGCTGGTGAAGGGGCGCGAGGCCGACGCGTACGGGAACGTGCTGTACAACAAGACGGCCCGGAACTTCGGCCCGATCATGGCGATGGCCGCGAAGGTGGCGATCGTGCAGGCCGAGCGCGTTACCGATCCGGGCGAACTCGATCCGGAGACGGTGGTCACGCCCGGGATCTTCGTGCAGCGCGTGGTCGAGGTCGCCGAGCCGGCCCACGAGTCTGAACTGGTCGCATCGGGAGTGTCGTACCCATGACGCAGGGCACCGCCACAGTTGGATGGACGCGGGAGCAGATGGCCGAGCGCGTGGCGTTGGACATCCCCAACGGCTCGTACGTGAACCTCGGGATCGGCATCCCGGAACTCGTCGCGAGGTTCGTCCCGAAGGGACGCACGCTGATCTACCACACCGAGAACGGGCTGCTCGGCATGGGCCCCTCGCCTGCGGAGGGCGCGGGCGATCCGGAACTGATCAACGCCGGCAAGCGACAGGTGACGGCGATCCCTGGGGCCGCGTACTTCCATCACGCCGACAGCTTCGCGATGATCCGCGGGGGGCACATCGATCTGTGCGTGCTGGGTGCGCTTCAGGTCGGGCAGAACGGCGACCTGGCCAACTGGTCGACCGGCGCGGAGGGCGCGATCCCGGCGGTGGGGGGGGCGATGGACCTGTGCGCAGGCGTGAAGTCGGTCTACGTGATCACGCAGCATTGCACGAAGCACGGCGACCCCAAGCTCGTCGAGTCGTGCAGCTTCCCGCTGACCGGGCTGGGCGTGGTCAACCGCGTGTACACGGACCTTGCAGTGCTCGACGTGACGCCCGAGGGGTTCCGCGCCGTCGAACTCAGCCCGGGCGTTGATCTCGAGTACGTCCGCGAGCGCACGGCGGCCCCCTTGTTGGCGCCCCAGGGAGGGTCGGACTGATGGCGCCCGAGACCGCGAAGACATCGCGCGCAGCCGAGTTGTACGAGCGAGCCAAGCACGTGCTCCCCGGCGGCGTGAGCCGCAATACCGTCCTTCGTCAGCCGCACCCGGACTACGCGGATTTCGGTCGCGGGTGCCACATCACCGACATCGACGGCGTGACGCGCACGGACTTCTCCAACAACATGTGCTCGCTGATCCACGGGCACGCGTGCCCGCAGGTGGTGCGCGCCGTTACGGAGCAGTTCCAGCGCGGCTCCGCGTTCATGATGGCGACCGAGGCGGAGGTTCGCTTCGCCGAGTACCTGTGCGCGCGCACCCCGTCGTTCGAGAAACTGCGCTTCACGAACTCGGGCACCGAGGCGATCCTGGTCTGCCTGAAGGCCTCTCGCGCCTTCACCGGACGCCCGATGATCGCGAAGCTCGAGGGCGCGTACCACGGCGGGTACGACTACGCCGAGGCCAGCCAGGCCCCCGAGCCGCACACATGGGGCGACTCGCACCGGCCGAATGCCGTCCCGCTCGTGCACGGCACGCCGAAGAAGGCGCTCGAAGATGTCGTGATCCTTCCGTTCAACGACATCGAGCTCGCCCTTGCGCGCCTTGACGAGCACAAGGACGACATCGCGTGCGTGCTGCTCGACCTGATGCCGCACCGCGTGGGGCTCAACCCCGCGGACCCCGAGTTCGTCAGCGCCATCCGAGAGTGGACGACGCGCAACGGGGCGCTGATGGTCCTCGATGAGGTCATCACCTACCGGTCGGAGTACTCCGGGCTCCAGTCGCGCTACGGGCTGACGCCTGACCTGACGGCCCTGGGCAAGATGATCGGCGGCGGTTTCCCCGTCGGTGCCGTCGCCGGACGCGCGGACGTCATGGAACTCATGAACCCGCGCGGCGACCGATACCTCTTCCCCAACTCCGGGACGTTCAGCGCGAACCCCATCAGCACGACAGCGGGCGTGGTCTCGATGGAGCTGTTCAGCGAGCCCGGTGTCGCACGGCTCAACTCGCTCGCCGATCGGGCGCGGTCCGGGATCGAGGCGGCGATCGAGCGCACCGGCGCGACGGCCTGCGTGACCGGCACGGGCTCGATGTTCCGCGTCCACATGAAGGCCGAGCGGCCACGCAATTTCCGCGAGGCCTACCTCGGGCCGGAGGAAAACGCGAAGCTTCTCGCGCTGCTTGATCACCTCTACCACGCCGGCTTTCTGATGATCAACACGTGCACCGGCGCGCTCTCGACAGCGATGACCGAGGCGGACATCGACTCGCTCATCGAAGCGATGGAGAGCGGGCTCGCGAAGATCGCGTAGATCCGGTTCGCGCTATTCCCGTTCGAACACGCACGCCAGACCCTGCCCAACGCCGACGCACAGCGATGCGACGCCGCGCTCGACGCCTTCGCGGCGCATCTGGTGGACCAGCGTCGTGGCCAGGCGCGCGCCGCTGCACCCGAGGGGGTGCCCGATCGCGATGGCACCGCCTTGGGCGTTGACGCGGTCTTCGTCGAGGCCGAGCTCGCGCACGCACGCGACCGACTGGGCAGCAAAGGCCTCGTTGAGCTCGATCAGCCCGAGGTCGTCCAGCCCGATCCCGGCGCGCTCGGCCGCCTTGCGGATCGCGGGCACTGGTCCCATCCCCATGTATGCGGGCTCGACCCCCGCCGAGGCGCTCGCCCCTACGTACGCGATCGGGGTCAGCCCGAGCGATGCCGCCCGCTCGGCCTCGACGAGCAACAACGCCGCGGCCCCATCGTTGACGCCGGACGAGTTCCCGGCGGTCACCGTGGCGTCGGCGTCCTTGGAGAACGCGGGCCGGAGCTTGGCGAGCTTCTCGAGCGTCGTGTCGGGGCGTGGGTGCTCGTCGGTGTCGACGGTGATCGGATCGCTTCGGCGTTGTGGGACCTGCACCGGGATCAGCTCATCTGCGAACTTGCCCGCGTCGTGAGCCGTCGCCCAGCGCTGCTGGCTGCGCAGCGCGAACCTGTCCTGGTCCTCGCGGCTGACCCCGTGACGCTTGGCGACGTTCTCCGCGGTCACGCCCAGTGCGTCGGTGTGTCCGAGCTCGGCCATGCGCGGGTTGGTGAAGCGCCAGCCGATCGACGTGTCGTAGAGCTCCTGCGTGCGTCCGTAAGACGACTCGGCCTTGCCGAGGACGTACGGCGCGCGGCTCATTGATTCGACGCCGCCCGCGATGAACACGTCCCCGTGCCCCGCCTCGATCATCCGGGCCGCGACGATCACGGCCTCGAGCCCCGATGCGCACAGCCGGTTGACGGTCGCCCCGGGCACCGTCTCCGGTAGTCCTGCCAGCAGGGAAGCCATCCGCGCCACGTTGCGGTTGTCCTCGCCCGACTGGTTGGCGGCCCCGAGGTAGACATCGTCGATGGTCGTCGGGTCGATCCCGCTCTGGGCAACGACGGACCGGATGACGTGTGCCGCCATGTCGTCCGGACGGACGGAGGCGAGTGCTCCGGCGTAGCGGCCGATGGGGGTCCGAAGGGCGGTGATGACCGCGGCTCGTCGTTTCATGGGAGGAGTGTAGAGCGTCGGACCGGGGATGATGGGTTGGGTCGCGGACCGCCATTGGGACTGTTCGCGGGTACGTCATGACTGGCGCGATCGGGCAGACCGATGAAGTCGCGGACGAGGGATGCGATCTGCGTCGGCGCATCCTCGGGGCTGTAATGCCCGGCATGCTCAAGGCGGTGCACCGGCGCGGAGGGAAAGAGCTGTTCAAAGAGCGGCAGAAAGTGCGAGGGGTGCAGGGTTCGGTCCTTGGCGCCCCAGATCGAGAGCGCCGGCAGCGCTGAGATGGCTCGCCTCGTCGCGCCGTCCGCGGACTCGAACTGGTGCTTGCCCGTCGCGAAGCCCTTCGCCCAGCCGATGGCGCCGGCGCTGTGCTCCGGCGTTGGAAACGGCGCTCCGTACGCGCGGAGCCATGTGTCCGTGATGACGTCGTTGGACTCGAAGCCGTTGAGTTTGAGGGTCGAGAGGATGTTGAAGTCGAGGTGGCCCAGGACCTCCTCGAGCACCCCGTCCGCTTCGGCCTGCTGGATCCACCGGAACCATGCCGACTCGCTCGCGTTGGCGCTCAGGCGTTCGAGCAGGTCGGGCTGGTCGAGTGGGGTCGGCCCGTTGACCGAGACGATGCGCCTGATCCGATCAGGGTGACGCGCGGCCAGCCCCATCCCGACCGGCCCGCCGAAGTCGTGCATCACCAGCGTGATGCTCCGCAGATCAAGATCCAAGACGAACGACTCGAGGTTGTTGATGTGATCTTGGAGCCAGAACGTGCGATCGGACGGGGTGGCGCTCTTGCCGAAGCCCATGTGGTCCGGGGCGATCACGCGGGCGTGCGCCGACCACTCGGGGATCAGGCGTCGGTAGAGGTAGCCCCAGGTCGGTTCGCCGTGAAGGAGGAGGAGGGTCTCGGGGCCGCTGCCCTCATCGACGTAGTGCATCGGGAAGCCCGGCGCGTCGGAGTAGCGTGCGGCAAATGGCCAGGTTCCGTCGAAGGTCTCGGTGGCTGCGACGGGTGTCGATCCGAGCTTGGTCTCTGCGTGTGGCGCCGGCATGACGAGTGCTCCTGGGGGGTGCGCGAAGCGGGTGGTCGCTACAACTGGGCGGGGTCGTAGTAGAAGCGGATGTGGGCGGCCTTCCCGTCGACCCAGCGCGTCACTTGGACCTGCGTGGGGTTGAACGTCGAGCCGTCCTTCATGTCGACGCGCAGCTCGTACTCGGCGAACGTGACACCGTTGCCGCGTCCGTCATCCTCGCCGACGCCGACGCTGTGGACGGTGCAGCCGTGGTACTGGGCGACGTTCGCGAGGACGTCCCGTTCGTTCGCGATGATGTTGTCCTTGCCGACGGTCCGTGTGCCGTTGGCTTCCTCGTTGACGGCATCGTCGGCGTAGAAGTCCTCCATCCCCTGCACGAACTCGCCTTGCTTGAGTTGCTCGAGGATCGCCAGTTGGTTGTCCATGAGGTTGGTCATCGGTTGCTCCTTCTGTGTGTTGTCAACCTACTAGTAGGTAGGCTACGGGGTGAAAAAAATGGGTGGGCAAGGCGAGCGGGCGTCCTCACGCCGCCTTGAGTGACTCCTTGATCTGCTTCAGGATCTGGCGGGCCTTCACGGGCCCGTGCGCTCTGCCGAACTGCATGGCGCCTTGCGCGGCCGCGAAGACCAGCGCGGCCTGGCTCTCCGCCTTGCCGGGGAAGCTCATCACTTCGGCGCGCCGGCCGGCTTCGAGCACCTCGGCCAACCAGCCGATGACGTGCTTGACGAGGCGGCCCATCGCTTCGCACATGGGATCGGGCACGACGTTGAACTCCGCATGCACGGCGCCCGCCGCACAGATGCGGTCGCGAGTTTCGATCAACGCCAGGATCTGCGCGACGTATCCGTCGAGTTGCTTCCAGGGGTCATCCGTCGCCTGCTTCACGTTGGCGAGGTCGGAGCTCACATCATCGAAGTAGCGATCGGCAACCGCGAGGCCGAGGTCCGCCTTGGACGGGAAGTGGTGATGGATGCTCGCCTTGGTGATGCCGAGGCGGGTCGAGAGATCCTGGTAGCTGAAGGCGGTGTAGCCCCTGGTCTGGATCAGCTCCGTCGCGATCTCAAGGATTTGCTCCTTGCGGTCCATGGGAGCACTCTACCTACTAGTAGGTTGATCGTCAAGGGCTCGGGCCAAGAAAGAGCCAGACCGGCTCCCTCTGGGTTGAAGCGGGGGGGTGAGGAGGGAATCGTCGTCGTCGTCCATGTGGGCGTGCACGGGACGACACGGCACCCTATACTGCACTCACAGGTTCAGAACCGTTGGCCCCCATGAGGTTGGACAAGTTGATCCCGCAGACGAGCGAGTACGCCCTGCGTGCAGTCGTGCACCTGGCCCGGATCGGGGGCGGGCCAGCGGTCACCGACGACATCGCCGAGGCCACCAAGGTGCCTGCGGGGTACCTTGCTCGCGTGCTCCGATCGCTGTCCAAGGCCGGGATCCTGACGGCGCAACGTGGGACCGGTGGGGGGTTTGCGCTCGCCAAGCCTGCCGGGAAGATCACCGTCTGGGACGTGCTCGAGGCCTCTGACGCCGGGATCGGGCGGATCGAGTCCTGCCCGTTGGGCATCGCCGGGCACGGGACCTCCTTGTGCTCGCTGCACGCGCTGCTCGACAAGGCCATCGGCGAGGTCGAGTCCCTGTTCCGCGGCGCCACGATCCAGGACATCCTCGTGTCCGACCGGACGTCCAAGCCGCTTTGCGACCCGACAGGCGCAACGGGCACGACCGGCCTGACGATCGACCGCTCCGACGCGTAGGCCTCGGCCAACGCCCCCTCCCTCAAGCCGAGCTCCTGGGCAGTTGCACCCAGGCCCCAACTCCTCTATGCTTGTGAACATCTGTGTTCGGAAGTCCACAATGACGAACCCCGAAGCACCATCCAACACGCCAGGCCGGGAAGCGTCCCACGCCTCGCCCTCCACGGGCGCCGCCCCCGCCTTCAACCCTGGCTGGCTCCTGGGGCTCGGCTTCGTCGTGCTTGCGTGCGTCTTCTGGTTCAGTTCAGGTGGCGACCCGACGCCCGGCGCACCGACGCCCGCCTTCGACGTCGCGCTCCTGGATGCCGGACAACGCACAACGCTGTTGACGGACCCGCCGACGGTGCTGATCGCCGGGTTCGAGCAGCGCTGCAACGCCTGCCACAAGCTCTTCGAGTCGGACTCGGACGGGACGCGCCCGCTGACCCAGCACGGGCACATCGAGCTTGCGCACGGGCTCAACGATCGCTGCTCGAACTGCCACGATCGGGACGACCGCGAACGCCTCGTGCTTCACGACGGGAGCAGCGTCCCCTACGCCGAGACGGCCACGCTGTGCGCGCAGTGCCACGGGCCGGTCTACCGCGACTGGCAGCGCGGCACGCACGGCAAGACGCTCGGCGCGTGGGACCTGACCTCGGCCGACGCGCAGCGCCTCAGCTGCACCGAGTGTCACGACGCGCACAGCCCCGCCTTCCCGGCGCTGCACCCGTTGCCCGGGCCGAACACGCTCCGCATGGGCGAGCCCTCGTGGGGAGGTGGGCACCACGGGGCCCGCAACCCGCTGCGTCGATGGGCGGACCACGCCCACGACGGCGCCCACGAGCGCGAACACGAGCACGGCGATGACGACGGAGGTGAGCACTGATGAGACTCCCCGTGCTCAACAAGTCGGCCGGAGCGTGTTCGAAGAGCCCGCGCCCTGCTCACCCGGGCATGACGCGACGCAGCTTCCTGCGCCGGGGCGCCGTCGCGACCGGTGGGCTCGCTGCGCTCGCGGCTTCGCTGAGCCCCTTGCGTGATCTGGACGGCACCGATTCGTTCAGTGTGCAGAAGTTCCTGCAGAAGCACTACAAGGAGATGTCGCCGGAGGAGATGGAGGGGGCTTTGGATCGGATCCGCTCCGAGGTCGAGCGCCGGTACGAGGTGCGTCCGGAGATCCGGGACATCAAGGCGATGGACGGCGTGGAGTTCGTGTACGCGCTCAACCTGAGCCGCTGCATCGGCTGCCGTAAGTGCGTGCACGCGTGTGTGGCGGAGAACAACCAGAGCCGTGATCCGGAGATCCAGTACATCCGGGTGCTTGAGATGCCGCGCGGATCGATCGACATCGAGGACGGGAACCACCACTACGACCGTCCGACGGTGCCCGCAGAGGGGCACTACTACATGCCCATCCAGTGCCACCAGTGCGCGAACCCCCCGTGCGTGAAGGTGTGCCCGGTGGAGGCGACGTGGCAGGAGCCGGACGGGATCACGGTCATCGATTACGACTGGTGCATCGGGTGCCGCTATTGCGAGGCGGCGTGTCCGTACTGGGCCCGCCGGTTCAACTTCTCGAAGCCGTCGCTTCCGAAGGACGAGCTCAACCCCGAGATGTCGTACCTCTCCAACCGTCCCCGGCAGAGGGGCGTGATGGAGAAGTGCCACTTCTGTCTGCACCGCACGCGTCAGGGCCGCATGCCGGCGTGCCTCGAGATCTGCCCGACGGGCGCCCGCAAGTTCGGCAACGTGCTGGACCCGGAGAGTGAGGTCTCGCAGATCCTCAAGAGCAAGCGCGTCTTCGTCCTCAAGGCCGAGGTCGGCACGCTCCCTCGGTTCTTCTACTACTTCGACGAGCGCGACCCGTTCTCCCAGATGACGCCGATCCCTGCTGGGACGGAGGGTGGGTCATGAGGGAGTACGCACGATTCCTCTGGCGGTGCTGGCGCCTGAGCTTCCACGGCGACTGGAAGTACCTGACGTGGATGTTCCTGCTGACCGTCATCTCGCTCATCGGCCTCAACGCCTACGCCAAGCAGCTCGTGTACGGCCTTTCTACAACGGGCATGACCGACCACGTCTCGTGGGGGCTGTACATCGCGAACTTCACGTTCCTCGTCGGTGTGGCGGCGGCCGCCGTGATGCTCGTGATCCCGGTCTACGTCTACAAGAAGCACGAGCTGCACGACCTGGTGATCCTGGGCGAGTTGCTCGCGGTTGCCGCGATCATCATGTGCCTGCTGTTCGTGATGGTGGACCTCGGTCGTCCGGAGCGGTTCCACCACCTGCTGCTGCGCTTCAACTTCCCGATCTCGATGCTGACGTGGGACGTCGTGGTGCTCAACGGCTACCTGCTGCTCAACCTGCACATCTGCGGGTACCTGGTGTACTGCGCGTACAGGAACCGGCGTCCGACCAAGAAGTTCTACATCCCGTTCGTCTTCGTCGCGATCGTCTGGGCGATCAGCATCCACACGGTGACGGCCTTCCTGTACTCGGGCCTCGGGGGTCGTCCGTTCTGGAACTCGGCGGTGATCGCGCCCCGGTTCATCGCGTCGGCCTTCGCTGCGGGTCCGGCGATCATCATCCTGACGCTTCAAGTCATCCGTGCGATGACGACGTACCCCGTCGCGGACAAGGCGATCCAGCTTCTGCGTGGGAT
Organism: Phycisphaerales bacterium; assembly: GCA_028285065.1. Lineage (GTDB taxonomy): Bacteria > Planctomycetota > Phycisphaerae > Phycisphaerales > UBA1924 > JANQQG01. The sequence continues at coordinate 19,337 of JANQQG010000252.1, forward strand.
CGTCACAGTCGCGTTGAGCATCAACATGTTCCTGCTCGGCTCCGAGGTGTTCACGGAGTTCTACACGGGCGCGGCGCACTCCGTGTCGGCCAGGTACCTGTTCTTCGGGCTGCACGGGCACAACGCGTTGGTGCCGTGGATCTGGACGGCCGTCGCGCTCAACATGGCTGCGCTCATCGTCCTGTGCACGCCGGCGGCCCGTCGCCTGTGGGTCCTGAACCTGGCGTGCGTCGCGATGATCGTCGGGATCTGGATCGAGAAGGGCATGGGCCTGATCGTGCCCGCCTTCGTCCCATCACCTCTGGGTGAGATCGTGGAGTACACGCCGACCTGGAACGAGATCCTCGTGGGTCTCGGCATCTGGGCGTTCGGCATCCTGCTCTACACGATCTTCGTTCGCATCACCATCCCGGTCCTGCAGGGCCGTCTGACCATCGATGTCCGGTACCCAACCGGCAAGCAACAGCACACCAACAAGGACGCGGGTCGTCCCGCGACCGCCTGACGTGAGGAGGCTGTCAATGAGGATCAACACCGCCAATCGAGTCCGCCAACTCCTGTGCGCGACGATCGTCGTGGGCGCCGCCTCGTCGGCCTCGGCCCAGTCGTTCGCTCCCGCGGAGATGAGCGCGCAGACGAAGAAGTGCCTCGAGTGCCACCGCGAACTCGACCACGGGCTGTACCAGCAGTGGGGCGAGAGCAAGCACTTCGGCGCCAACGTCGGCTGCTACGAGTGCCACGGCGCCGACGAAGGCGACGCCGACGGATGGATGCACGAGGGCACACTCATCTCCGTCCTGGTCACCCCGAAGGACTGCGGACGCTGCCACACCAAGGAGGCCGCCGAGTTCGCCGCCTCGCACCACTCCAAGGGTGGGCGCATCCTTGGGTCGCTCGACAACGTCCTCGCCGAGGTCGTCGAGGGCAACCGTGGCATGGTCACGCCGGCCTTCCCCGACGGGATCGCGGCGTCAGCGGTCAACGGCTGCTGGCAGTGCCACGGCTCGGAGGTCAAGGTGCTGGCCAACGGTCGTCTTGACCCCGCGACCTACCCCAACAGCGGGATCGGGCGGATCAACCCGGACGGCTCGGAGGGGGCCTGCAACGCGTGCCACCTCCGCCATGAGTTCGACGTCGCCCAGGTGCGCCATCCGGACACCTGCGGCAAGTGCCACATGGGCCCGGACCACCCGCAGATCGAGATCTACAACGAGTCCAAGCACGGGATCGCGTTCCGCTCGCAGATCGACGAGATGAACATGGACTCGTCGAAGTGGGTCGTCGGCGAGGACTACTGGGCCGCCCCGACCTGCGCGACGTGCCACATGTCCGCGACGGACACGCAGCCGATCACGCACGACATCGGGATGCGGATCAGCTGGAACAACCGTCCGGCGATCTCCATCCGTCCCGAGGTCTCCGACGCGAAGCTCGGCCTGCCCGGCAAGGACGTGCCCTGGCAGGTGCGCCGCGCCAACATGCAGGACGTCTGCACGGCCTGCCACGAGCAGCAGTGGGTCGACAACTTCTACATCCAGTACGACGCGCTGATCGAGCTGTACCACGAGAAGTTCGCCAAGCCGGGCCTCGAGCTCTACAAGCTCGCCAAGCCCCTGATGCGCCCCGTCGCGTTCGGCAACAAGATCGACTTCATCTGGTTCGAGATCTGGCACCACGAGGGCCGGCGCCTCCGTCACGGCGTCTCGATGATGGGGCCTGACTACACGCACTGGCACGGGACCTACGAGGTCGCCAAGCACTTCTACGTCGAGTACATCCCCGAGCTCGAAGAGCTCGCCGAGAAGCACCTCGACAGCGACGACCCCGACAAGAGGGCTGCCGCGCAGGCGCTGCACGACAAGCTCGAAGAGGTCCTCAACGACGAGAACCACCGTTGGTACCTCGGCAAGATGGACCCCGAAGAGGCTGCGCGACGCAAGGCCGCTCAGGAAGAGTTCAAGGACCGCTACGAGAAGTGATGGGAGGCGATGCGCCCATGCAGCGGCTGACCGAACAGGACGCCAAGACGGCCCTCGGTGATCACGTCGAGGCCAAGGCCAACGAGGCCAGGCTGAGCCACGGCCTGTACATCGATGCGGACGCCATCGTGCGCATGCTCGACGACCGCGCCGTCGTGCGCTACCCCGTCGGCGTCCGCTTCGACGCCGAGCCGCTCGAGCCGGGTGAGTTTGCCTGGCCCATGGCGCTCGGCGAGCACCCGTCGGCCGGCTTCTGCCTGTTCGTGCATCCGTGGTTCGAGAACCAGCCGGACGCGTGGCCCCTGCTGTTCGCGTACCACATCCCCTCCATCAACTACGGCGACATCGTCGCGCACGAGGACGCCGAGCGCTACGGGGCTGCCCTGCTCGGCATGACCGTCGAGGACTACTACGGCGCGCTCTGCGAGCTCGTCGATTCGATCCCGGAGGCAGGCGCATGAAGCCGGCACGCGATTGGCATCACACGACGCTCGGGCGCACCGTCCTCTTCCTCGGCGGGATCCGCTTCGCGGTGCCCGTCCTCCTGCTCGTGGCCGCTGCGCTCGCGTGGGGCACGTGGATCGAGTCCACCTCCGAGGCCGCCAACGCGGCACGCCTCGTCTACGGGTCCTGGTGGTTCATCGCCCTGATGGCGCTGATCTGCCTGAGCCTCGTGCTCTCGGTGATCACGCGATTCCCGTGGCGGCGCAAGCACATCGGCTTCATCACCGTTCACGCAAGCCTCGTCATGCTCGTCGTCTCGGCGTTCGTGTCGTTCTTCACGCGGGTCGAGGGGCAGATCGCCCTGAGCGAGGGCGAGCAGGCCGCGGCGTTCCAACTCAAGGAGCGCCAGATCGAGATCCTCAGCCACGACGCGGGCCAGTTCTTGCCGGAGGGCGTGCTGTCGGTCGATGGTGTCGCGGCGTTCGAGGTCGCGGGCGTGCCCGTGCGCATCGACGAGCGCTGGGCGAACACGACCGAGGAGTTCCGTGTCACCGACGACGGCGCCAATCCGCTTCACGCCGTCGAGATCCGTCCGGCGGCCGGTGAGCCTGTCTGGGTCGGACAGTCCGAGGCGAGCCAGCCGCCGCAGGATCTCGGTGGCGTGTACGTGCGCGTCCTGCCGGTCGGTGAGTCGTTTGCGCCGGCAGCAGCGCCGCTGGAGCTGACGCTGCTCACGCAGGACGGCTCGCGCCGGAGCGTCCCCGAGGCGGGGACGGCGATCGGTGAGAGCGGATGGACCGTCGAGGCCGTCGAGCACTTCGAGCGTGCGACCGTCACCGCCGATGGCCTCGCCGAGCGAGAGGACGGCGCGCCCAACCCGAGCGTGATGGTCCACCTGGTCCACACCGACGGCTCTCGCGAGCGTCACATCGCGTTCGAGCGCTTCAATGACAGCATCCACAAGAAGACGCTCGCGGGTGAGTCGCACTCGCCCTACGCGGTCCAGTTCGTTGGAGCCCCGACCTACGCACCCCTGATCACGTTCGAGCGGGTGGACGGCGTGTCGCGCGTGACGATCACTGGCGACGTCGAGCCCGAGCGGTTCGAGCAACCCGCCAACGGCGCGTGGCAGATCGACTCGGCAATCGTCGGCATGTTCGAGGTCGCTCAGGAGTTCACGCACGCTCGGGGTGGTACCAGCCTCGTCGAAGCCCCCGGCGGCGACAACACGCGTCCCGCCCTTGTCATCTCCTACGGCGAGGGTGAGCACACGACCACGGCGATCCTCCCCTGGACCCAGCGGGTGCCGCTGCAGTTCGGCGATGAGGTCCGCATGCTCCGCTACGGGCCGGTGCTCCATGACCTGCCCTTCACGATACAGCTGGCCGACTTCCGCAAGCTCGACTACCCGGGCACTGACAACGCGATGGCGTACGAGTCGGACGTGAACGTCACGTTCGACGATGCCGACGCGGCGCCGACGGGCACGACCATCTCGATGAACAAGCCGCTCGAGCACGAGGGCTGGAAGGTCTACCAGTCCGGGTTCCTCGGGAGCGGGATCTCCGTCTTCCAGGTGACCCGCGATCCCGGGCTCGGGCCCACGTACGTCGCATGCACGGCCCTTTGCATCGGCATCCTGATCACGTTCTACAGCCGGTCGCTGAGCCGCGGGCATCCGGGCATGCCCGCCCCGTTCGGCGCGACCGCGCACGCTGCGACATCCGACGCCGCAACCACCAACACCGGAGGCGCACGCCATGCGGCTGCCGTTCGTACTGCTCTGTCTGCTGTTTCCGATCCTGCCGGCAACGGCGTCTGCACAGGCGACGTCCAAGACGACACCCGAAGCAACGCGGATCATGGCGTCGCTGCCGATCCAGCACCAGGGCCGGGTGATGCCGTGGTCCACGTACGCCGATCGCGTCGCGGTGCAGCTGACCGGGCGCACGAGCTGGTCTGAGTCGCGCGGGCCGGAGGCGTTCGCGGGCCGTGACTCGCTCGAGCTCTTGGGCGACCTGATGTTCCGCCCGCAGGCGCTCGCGTCGATGGAGCTGATCCGTCTGGACCGGCGCCCGCTCAAGAAGCAGGTCGGTCTGGATGAAGAGCGCCGGTTCTTCTCCGCGAATGAGCTCGTGATGAACCGTGGGCTCGCCGAAGTCGCCGACGGGTACCGCGCGCGCCGGAAGGCCGACGCGAAGGCGCGCCCGACGCCGGACGAGAAGGCCGCCCTCGAGACGCAGGAGTCGCTCGGGCTGTTCATGATGTTCGCCGATGGAATGCCTCTGGCGATCGTGCCCAACGAGGCCGACCCTGCGTTCCTGCGCGCGAGCGCGACGATCAGCGATCCTGGCGCGGGCGATGTGCAGGCGGCGCTGGCCGCGCTCGGGGCGGCATGGGGGACGCCCGATGCGCTCGATGCGGCAAAGGGCCTGGCATCGATCATCGACGCATCACCCGCGTACACCGACGTGACCAAGAGCCGCGTGGCGCAAGAGGTCTTCTACAACGACCACGGCCCATGGAAGTGGGCGGCCATTGCGAGCGGGCTCTCGCTGCTCGCCCTCCTGTTCGGCTGGCTGACGCGCTGGAAGCCCGCGTACGTCGGCGCCGGGCTGCTCATCGCGTGGGCAGTGGGGGAGCAGCTGCTCGGCCTGGGCCTGCGGATATCGATCCTCGGTCGTGCGCCCGTGTCCAACACCTACGAGGCCTTGTTGTGGATGGGTCTGGTCGCGGTGGCTGTCGGGCTCGTCGGGCAGGTGCTCAGCCGCAAGAGCTGGTACCTCGCCGGCGGGATGGCCGCCTCGATGATCGCCATGCTCTTCGCGATGCTCGTACCGCTGGCCGACCAGACCAACACGCTGCCCGCGGTGCTCCGGAGCAACTATTGGCTGATCCTGCACGTGCTCACGATTGTCGCGTCGTACGGCGCGTTGCTCCTCGCGGCCGTGCTTGGGCATGTCTACCTGATCCGCAACGTCCTGATGCGCCGCCCCGACTCGGACCAGCAATCACGGGTCATCGTCCAGGTCTACCGCGTCATGCAGCTCGGACTCGTGCTGCTGACGATCGGGACGATCCTGGGCGGCGTCTGGGCCGCGGACTCCTGGGGACGCTTCTGGGGCTGGGATCCCAAGGAGACGTGGTCGCTGATCAGCATCATCGTCTACTTCGCGTTGATCCATGCCCGGTACGTCGGGTGGCTGCGTGACACGGGGCTGGCCGTCGCCTCGATCATCGGCTTCATGGCGATCGTCTGGACGTTCTACGGCGTCAACTACGTCATGGCCTCCGGCCTGCACAGCTACGGCTTCGGCTCGGGCGGTGAGGTCTACGTCGCGGCATGGGCCGGTGTTGAGGCGCTCTTCGTCGGCGCGTGCCTGCTCGTCGCGCGTTCGCAGCGGACAAGGCGGACCGCGCCGTCACCGACGACGTCCGGCGCAAGCGCTCTTGCGACAGCCCCATGAGCAAGGTGGAGCCGGGACCGCGGCTCCCCAGGAAGGAGTTCACCGATGCCCGTTCTCACCAGCCCGCACCTGCTCGCGCTGACGTGTGCCTTCACCGCGGCGCCGATGCTCGTTGCACAGGACTCCGAGACGCAGCCCGCGGACGCGCAGCCTGCTGATGCCGAGATCGCGCCGGACGTCGCTGACGCGCCGGCCGCCGACGCGGGCGAGGCCAAGCACGGTTTCGGCTTCCTGTCCGATCCGGACGAGGAGCCCAATGACATCTTCGAGGCGCTGACCGGCGGGAAGGTCCATTTCGACAACCGCTTCCGTATCGAACTCGCCGACACCACCGGTGCCGACTCATCCACCGCCATCACGAACCGCATCCGACTCGGCCACGAGACCAAGTCGTACCACGGGTTCAGCGGCTTCATCGAGATGGAGAACGTCTCGACGCTCGACGAGGGCAACTACTACGTACCCGCGACCGGCGACGGGACCGACACGAGGACCGTTGTCGCCGACCCGACCGGTACCGAGGTCAACCAGGCGTACCTGCGTTACCACGAGGCCTCGACCTTCGACTCCGGCATCTCGCTCGATGTCCGTGCCGGGCGTCAGCGGATCATCCTCGACGACAGCCGCTTCGTCGGCAACGTTGGTTGGCGTCAGTTCGAGCAGACCTACGACGCCGTGCGCCTCGAATCCGACCTCGGCGTCGAGGGGCTGGGCGCGCAGTACGCGTACGTCTGGCGCGTCCAGCGCATCTTCGGCCCGGACGGGCCGAACTGGGATTCCAACTCGCACTTCGTCAACGTCTCGTACGTCGTCTCGCCTGAGTTGAAGGTCACCCCCTTCGCGTACCTGCTCGACTTCGACGACGACTCGCCGATGAACTCCGTCAACACCTACGGCATCCGCCTCACGGGCGCCCTCTTCAAGGATGCCGAAGACGAGCGTGACTTGTTCGTCGACTACGAGTTCACCTACGCACGTCAGAGCGACACCGGCGACAATCCCGTGGACTTCGAGGCCGATTTCGTCGCGATCCAGGGGAAGGTGACCAAGAAGGGGCTCGGTGCTGCGGTCGTTGGCTACCAACTGCTCGGCAGCGACGATGGCGCCTTCGGCTTCCGCTTCCCCCTCGGCACCAATCACAAGTTCCAGGGCTTCGCCGATCTCTTCCTCGTGACTCCCGCAACCGGGCTCCAGGATCTCTACGTTGGCGGGTCGTTGGACCTGCCCTATGGCGTCAAGTCAGGGGCCGTGTTCCACCAGTTCTGGTCGGACGAGGGCGGCATGGACCTCGGGTACGAGCTCGACGTCGTCGCGAGCAAGAAGATCAACAAGAACTGGTCGGTGCTGGTCAAGGGCGCGTACTTCGACGGGCACAACGGGCTGCCGGACACGACCCGGGCCTGGTTCCAGACGACGCTCCACTTCTAAGCCGGCGGCTCGATTGCGTCGATCAAGGCTGATGGATGGACACACCTCCGCCGAACCTCGAGCAGGAGATCTGGCGACGCCTCGCCAGCGCCGCGGGTGATCCGCTCGACCCGATGCGCCTGTGCACCGTTGCGACGGTGCTCGAGGAGGGCGGCGCCGACGCACGCCTGCTGCTGCTGCGCGGGGCCGACGCGGACGAGCGCGTCCTGTGGTTCCATTGCGACCGGCGCTCGCGCAAGGTGCGGCAGCTCAAGCTCGAGCCGAACGCGGCCGTCGTCTGCTACGACCCCGAGGCGAAGATCCAGTTCCGGATGGCCGGCGAGGTCTCGATCCACGAGGACGATGCGATCGCGGACCAGCACTGGGCCCAGCTCGAGTTCGCCGCCCGTGACCGCTACGCCCAGGCGCCCGAGCCCGATGTCGAGCTCAGCGAGATCGACCCGAGGCTGGCCCGTCAGGTCCGCGACGTCGAGCGCTCGGGCGAGGTGCACGGTCGCGAGAACTTCGCGGCTCTGATGTGCGTCGTCAGCTCCATCGACTGGCTCCGCCTGGGCGAGGGCGCCGATGCGCATGCCGTGATGCGCCGTGATGAGGGATGGCGTGCGCGGCTGCTGACGTCATAGGTCGCACCGAATCGGCGAGCCCCGGCCTTCGCCGGGGACGCCGAGTTGCGAGTAGCACGAGCATCAAGGGCGACGTCTGTCGGCGGCGACGGTGCGCGGATGCCGCTTGCCGGTCTCAATGTAGTGCACGAGTTCGACGGTGGTCATGTCGATCAGTGGCGTGAACTGCTGCTTGAGCATACCCACGGCGGCCGCGGGCGTGTTCGGCCGGATCTGTCCGGTGAAGTGCATCTCGATGCGAGACCGGTTGGGTCCGAGCGGCACAACCGACCATGTGTTCTCGGCGCGCTCTACGAAGGGGGGCATGCCCTCGTTCGCGACGTAGCTCACGGTCCGGTTCCTCACGTCGTAGCGCAGCACCGTCTCCTTGAAACCTGGAGTGCCGGGGATCTCACAGGTGCGCTGCGCGCCGACGTCCGGCTTCCCGCGGACAGGCATGAACTCGGAGTGGGCGACGACGCTCGACCATTCGTCGATGTCGCCCCACCGCTCGCCGAGTACTTCCCATGCACGATCGGCCGAGGCCTCGACCAGCCGATGCTGGCGGATGTGCACGGTGTCGATGCCCTGGACGGACCCTGCACGCTCACCGCCGAACTTGTAGACGAGGTTGGCGAGCATGGCGTCCATGGTCGCGCCGAAGCTCTGGGCGACTCTGTCCGGGGCGTCGTGGTCGTAGATCACGTAGAAGCTGACGAAGGCACGCCCAGCGTCAGCCGGGGCGAACTCGATCGCGGCCAAGTGGTCACGCAGTCCGTACGCATTGTCCGTCGGAGCCGACCATGCGTACACGCCGGGGGTCGACCCAGTGAGCGCTGTGGTCGCGACGACGCGATCGGAGATTTCGGCGCCACCCTCCATCGTGAACGTGCGGAGCGACCCGGGGCCGCCCGTGCCGGAGACGCTCACCGAGCGGGCGGGACCCACGAGGTCGATCCAGTTCTCTGGATCCGAGATCAGGTCGTAGACCTGATGGGGCGTGGCATCGATGACAACACTGCGGCTGAGCTGGAAGGGCGCCTCGGTGTGCTGGGCGACCTCGAGAGTCCCGATGCGCCACTGCGGCGAGGCTGCTTGCTCCTCCTGTGCCCAGCCCGTCGCGGATGTGGACGTAACGATTGCGCCCGCGATGATCGCGGTCCTTCGGAGATTCATGATCTCGTGTCCTTTCGAGTGTGGGCCGGACCAGCGCCGACCCTCCTGGGGTTTAGGCGGCCTCGTTGGCTGCCTTCGACTGAGCCATCGCCTTGCGCGCGTGCACGCGCCCGGTCTCGGCGTAGTGCTTGATCTCCTCCATGGCGAAGCCCGACATCTTGCCCATCTGCATCTTCATGATGGGGCCCATGAGCAGGCCGAAGGGAGGCAGGAGCCTCGCTTCGATGTGCATCTCAACGTCCGTTGTGGCGTCAATCCGTCGCTTTAGCGTCCAGCGGTTGTGCATGGTCCTGACGAAGAATGGCATCCTCTCGCCCTCCGCGCTGTACGCGATGACTCCGTTGGTTGCGTCGAACTCGGTGATCTCCTCAGTGATCGGCCCCATTTCTGTGTTGCACACGCGCCCCGCACACGGCGCACCATCGATGCGGGCGGGGCCCGGACGCTTCGACGAACTGTGCACAGGGCTCACCCAATCGCCGATGGCATCGAACTGGTTCGCGACGAGATTCCACACGTGCTCGAGTGGAGCGTCGATCGTGATCTGTTGGCGGATGTTCATCGGTCCGTCTCCTGTCGTTCGTGCGCGGAGAGCTGATCCGCTCCGCAATAAATGAACGATCGTTCCGTAAATGAGCCCAGAGATCGCATCATCCGGGCGTTGCCGTCTCAGACCGCCCGGAGCATGACCTCCATGGCTGTGAGTGATTGGTCGATGGACTTTGCGGACTGGCCAGCACGTCCCGCGAGCATGATGCCGTTGCGGAAGACGGAGAGCGCTGCGGCGACGGACTCGCAGTCCAGATCGGGGGCGACTTCGCTGGCGGCCTTGGCCCGCTCGAGAACCTCGCAGAACTGGCAGACGATGTAGTCCTCGACGACGACCGTTAGCCTCTGGATCTCGGCGTCGGTTGTCCCGAACTCGTTCTTCGCATTCGTTAGGAAGCAGCCCCAGCTATCCGGCGCCTTGGCGTACTCCGCCATCGCATGCAGGCAGTGCCGGAGGTTCCCGAGCGGTGATCCCTCCTCGCGGAGCTTCCCCTCAAGCCCGCACATGCGACTCCTGTAGTAGCGTTCCACTGCGAGGATGTAGAGTTTCCGCTTGTCGCCGACCCAGTCGTACATGCTCTGCTTGCCAATGCCCATTGCCTCGCAGAGCTGAGCGACGCTCGACGCCTCGTAGCCATGCTCCCAAAACCAGAGCATCGCGGCCTCGAGGGCCTGCTCGGTGTCGAACTCACGCGGACGCCCTCGCTGTGGGGTGGCCATGCCGACAGTTTAGGTTTGTGGAACGGACGGTCAAGTGACTCTCGTTGATTTATTGTCTAACCGTTCCAGATTTATGAGCCTGGGCACGGACGGATCGGCCGCCCGCTCGAGCGGTACCGACAACCGGCCTTGCGACCAGGACGTTGGTCACCGAATCCGCGCTGCATTGTGAACCGAATCCCGTCTCCGATCGTGCACCGAGGCGATGTCCTCGATCCCATACGGCCTTTTGACTGCTCCACCGGGAGGTCCCATCGTGTTCTCAATGAAGATGCTCGTGCCCGCTTCCGTGATCGCCGTTGCGTCCGTGACCGGGGCGATCGCTCAGTCCACCACCACGACCGCGTCGGACAACGCCCCCAAGCTCGGCCAGTGGGTCGTCGTCGTCGACGGCGTCATGGGTGGGCTCTCGACCGGCGCCGTGGCCGACAGCGACCTTGGCATCGCCCGCTTCTCCGGCACCCTCTCCCTTGAGAACAACGGCGGCTTCTCGCAGATCCGTGCCACCGCCCGCGGAAGCGACTTCGACGGCGCCAGCGGCGTCGAGCTCATCGTCCGCGGCGACGGTCGCGAGTACAACTTCAACGTCCGCTGCTCCAACGCCCGCGTCCGCGCCGGCGGCTTCGAGCAGTCGTTCCCGACTACCGACGGCGAGTGGACCACCGTCCGCCTCGCGTTCGATGACTTCACCCTGACCTCCTTCGGGCGCACCGTCCGCAATGCACCCGACCTGACGCCCTCGCTGATCGAGTCCGTCGGCGTGACGCTCTCGGACAAGAAGGAAGGCCCTTTCCAGGTCGACATCGCCTCGATCCGTCCTTTCCGGGGTGAAGCACGGCCCGAGAGCGGCTCGACGCTCAACCTGGCCGCACTCCCGGGCGAGGCGACGCTCGCGAAGCTGAGTGAGCTCGCCGAGGCCGGTGCGGCTGAGACCAAGGTCGAGGTCGTCGCCGCCAGTTCGAGCGTCCGCGCGATGCGGCTCGCCGAACTCGCTGTCACCCGTGGCGTGCCCCTGTTCAACGACGGGCAGTCCGAGGCGTGCAGCGCAATCTACGAGGTCACGATCGAGGCGATGGTCGCGCTCGGCGCCGACGAGCTCGATGGCTCGATCATCAGGCGTCTGAACGAGGCCCTCGCTGCCGGGAAGAACGAGCACGACGCGTCCCGGCGAGCGTGGATCTACCGCCGGGCGCTCGATGCGGCATACGCCGCCCTCGATCGTCCGAGCGGGGAGTCGCGCCCGATGGCTTCCAACTGATCCGGTCCCTTTCGGACTGATCTGGCCGGTTTCAAACCTAGGATGCTCCGTCGACGCATCGCCCCCCTTTCTCCTGGGTGGGGCGTGCGTCATTTTGGGAGCAACCAGTGAGTTCGAGCAGTCAGCAACCGCGAGCGGCCGTCATCGGGGCGGGGAGCATGGGCACGCTCATCGCGGCCATCCTCGGTCAGGTCATGCCCGTTGTCCTCGTCTGCCGTCGCGAGGAGCGCGCAGCCCAACTGTTCCGGTGGGGGGCCAATGTCAGCGGGCTGATCGAGGCGTCCGCGCGCCCCATCGTCGTGCGGACAACCGATGAGATCCCCAATGCGGGCGGCGCCTCGCTCGTCGTCGTCGCGACGAAGACGACCGCGATCCCCGGCGTCTCCGAAGACCTCGTCCGCGTGATGCCCAAGCTGACCGATGCGCGCGAGGGCCCGTTGGTCGTCAGTTTTCAGAACGGCATTGATCCGGGGCGGGAGCTCATGAGCCGCCTGCGCCACAAGCGCGTCTTGCGCATGGTGCTCGCGCTCGGTGCGACGCTTACGGACGACGGGCGCAGCGCTCGCGTCTCGCTCAACCAGCCGCCGCACGCGATCGGGAGCGTCGATCCCGAACTCCAGCCGGGCGCGGAGCAGATCGCGTTGTGGCTGACCGAGGGCGGACTCGAGACCGCGTACGCCGGCGACATCGAGCTGGAAGTCTGGCGCAAGGCGATCCTCAACGCGTCGGTGAACCCGGTGGCGGCCCTGGTCAACTGCACGGTCGGCGAGGTCTTGGACTCACCATCGACCGACATCGTGCACAAGCTGCTCGGCGAGGGCATCGCGGTCGCCAAAGCCGAGGGGATCGGTCTTCCCGACACGTACGCCGAGCGGGCCGTGGAGATGCTCAACCACGCGCGTCCGCATGTGCCGAGCATGGTCGAGGACATCCGCGGCGGTCGCGAGTCCGAGATCGGCCAGCTCAACCGCCAGATCATCGAACGCGGACGCGCTCTTGGTGTGCCGACGCCGACGCACGAGACAGTTGATGCGCTGATCGAGACGTTCGATTGGAAGGTGTACCACGACCGGCGGTAGCTGCGTCTACGACCCGAAGTACGCGTTGACGTAGTCGAAGAAGTCCTGCGCATTCTCGTAGCCGTCGTTGTTGATGTCGTGCCAGCGACCGTTGAAGTAGCGGTCGATGAAGTCGAAGAAGTCGCCGTCGGTGACGAACCCGTCGAGGGTCAGGTCGGCCGGGTTGTCGGACACGACCAGGGTGCGGCCGACCTTGACGTCGCCGATCGTGCGCCGGTGACCGTCGGGCCAGACAACGACGACTTCGTCGATCGTCTCCTCGAGGTCAAGCCCGAAGCCCTGGATCAGCTCGTGCTGGGACTTGAAGCTCGAGCCCGCGACGACGTCGCGCCACCACCAACGCTCGCCGCAGCGCACGCCGATGCGTGAGCCCACGCCGAACAGGTTGTGGTCACGCCCCGCCACGCGGACGCGGCACCAGGTCTTCGAACCGGTCTCGGCCGCCTGGTTGGTGTAGATCCGGATCCGTCCGTTGAGCACGCCGAGCGCGAGGTCGACGTCCCCGTCTGCATCGATGTCCGCCTTGGCGAGGCTGAAGGCCTGGGCGTAGGCATCCACGCCCGCTTGGGCGGCGTGATCCTGCATCGGCCAAGCGCCGTCGGTGAGGAAGAGGCGGCTGCTCCCGTTGTGGTTCGCGACGAACAGGTCCTCGTCTCCGTCGTTCTCCGCGTCGAAGAACGCGGCTCCCCAGTAGACCGAGCCCGTGCCCGTCACGCCGGCGGCCGCCGCGGACTCGACGAACGTCCCGTCGCCCTGGCTGAGCAGGAGGACGTTGGCTGGTCCGGAGTCGGTGAGGTAGACGTCGGGATAGCCATCGGCGTTGAGGTCGCCGAAGGTGATGCACATGGCGTCGAGGCAGGTGTACGCGCCTGTCTGTGCGCTGATCTCGGTGAAGACACCCCCGTCGTTGCGGTAGTGCTTCGTGTGCAGGCGCGGGCAGTCGATCCGTCCCTTGTCCTCCGCGACGAACAAGTCCAGATCGTTGTCGCGGTCGATGTCGATGAAGCCGCCTTGGAAGCTCGGCGCGTCGAGTTCGACGAGCCCCCGAGCAACCGCTGCCTCGGTGAACGTGCCGTCGGCGTTGTTGATGTACAGCTTGTTGAGCGAGATGGGCGAGTTGCACAGCGCGTCCGGCGAGCGGTTCGCCAGGAACAGGTCGACCCAACCGTCCCCGTTGATGTCACCCCACGAGGCACCGGTGCCGGGCCCGACGTTGACGATGCCGCTCGCGGGCGTCACGTCGGTGAAGGTGAAGTTCCCGTCGTTGCGGAATAGGTATGTGGGCGCGCAGTACGCGGTGATGAGCAGATCGAGGTCGCCGTCGGCGTCGTAGTCAGCGCCCGTGACGCAGCTTGCTTTGTTGATCAGGCCGATGCCGGTCAGCGCCGAGACGTCGTCGAACATCCCCGAGCCGTCGTTGCGATAGACGCCAACCACGCGCGACGCGGCGCCAACGCTCACGAAGTCCGGATCGTGATCGTTGTCCAAGTCGATGAAGGCAACACCGGGACCGAAGCTCTGCCCGGCTTGGTAGAACGACGTGAGGTAGCTCACCCCACGCGCCACGGCCTGTTCTTGGAACAACGCTTGAGCGTTCGCAGCCGAGACCGGCCCGAGCGTAAGCGCACCGACACCGATCCCTGCCGTAATCACGGCCGACCCACACACGCGCGCCATGCGGCGCTCCTTCCCTGATCCGCGCCGCCCACGATGCGGCGAGCCGGGACCACGCTGCCCGGCTCTCGAGGGGCCGTGTGCATGAGCCCGCTCCCGGTGGTCCGGAAGCCCTGTCGGGCCCCTGCGGCCCTCCCCAACACATCGAGTGCGACGCTCCCACCACGGAGCCTCGAATCGAGGTCTCAGAAGACTAACCGAATGAGGGGTGTTCGGCAATGGTAAAGGGAACCGGACGTGGGCGACCGAGGGCCCGAAGCACCGGCTCCCGAGCGTGTCTGGTCGCGGTCGCATCGGAGCGCGTGGGTGCGACGTCGAAGACAACGATCGACTGTGCGCTCAAGATCGAGCGCGTTGCTTCGCGCCGACCAGCGAGAATCCCGGCTGGCGATCGACTGGTCGACGTCTTGCCCACGCGACCTGGCGTGGCCCCGTCTTGTCGGTGTGCGTTGGTCATGAAACGGGCCAAGGAGAGTGCGCGGGCACTTGGTGTCGAGATTGACACGATCACCTCTGGGCGGACATGGTTGAGGAAGAGGCGCCCCTTTCCCCCTGCCACACCACCACTTGCGGCCCGGCAGCGCTTCTGAGACACTACCTCGTTCCGCCCAAGGGCACGCTGCGCATTCATGCCCCCGGTGGAGACAAGGGGCATGCCATGAGCACCACCGACGCACCAGTCCTGCCGCACATCATCGGCGCGACCAAGCTCACCAGTTCCGGCGGCGAGCAGCGGGTCAACATCGACCCGTCCAACGGCCAGCCCGTCGCGACCGTCCCCCTCGACGACGTCGATGCCGCCGAGAAGGCCGTCCGTGCCGCGGCCGACGCGTACCCAAGCTGGTCGCGGACGCCCGTCGGCGATCGCATCCAACATCTGTTCCGCTACAAGGCGATCCTCGAAGCGAACATCGACGAGCTCGCCTCGATCATCGTGCGCGAGCACGGCAAGACCACCGGCGAGGCGATCGGCTCCGTCCGGCGCGGGATCGACTGCATCGAGCACGCCTGCGGTGCGCCAATCCTCATGATGGGGCGCACGCTCCCGCAGATCGCCGTCTCGTCATCGTTCTGCCGCACCGAGGACGAGGGCGGCGTCGGGCTTGATTCGTCCGTTGACCGCCTCCCGCTGGGCGTCTGCGTCGGCATCACCCCGTTCAACTTCCCGATGATGGTCCCGCTGTGGATGTGGCCGATGGGCGTGGCCTGCGGGAACACGTTCGTCCTCAAGCCATCGGAGCGCGACCCGGCCGCCGCCGTGCGCGCGATGGAGCTCGCCCAGGAGGCGGGCTTCCCCGAGGGCGTCCTGAACCTCGTCCACGGCGGGCCGAAGGTCGTCGATCACCTGATCAAGCACGACGACGTCCGTGCGATCTCGTTCGTCGGCTCCACGGCCGCGGGGCGCGCCATCTACGCGACTGGCTGTGCGCACGAGAAGCGTGTGCAGTGCATGTGCGGAGCCAAGAACTACTCGATCATCATGCCCGACGCCAATCGCGAGGCCGCCATCGACGGCATCGTCGGCTCCGCCTTCGGCAACACCGGTCAGCGCTGCCTGGCCGGCTCGGTCGTCGTATGCGTCGGCGACTCAGCCGACTGGCTCGTTCCCGGCGTGGTCGAGCGAGCCAGGGCGATGAAGATGGGTCGGGGCGACGCCGCCGGCACCCAGATGGGACCGCTCCAGGACAAGGGCGCGCACGATCGCGTCGTCAACTACATCCAGCGCGGCGTGGACGAGGGAGCCGACCTGCTCGTCGATGGGCGCAGCGCCCGCATGCCCGACAGCGGCTGCTTCGTGGGTCCGACGGTCTTCGACAACACCACTTCGTCGATGTCGATCGTCCGAGAGGAGATCTTCGGCCCCGTCCTCTCGGTCATGCGAGCGAAGACCCTCGACGAGGGCGTCGGCTTCGTCAACGAGTCGGAGTACGGCAACATGTCCGTCATCTTCACCGACTCCGGCAACGCGGCTCACCGCTTCGAGGCGACCGTCCAGGCCGGCATGATCGGCGTCAACGTCGGCGTCCCCGCCCCGATGGCGGCGTTCCCGTTCTCCGGCTGGAAGCGGTCGTTCTTCGGCGACCTGCACACCAACGGCGAGGACGGCGTCCGCTTCTTCACCAAGTCACGCGTCACCGTCCGGCGCTGGATCTAGGCACCCCGATCTGTTCGAAAGAGACGTCAATGCCCCGAGTCACACGAGCCGCACTGATCCAGGCCTCCGACGCGCTTCCCGGTTCCGACGATCTCGACGCCATCAAGAGCGCGATGATCGAGAAGCACGTCGCGCTCATCCAGCAGGCCGCCGACAAGGGCGCGAACGTCTGCTGCCTGCAGGAGATCTTCTACGGCCCGTACTTCTGCGCCGAGCAGGACCCGCGCTGGTACGCGACGGCCGAGCCGATCCCCGATGGCCCGACCATCAAGCTCATGCAGGACGTGGCCAAGAAGCACGCCATGGTCATGGTCGTCCCGATCTACGAGGTCGCCATGACCGGCGTGTACTACAACACGGCCGCGGTCATCGACGAGCAGGGCAACTACCTCGGCAAGTACCGCAAGCACCACATCCCGCACTGCCAGCCCGGCTTCTGGGAGAAGTTCTATTTCAAACCCGGCAACGGGGGCTATCCGGTCTTCGCCACGAAGTACGGGAGAATCGGTGTGTACATCTGCTACGACCGCCACTTCCCCGAGGGCGCCCGCGCGCTCGGGCTCAACGGCGCCGAGATCGTCTTCAACCCCTCCG
Organism: Phycisphaerales bacterium; assembly: GCA_028285065.1. Lineage (GTDB taxonomy): Bacteria > Planctomycetota > Phycisphaerae > Phycisphaerales > UBA1924 > JANQQG01. The sequence goes on from JANQQG010000252.1 coordinate 36,462, forward strand.
CGACCGTCGCCGGGCTCAGCGAGTACCTCTGGAAGCTCGAGCAGCCCGCGCACGCCGTCGCGAACCAGTACTTCGTCGGCGCGATCAACCGCGTCGGCACGGAGGCGCCATGGAACATCGGTGAGTTCTACGGCCAGTCGTACTTCGCCAACCCGCGCGGGCAGCTCATGGTCGAGGGCTCACGCGACAGCGACGAGGTCGTCGTCGCGGACCTGGACCTCGATCAGATCCAGGAAGTCCGCAACGTGTGGCAGTTCTTCCGCGACCGACGCCCGGAGTCCTACGACAGCCTGACCGAGATCTGAGTTGCCAGAGAAAGCCCCCAAACCCGATGCTCCCCCGGTCTCTCCACCTTCCACACCGGCGCTGCCCAACCCCTTGATCAACGACGACCTCGCCCCTGTGGCGGACAGCGCCCGCACCTGGAGCGCCTGGAACATCGCAGCGCTCTGGATCGGCATGTCCGTGTGCATCCCGACCTACATGCTCGCTGCGAGCATGATCGACGCCGGCATGAACTGGTGGCAGGCGACGCTGACCGTGCTCGCCGGCAACATGATCGTCCTGATCCCGATGGTCCTCAACGGGCATGCCGGCACCAAGCTCGGCGTCCCGTTCCCCGTGCTCGCCCGCGCGAGCTTCGGCACAGCCGGCGCGCACATCCCTTCCGTAGCGCGTTCGCTCGTCGCCTGCGGGTGGTTCGGGATCCAGTGCTGGATCGGTGGCGCCGCGATCTACACGATCCTCGGCGTCCTCGGCCTGTTCGATCCGGGTCAGGACACCACGCTGCTGCCCGTGCTGGGCATCACCGCGATCCAGTTCGCCTGCTTCATGGCATTCTGGCTCGTGCATGTCGTCGTCGTCGTGCGTGGGGTCGAGTCGATCAAGCACCTCGAGTCCTGGGCCGCTCCGTTCCTGATCGCCTCGGGCCTCGCGCTCTTGATCTGGGCGATCGCGAGCGTCGATGAGCCGTCCAAGCTCTTCTCGACCGAGACGAACTTCGCGGAGGGCCAGAGTTTCTGGCGGGTCTTCGTACCGCAGCTGACCGCGATGGTCGGTTTCTGGGCGACGCTCAGCCTGAACATCCCCGACTTCACGCGCTACGCCAAGTCGCAGAAGAGCCAGGCCGCCGGCCAACTCATCGGGCTCCCGCCGACCATGACGCTGTTTTGCTTCATCGGCATCATCGTGACCGGCGCCACCATCGTGCTCTACGGCGACGCGATCTGGGACCCCGTCGAGCTCGTAGCCAAGATGGGCTCGCCGACCATCGTTGTGATCTCCATGATCGCGCTCGTCCTCGCGACGCTCTCGACCAATCTCGCGGCCAACGTCGTCAGCCCCGCCAACGGGTTCTCGAATCTCGCCCCGCGCCTGATCAGCTTCCGCGTCGGCGGACTCGCGACGTGTGCGATCGGCGTCCTGATGATGCCGTGGCGCCTGCTCGACGAGGTCGGGGACTACATCTTCACATGGCTGATCGGCTACAGCGCCCTGCTCGGCCCGATCATCGGCATCCTCCTGTGCGACTACTTCATCATCCGCAGGACCAGGATCGATGTCGATGAGCTCTACGAGCGACACGGGCGCTTCGCGGGCGTCAACTGGCGGGCCATCGTGGCGCTCGTCGTCGCGATCCTGCCGAACCTGCCCGGCTTCATCAACGCCGCGACGAAGAAGGCGGTCTTTGCGCCCGGCTTCGACCTGATCTACGGCTACGCCTGGTTCATCGGCGTCGGCATCGGCGCCGTCGTGTACTGGGGGCTCATGACGCTCATGCCGCCCGCATCCGTCCGAGAGGCAACACAATGACGACACAAACCGTCCCCTCGCTCCCGCCCTGCGATCACACGCCGGCGCCCTATCGCGGCCCCTCGCGCGAGGACGTCATGGCCATGCGCCAGGAGTTCCTCTCGCCCGCCATTCTCACGTACTACAAGAACCCTGTCATGATCGTCGAGGGCTCGATGCAGTACCTCTTCGACGAGACCGGGCGTCGGTACCTCGACGGCTTCGCCGGCATCGTCACCGTCTCCGTTGGGCACTGCCACCCCAAGGTCATCGACGCTGTGCGCGAGCAGAACGATCGCTTCCAGCACACGACGACGATCTACCTCCACCCCAATATCGTCACCTACGCGAAGAAGCTGGCCGCCACGTTCCCGAAGGACTCCGGATTGTCCGTCTGCTACTTCACGAACTCCGGATCTGAAGCCAACGACCTCGCTCTCCTCATGGCGCGTGCGCACACCGGCAACTATGACGCCATCGCATTGCGCAACGCGTACCACGGGATGTCGCCCACGGCGATGGGCATGACCGCCCTGCACACCTGGAAGTCGCCCGTCCCTCAGGGATTCGGCGTCCACCACGCCAAGTGCCCGGACCTCTACCGCGGCCCGCACGGCGCCGACGACCCCGATGCGGCGCGCAAGTACGCCCAGGAGGTCGAGGAGGTCATCCGTTTCGAGACGCCCGGCACGCTCGCGGCCTTCATCGCCGAACCGATCCAGGGTGTCGGCGGCGCGGTGGACCTGCCCGATGGCTACCTCGACCACGTCTACAAGGCGGTGCGAGCAGCGGGGGGGCTGTGCATCTCGGACGAGGTCCAGACCGGCTTCGGACGCACCGGCACTAACTTCTGGGGCTTCCAGAACCAAGGGGTCACACCCGACATCGTCACCATGGCCAAGGGCATGGGCAACGGCGCGCCCTGTGGCGCCGTCATCACCCGGCCCGAGATCGCGCAAGCCATGGCTCAGCGCCTGCACTTCAACACGTTCGGCGGCAACCCCGTCTCGATGGCACAGTGCGAGGCCACGCTCGACGTCATCCTCGAAGAGAACATCCAGCAGCGCGCACACGAGATCGGCGGGCTGCTCAAGGATGGCCTGGCCGACCTCATGTCACGCCACGACGCCATCGGTGACGTCCGAGGACGCGGGCTCATGCTCGGTGTCGAGATCGTCTCCGATCGGACCAACAAGACCCCTGATGCCAAGTGCTGCGCCGACGTCTTCGAGCGTGCCAAGGAACTCGGAGTGCTGCTGGGCAAGGGCGGGCTGTTCGGGAACGTCTTGCGGATCAAGCCGCCGATGTGCATCACCCGCGAGGACGTGGAGTTCATGGTCCGCGTGCTGGACATCGCATTCAACGAGTGCGCTCGGAACTGATACGAAGGGAGGGGCGCGATGCCTCTGCTGATCAAGGGCGGGCGGATCATCACGGCCACCGAGGACTACAGGGCCGACGTCTACTGCGCGGATGAGCAGATCACCAGCATCGAGGCCGACATCGATCCCGCCTCGGTCGCGCCCGACACCGAGGTGATCGACGCGACGGGCAAGTACCTCTTCCCCGGCTTCATCGACCCGCACGTGCACATCCACCTGCCCTTCATGGGCACGAACGCCAAGGACGACTACGAGTCGGCCTCCAAGGCAGCCCTCGCCGGCGGGACGACCACGCTCATCGAGATGATCTGCCCCGGCCCCGATGACGAGCCGCTCGCCGCGTTCAACGAGTGGAACGACAAGGCCAAGCCCCTTGCGGCCGTGGACTACACGTTCCACATGGCTGTCGTCCGCTTCGACGAGCTCGCCCATCGCCAGCTCTCGCAGATCGTCACGGATGAGGGCATCGCGTCGTTCAAGGTGTTCCTGGCGTACAAAGGCGCATTGGACCTCAGCGACAGCGACCTGTTCGATTTGCTCAAGATGGCGCGCCGGATGGGCGTGATCACCACGGTTCACTGCGAGAACGCGGAGGCCGTGGATGCGATGCAGACCAAGCTGATCGGCGAGGGCAGGACGGGCCCGGAGTGGCACGAGCCCTCGCGCCCGACCTGCGTGGAAGCGGGGGGGGTGCACCACATCGCGACATTCGCCGAGCTCACGGACGCGCACATCTACGCGGTCCATACCTCATGCGCCGATGCGCTCCGCGTCGCGGTCGATGCGCAGCTCCGGGGCGTGAACATCTGGGTCGAGGCGGTCGCCCCACACCTTGTGCTCGACGAGACGTACGCCCAGCGCACGGACGGCTTCGAGGGCGCCAAGTACGTCATGTCGCCCCCGCTCCGTGAGAAATCCAACCAGGACGCGCTCTGGGCGGGGCTCAAGTCCGGGGCCGTCTCGACCATCGGTACCGACCACGCGCCGTTCGACTTCAAGGGTCAGAAGGACATGGGGACCGACGCGTTCACCAAGATCCCCAACGGGATTCCGTCCGTGCAGGAACGCATCGACCTCGTTCACACCCACGGCGTCCTCGAGCGCAAGATCGATCTGAACACGATGGTCAGCGCGTGCAGCACGAACGCCGCCCGCATCTTCGGGCTCTACCCGCGCAAGGGCGCGATCCGCGTGGGTGCCGACGCCGACCTCGTCGTCTACGACCCGACCCACAAGCACACGCTCAGTGTCGAGACGTCGCACTCGAAGGTGGACTACAACGCCTTCGAGGGCTGGGAGATGACCGGGCGATCAGACGTCGTCACCGTTCGCGGCAAGGTCCAGGTACGCGACGGCACCTTCTGCGGCGACATCGGGCGCGGCCGCCTCCTGAAGCGCAAGCCGACCCATCCGTCCACCGGCTGACCGAGCTCAGTCCTCGTTCGCAACCAGTTTCGCCGACTGCTCGACGAACTTGTCGCCTTCCCACGCGGTGTCTTTCGTGACCATGCCCTCGCGGGCGGCCTTCTGCGCGGCCTTGGCTTCCGCCTGCCGGCGCACGAGATCGGCGTGCGTCGTGAAGTACTGAAGCGAGTGCCCGCGGAAGTCCTCGATCGACTCGAAGCCGTGCTTGTCCATGAACGCGCTGAGTTCATCGCACATCTGACCGGCCAGCTTGTACCCGTGGATCATCACGCCCGTGCAGACCTGCACGGTCGACGCGCCCATCAGGATGAACTGGGCCGCGTGCTCGCCGGACTCGACGCCACCGATCGCGGACAGCGACCGATCCGGGAACTCGCCGGGTGTGCCGTCGGATCCGTACATCATCGTCGCCAGTTCCATCACCATCCGCAGCGCGATCGGGCGCACTGCCTTGCACGAGTACCCTCCGGGGACCGTGTATCCCTCGACCGTCGGCTCGGGACGCAGCGTCTCCAGGTCGATCCCCATCACGCACAGGATGGTGTTGATCGCCGCGATCCCCTCACAGCCACCGCGCAGCGCGGCACGCGCCGGGTCGACGATGTGCGTGATGTTCGGTGTCATCTTCGCCCACACCGGGACCTTCGCGGCTGCGGAGACCCACTTGCAGACTTCCTCGAGCAGCTCGACGTCCTGCCCCATCGCGGCGCCCATCTTCCGCTCGGGCATGCCGTGAGGGCATGAGAAGTTCAGCTCGAACGCATCGACGCCGCACGCCTGGCAGCGCTCGACGATCTCCGTCCAGGCGTCCTTGTTGTACTCCTCCATGATCGATGCGATGAGCACGCGATCGGGGTACTTGTCCTTGATCTGCTTGAACTCGTCTTCCCAGATAGAGAACGACCTGTCGGAGATCAGCTCGATGTTCTGCCAGCCGATGACCTCCTTGGTCCCGGCCGCACGCATGCGCGCGTAGCGCGGGGCGACGTTGATGACCTTGTCGGCCTCGAGGCTGACGGTCTTGCAGATCACCGCGCCCCAGTTCTCGTCGAACGCCTTGCCGATCACGTTGGCGTTGGTCCCGGGAGGCCCCGAGCCGATCACGAACGGGTTCGGGAGCTTCAGACCGTCGACGGTCACACTCAGATCAGCCATCGCGCGTCCCTCCGGGCTCGGTGCTGAGCAAACCGCGAGTATACCGACTCCTACGCGTCGGGCCCCGGAGCGGCCGACCAAAGAACGACGCCCCACGCTTCAGGGAGCGCGGGGCGTCGTGTTGTTTGCGAATCGCGTCTTGTCGTTGCGCCGATTAGTCGGTGATGGCGCTGACAGTCGGGAGCTTGGCCGAGTAGACCGGGCGGAGGCGGATGTTTGTGCGGATCTCCAGGGGCGAAGCGGCGTCGAGGCGCTGGGCGTAGAAGATCTGCATCTCGTGCTCGCCGTCGGTCAGGTCGAGCCGATCCAGGTCGAGCCGCAGGCGCTTGTCGCCGCCGGTCCCGCCGAGGTCCATCGCGAGCGTGCCGTCGATGAAGATCCAAACGTCGGCGCCTGATGCAACCTCGACAAACTGCCCGCTACAACGCGTGGAATCGAACGTGGCGGCGGCGGCGAAGGTGAACGAGCGGTTGTGCTCGGCGCCCTCATCGCCCATCAGCTCGCCATCGATCGGCGTGTAGTCATCGGTTGCGAAGCGGTAGGTCCCGTCCTCTTCGCGGGCGAGCGTCAGGCGACGAAGCGTCGAGGCGTTGGCGCTGGGACGATCGGTGAACCACTCGCCGAAGCTGTCGGCATCGGCCACGGTGCCGTCGCTCTCGGCGCCTTCGTCCGCGGGGATGTAGCGCAGGTCCATGCCGGGGCAGGGGCCGCGATCGCCGACCTCACGGGTCGTCTCGTCCTCGAAGTACGAGACGGAGTCCGCGAGCGTCACGAGCACGACGAGGTCCTGGAAGTCTGCGCTGCTGCTTGAGTGGTTCGAGCCGAGCTCGAAGAGGTAGATCACCTGGTTGTCGGCGAGGCGCATCGTGTTCGTGTCGGGGTCGACGTAGTCCGCGACATACTCGGCCGCGGAGCGCTGGCCGCGGATGCCGGTGATCCCGGGGACGGGGTCTCCGTCGCGGAGGACACCCACCTGCGGCGAGTCGTCGCGCGTGTTCTCGTCCATGTACACGTACCAGTTGCTGTCGCTCCGGCCCGAGCCGCCGCTGCGGAGCCAGCTCCGGGCCTCGACGGTGATAGGCGTGCCGGCCGCGAGCTGCTCGGTGTAGACGAACCGCCTGTTCGCGAGATCCGGGTTGACCCACCCAGTCACGTCCTGGACATCGTTGACGTTGCCGGTGGTCGGGTGTCCGAAGTCGCCGAACGGCATGAGGTAGCGGTCGCCGACGCGGATGCGCGTCGTGACCGGCGCGTCGTAGCGGCTCGTGCCGATCGCGGCGCCGAGCAGCTCGACTTGCACCGCGTACGAGACCTCCGGGATCAGGATGCGCTCGGTGATCGTGAACTGATGGACCGGCTCGCCGCTCGATGCCCCGCTGGGAACCGCGACCGGAGCGCCTGAGCTGTCAAGCGCCGGCACGAGGACCTCGCGTCCCTGCCCGTTGAGCACGGGAGCGCCCTGGTTTCCGAGGTTCGAGCTGACAAGGCCGGCGACGTGACCCGTCGAGGCCGCGCCCGGCAGGTTGAAGTCTGCGTGCGCGTTGCGGAAGTCACGGACCTTGACCATCAGCGTGACGTCGTCCCCCGCGCCCATGGCGCCTGTTGAGGCAACGAGGAGGGAGGCGATCGCGACCGCTCGGGCGGCGCCCTTGGGCGTGCGGGTGGGCTGCATCTTCTGGCTCCTGGATTCGTGGTGGAGCGATGTCGGTGACGCCGCTCGCTTTGACAACACGAGAATCCGATTCGTGCGGCGCGCGGGCGAACGCTTGTTGGGCACGAACACGCACCCCGACCTGACGTCACGACCTGGGCAAGATGGGCAAGGCCTCTTCCGCTTGGATCACAGCTCCGGAGCGAGTCGCCGGGCGGCGGTATCGAGACGCGATCCAGCATCGTGTTCTCGGACCCGCTTTTCGCCCGGCTGTGCAGCGTCGGCATGGCACGGACCCAGTCGCGTCACGTGCCTTGAGGCATGCGGTACCGGTTTGGCTCGCTCCATCGCCGTGGCGATGTCGAGAGAGCGACCTTCCGCCCCGCCCCGCTTGGTGCGCGCGACGAGCGCCCGCGATGAACACCCGCCTCGGTGCGTCTCCGGGAGCATGGAAGTTGTCCGTCGGCGCGAACCGGTCCCTGTTCGGCTGTCGCGCCCGGCGCGGTGTGTTATGATCGTTGCGGAGGCTGACTCGTGAGAGACCCGTTCGTTCGTTGTGCGATTCTCGCAAGCGTGCCGCTGTCTATCCAAGTGGCGTCCGCTGGAGAGGTTGAGACCCGCTGGATGATCGAGGGCGACCACGGCACGTCGTTCGCGACGGGCGACGACACGCTCGCCGACCTGACGGTCGGGCTCGGCGCGGGCGCCCTGCGACTGACACTCCAGGCCAGATCCCACTCGCCGGAGGGCCTTGGGTTCATGGCGGTCCGCGGCGGCATCCACTCCACCGGTCTCGGCGTCGATGATGCACGAGGAGACTTCGAGCCGGGTTTCGGCGGTGTGGAGGGACGTCAGACACCCGATCAGTTCAGCGCGTCGCGCTTGTGGGCCATTAGTGCGCCCGGGACACCGCCGGACCCCGCCGAGTTCGGCCAGGGTGTCTTCATCGACGTGTTGTCATTCGATTTCGAGTTCGTGGCGGCATCGGACGACGCGTTCGTGTTTCGATATGACCCAACCGATGTGGTGGACAACCAGCCGCAGGTGATCATGGTCGAAGCGTGGAACTACGACGAGCTCTTGAGCGAAGCAATCGGCTTCGATGCCTGGACCAGCGACTGGCGTCGGGGTTTCGCCAACGCGTCGAGCGTGACCATCACCGTACCCGCGCCCCCGGCGGCACTCGCCGGTGCGCTCGCCCTCGCCTGCCTCAGCGCGCGCGGCAGGCGCACCTGATCCAGTCCCAGTAGAGAGAGCCATGACACCCCAGGTCCTTCTCGGAGCATTGGTCGCTTCGTTGTCTGCCTCCAACGCACTCGCCGGCGAGGTCGAGACCCGCTGGATGATCGAGGGCGACCGCGGCACGTCCTTCGCGACGGGTGACGACACGCTCTCCGATCTGACAGTCGGGGTGGGCGCGGGCTCGCTGCGATTGACGTTGCAAGCGAGGACGTTCGTTCCGGAAGGGCTCGGCTTCGCGGCCATACGCGGCTCCATCCATGCCAATGGTCTTGGGCCCGACGACGCGCGTGGCGACTTCGAGCCTGAGTTCGGAGCGATCGGCAGTGTCGGGCCCATCTCAGGTGAGCCCAATGCAGCGACGTTCAGTGTCTTCCAGATTCTCGCTGTGGGGCCGTCGGAGACCGGGCCAACCGACCATGCTTCGCGTGGGCAGGGTCAGTTCATCGACCTGCTTTCTTTCGAGTTCACCTTCGGGGCGTCACTCGGCGAGACGTTCACGTTCCGGTATGACCCCACGCAGACCTCTGGCGACGTGGCGTCCGCGCGCATCATCGAAGCCTGGGGTAGCACGCCCGAGCCGGACCCGCTGCCCGGCATGAGCATCTTCGGCCCAACGACCCGTATCGGCTTTGCGAATGCTTCGAGCGTGACCATCACAGTCCCGGTGCCCGGCGCGGCCCTCCCCGGCGGCTTGGCCCTTGCCCTCCTCGGCGCACGCCGCAGACGCTGAAGCCGATCCGCCTGCGCGGTAGGCTCACGTCATGAGCCGCCACGCAGTCCATCTCGCCTTCTGTCTTCTCGCTCTCCCCGTGCTCCTCGCGAGTGTCGGATGCAACGCCAGCCAATCAGCGGGCGCGCCCGAGCGGGAGTTCCGCCCGCTGTTCGACGGCACGACCCTGACCGGCTGGTGGGGCGAGACCACCACGGACCCGCGCACCTATCTCAAACTCTCAGCGGACGAGTTCGCCGAGCGCAGAGCCGCCAGTCTCGACGACATCAACGAGCACTGGCTTCCCCAACGCGGCATCCTCGTCAACGACGGGCACGGCGCGTACCTCACTACCGAGCAGCTCTTCGAGGACTTCGAGCTCCGCCTCGACTACCGGACCGTCGCCGGCGCAGACAGCGGCGTCTACCTCCGTGGGATCCCGCAGGTTCAGATCTGGGACACCACCGAAGAGGGCGGCAAGTGGGACATCGGCGCTGACAGGGGCTCGGGTGGGCTCTGGAACAACTCGCCCGGCGCCCCCGGAAAGGACCCGCTCGTCCTCGCCGATGCCCCCTTCGGCGAGTGGAACGCACTGCGCATCCTCATGGTCGGCGAACGTGTCAGCGTCTGGCTCAATGACAGGCTCGTCGTCGACCACGCCAGGCTCGAGAACTACTTCGATCGCGAGCGCCCCGTCCCGCGCGCAGGGCCCATCCAGCTCCAGACCCATGGGGGCGAGATCAGCTGGCGCAACATCCGCGTCCGAGAGATCCAGCCCGAGGAGGCGAACGCCATCCTCTCCGCCCACGGCAATCACGGGTTCGAGCAGCTCTTCGACGGCGAGACATTCGACGGCTGGCAGGGCGCCACCGACAACTACGACGTGAGCGACGGCGCCATCACCTGCCGGGCCGGACACGGTGGCACACTCTTCACGGAACGCTCATTCGCCGACTTCTCCGTCCGCTTCGAGTTCAAGCTCCCCCCCGGCGGCAACAACGGGCTCGCCATCCGCTACCCCGGCTCGGGCGATCCCGCCTACAGCGGGATGTGCGAACTCCAGGTGCTCGACAACACGCACCCCGACTTCGCGCTCCTCGACGCACGCCAGTACCACGCCTCCGCTTACGGCCAGGCCCCCGCGCACCGCGGATACCTCCGCGAACCAGGCAAGTGGAACTTCCAGCAGGTCACCGTGGTCGGCTCACGCATCACGGTGGAACTCAACGGCACGCGCGTCCTCGACGCGGATCTCGCCGAGGACACCGACACGATGTACCCCATCGATCGCTTCCCGGGACGCACCCGCACCGAGGGCCACTTCGGCTTCGCGGGCCACAACGACCCCGTCGCCTTCCGGCGCATCCGCGCGAAGGACCTGTGAGCAGCCCGGCTCAGCGGGCGGACCGAACGAACGCGCTCGACACGCCGACCATGTTCTGCGGCGCCTTCGGCCGGATCGTCAGTTCCTCGGCGCCGGTTCCACCCGACAGCGGGATCTGCACGAACGCGTAGTTGTGATAGAGCGCGAAGCTCGGACGCCACTTGCGCAGGTCGCCGAGCGCGAACGTGTGCGTCGCTCCTGCCGAGGTCTCGACAAGGAACCGACCGCGTGAGCGCAGACGCTCGCCACCAACCTCAACGGGTCCGAGCGGGATCCCCAGCGAGAGCGAATCGCCCGCCGGGACCGTCATCCGGATCGCGTCCTTCCCGCGCGCGACCGCGATCGGCAGCTTGCGCTGATCGCGCCCGAGCTCAACGCACCCCATGTGCTCGGCCTGCAGGACGTGCGCACTCGGTGAACGCGGGCCCGTGCGGCGCAGCGCGAACTCGAGGTAGTGGCGGCTGAACAAGTCTGCCTGCGGGATCCCCTGCACCTCGAGGCGACGGCGCAGCAGTGGGGAGTCGTGGTCGTACGCGTACAGGTTCAGGAGCGTGTTGTGCTCCGGACCGATCGCGACCCAGTTGTCGAACGACTCGAGCCCGCCGCAGTACAGGTCGAACTCATGGAAGCTCGGCCCACGCCCGCGCCGGTACAGACGCTCGACGGGATCCGCGGCCGCGACGATGTCGTCGGCGTACTCCCTGCGCTCCGAACGGGCCAGGTATGCCAGCGCCAGCTCATCTGGGAGCGACTGGAAGAACGGGAGCTGCGACGAGTGATGGTCGAAGCCGGCCAACCGGTTCGGCGTTTCGCCGACGTAGATCACCTGACCATCGCGCGTGTCCTCGTGGAGCGCACGCAGGATCTCCGCTCGCTCGCTCAGGCGTGTGTGCTCGAGGACCGCGTACAACGTGATCGCGTCGCAGCTCCGCCCGATGTCACTGGCCAGGACCTCCTCGCCAGCAGCCTCGATCCACTCGACGTTCGTCAGCCCCGCATCCGCCGCCCGCTTCCGCCCTGCGTTCATCACCGTTGTGTTCAGGTCGCACGCCACGATCCGCTTGACCAGCGGCGACAACGCCAGCGTGCGGCTCCCCGAACCGGACCCGATCTCCAGCAGCGTCAGGTCCTTGAGGGGACGACCGGCGGCCGCCTCCAGAAGCGGCGCCACAAAAAGGCACGTGCGGCACAGGCGCTTGAAACCTTGGGGCCACTGCGTCGCAAGCTCCGGCGTATCCCGCAGGAAGCGCCGGATCGGCTCCTTGAGCGCCGTGTCCTCGAACTCGGAGCGAGTCCCGCCCGAGGCCAAGGCGGCCATGGAGCTGTTCTCGACGCGCTCGGCGATGTCGGTCGTGGTCGCGGTCATCGGGGCCATCGTATCTGCCTCACCAACTCGACGTGACCACAAGGCTCACAGCCGTGATCACGACGGCCCCGATTAGGTTCAGCACCAACCCCGTCCGCGCCATCTGGGCGATCGTCAATCGCCCCGACCCGAAGACGATCGCATTCGGAGGCGTCGCCACCGGGAGCATGAACGCGCAGCTCGCGCTCAGGGCGGCCGGTGCCATCAGCGCCAGAGGTGCGATCCCCGCGCTGACCGCGGCCGCCGCAAGGATCGGCATCATCAGCGAAGTCGTCGCCGTGTTCGACGTCACCTCTGTCAGGAACGTCATCACGAGGCAGATGGTCAGGATCAGCAAGAAGGGCGGCATCCCGTCGAGCCCCGCGAGCGCACCGCCGATCGCGTCATCGAGCCCTGTCTCGCCGAACGCCTTCGCGATCGCCAATCCACCTCCGAACAGCAGCAGGATCCCCCACGGGATGTCCCGGGCCGTCTCCCAGTCCAGGAGTGTCTTGGCGTTGCCCTCGGAGTCACGCACGCCGGACGGAATCAGGAACAGCGCGAGGACCGCGGCCAGCCCCACCGTCGCGTCGTGCGCGTTGGGGGTGTCCAGCAGACGGGACCACCCGCCGAACGGGTCCTGGCGTGTGATCCAGAGCAGTGCCGTCAGCCCGATGACCCACAGCACGCGCCGCTGCGCCATCGTCCATCGCCCGAGGTCCTCGGTTTCGAAGCCCTCCCCGCGCGAAAGCCCGCGCGTCAGCACGAACCCGGTCACGACGAGCATGATCAGGCTCACCGGGACGCCCAGGCGCATCCACCCGAGGAAGCTGATCGTCTCGTCCGTCTGCTGCGTGTAGATTCCCGCCATGATCCCGTTCGGCGGGGTGCCGACCAGCGTCGCGATCCCGCCGATGCTCGAGCCGTAGGCCACCGCCAGCAGCAGCGACTTGCTCAGCTTCGCGTTGTTGCGTTCCTGGATGACCGCGACCGCCACCGGGAGCATGATCAGCGCCGTTGCCGTGTTGCTGATCCACATGCTGCTGAGCGCAGGCGCGAGCATGAACCCGATAACGATCCGGCGATCGGACTTCGTCCCCACGATCCGCAGGATCAGGTGCGACAGCCGGAGGTGCGCCTTGCTCGCCTCCGCCGCCTTGGACAGCATGAACCCCGACATGAACAGCAGGACGAACTTGTCGCCGTACGCAAGGGCGAGTTGTGAGTAGTCCAGGATCCCGTTCGTGGCGTTCCCGCTGACCGGGATCCT
>JANQQG010000257.1 GCA_028285065.1 Phycisphaerales bacterium
CAGCGTCCAGACAGACGAGGGCGGGCGTTGGTGATGCGGAGGGCCCCGCCTGGGCGATGGCGTCGTCGAGCCCGTCGTCGGCGGCTCCGAACCGGAGGATCGCGATGGTGGGGCTCTTGGGTGCCATGACGGGCCCGTCGTGGGGAGGGCGCCCTGGGAACGGGCCACCCGTCCGGTCCCCAAACGAGACCGGACTCGTCAGCGAGAATCGGCGTTGGCGGCCCGCTTCTTGAGGCCCGCCTTGTCGAAGCTGATCGAGTCTCCCTCTTTCACCCCAAGCCGGGAGAACGTCCCCGCCTTGAGTTCCAGGGCGAACTGCGCGCGGTAGCGTGAGGTGTACTTGGGCAGGCGCTCGTGGTAGGCGCGGGACGCCGCGCTGTCCTGGAGAGTCCCCGTCTCGCCGACTTCGCCCTCGTCCTCGCCGCGTGGGGGCTCGACCTTCATCGTGTGCATTGCGACCACGCGTCCCGAAGGTGAGAGGAACGCGATGTCGATGTCGACGAGGCAGTCGCGCATCAGGAAGCTGCGTGGCCTGACGTCGTCGAAGACGAAGAGCATCCCGCCGTCGTCGGGGATCGACTCGCGTGACCCGAGCCCGCGCACAATGGTGTCCTCATCGATCGCGAGCTCGACCATGAACTTCTCGCCGGCCACCGTGACGGGGACGAGCTCGAGCCCATTCGGCGAGAGCTGCCCGGTGCCGCCGCCCGTCCCGGAGCCCGAGTCGCCGTTGCAGGCGCAGAGGCCGAGCGCCGCGGTTATGAGTACGAACGAGGTCAGGGCCGAGCGCAGGATCGAAGCCACCGGTCATCCTCCGAGGTCAGGGTCACGTTTCCAGGCGGGATGGTAGAGAGGTCCGGCTCGCCGCGCCCGTCACCCGAGCACGTCCCGAGCAGCGACCGGAATCGGGCGGCGTCCATCGGCTCTCGCTGGGGAACAAGCCCGCACCAGAAGCCCAGCAGCCCGATCACCGTCTCCGGCGGCACGCCAAGCTCGCGGTAATGGTCCAGGCGCGTGTCCCCGTGACGCTTGGCAAGGCGCACGCCGTCCGACCCGACCACCAGGGGCAGGTGGGTGTACGTCGCCTCTCCATCCCACGCCGACGGCGACCACCCGGCTGACTTCAGGGCGCGCCGGACGAGGATCTGCCGGGCGGCCGAGTCCGCGAGGTCGGACCCGCGGACGACCTCGGTCACGCCCTGACGCCAGTCGTCGACCGTGACGGCAAGCTGATACGACGCCTGCCCGCGCTTGGTCCACAGCGCGAAGTCACCCACCGACTCGAACGGGTTGTGCTCGCACGCCCCGAGGAACCGGTCGTGGAACCGGACGGCTTCGTCGGGCACGATCAGGCGCCAGTTGCGTTCGGTGTCGGACGGGTCGAACTGTTGGGGCGAGCCGGCATCAGCCGGGCGGAGAGATGGGCCGACGTGGCGTTCGCGATCGCCCGCGTGGGGGGCCGTGGCCGCGGCCTCGATCTCGGTGCGGCTGAGGGCGCACGGATACACGAGCCCCGCGCGGGCCAGCGCATCCATTGCCCCAATGTGCTCAGGCAGATCGCCTGACTGGGTGATCGGCTCGCCGTCCCAATCGATGCCGAGCCACTCGAAGGCGCGGTAGATCTGGTCGATCGCGTCGGGCTTGACGCGCGGGGTGTCGAGGTCCTCGATCCGCAGGATCAGCTCCCACCCGCAGTTGCGTGCGATGGCCCAGTTGACGAGGAATGTGCGCGCGTTGCCAAGGTGCAGGGCGCCGGTGGGCGAGGGTGCCAACCGCGACCGGGGGCGGAGAGGGGGGGTGTGAGGGGTGTTCTGCCCCCCCTGGCGGGGCGGTGCGTCGGGGTTGGCGTCATTGCCGGAGGACATGGGGGGGTGGAGGGTACACTGTGGCCCCGGCCCCGACGCCGGTTCGAACGACGGCGTGAGCCGGGGCGGGCGATGGGTTCGGGAATGGAGTCCGGCAGTGAAGGGAGCAGCGATGGAGAAGCTGACCGAGGATCAGGTCGCGACCAAGCTCGAGTCGATCCCCGATTGGGATGAGAGCGGCGGCGCGATCCAGCGGACGTTCCAGTTCGACGACTTCGTCGGATCAATCACGTTCGTCACCCGTGTCGCCGAGGCCGCCGAGGCCGACCAGCACCACCCCGACATCCTCGTCCGCTACAACAAGGTCACGCTGACCCTCTCGACCCACGACGCCGGTGGGATCACCGACAAGGACTTCGCGCTGGCGACGAAGGTCAACGGCTTCGTCTAGTCCGCTTCGCGCGCTTCCTCCCAGCGCGCCGCCAGCCATGCCGGCGGGTCCGGCAGGCGACCGTTGCGCCCCCCGAGGCGCTTGATCCAGTTGGCGATGACCGCATGCGGGTTCATCCGTGCTCCGCACTCTGTACAGCAGGCCTCTCCGCTCGGCACGCAGCCCATGTCGTGGGCGCACCGAGGACAGAGCAGCCCGGTGGTCTTGGCGAACGCCGCACGTTCGTGCCGGCGCGTTCGGCGCTCGAGGAGGATCATCGACGGGAACATGAGCAGCACGGGGACCTGTGCCCAGAACGGCGACACCTTCGCGCCGTCGAGCACTAGGTACACCAACAGCCCCTGCGGAGCGATCAGCACGACCACGAGCGGGATGAGCCAGGGCGACCTTGACCGGCGCCGCTCGTGACCGATGCGGTACCACCGGCTCATCCGCAGGTGGAACGGGTCGCGTTCGCGCAGGAACGCCTCGCCCCGGCGCTCGAGTTCGAGTTCGTGGTCGATCCGGCCCATCTGAGGTGCCGAGCTTACTTACTTGAGCTCGACGTTCCAGTACGCGTCGTCGAGGAACGCCTTCCAGGACTGGTAGCGGTCCTGGCCCAGGCGCACCGTGATCGCGGGGTTTCGGCGCGGCGCAACCGGCTTGCGGATCAGCTTCATGTGCGCCTGCTCCGGCGTGCGCCCGCCCTTCTTGGCGTTGCACTTGACGCATGAGCAGACCAGGTTCGTCCACGAGTCGCCACCGCCTTGGGCCCGGGGCAGGACGTGGTCGATCGAGAGCTCGCTCGTCGCGAAGTGCTTGCCGCAGTACTGGCAGGTGTTGCGGTCGCGCGCGAACAGGTTGCGCCGGTTGAGCTTGACGCGCTGCGACGGCAGGCGGTCGTAGCCGATCAGGCGGATGATCCGTGGGACCGCGACGTGCATGCGCACGGTGCGCACCCAGTCGTGCTTCTCCGGCTCGAACTCGCGCGCCAGCTCGGACAGGTCCGTCCACGACTCGAAGTCGTGGTTCGCGTACGAGCCATCGTCGATGTGGATCACCTCGGCGATGCGTCGCGCCAGCAGGCTGAACGCGCGCTTGGCCGAGATCACGCGGACGGCCACGTAGAGCTTGTTGAGGACCAGGACCTTCGCGTCCAAGTTCGTCGCCAGTTGTGCGAGAACCACAGACGCCGGGGCGGCGCCCTGGGCCGAGTGGACTGCGTGCTGGAGGTGACGAGGTGTCACGATGTGGTCCTACAAGCTCACTGGCTCCCATGAGAGGGAGTTGGTCCAAGAAAGCCTAGATGATGAATCGGGGTCCATCAACCCGCGTAGGACTCGTTGCGCGTGGGGTTTGCGCACTCTTTTCCGTTGTGCGGCGGGATTTCAACACCAAGGCGTTAGTGCCTGAAGTGGCGCAGACCGGTCGTCAAGCACGTGATCCCGCGCTCGTTGCACAGGTCGAACGTCTCCTGATCGCGCTTCGAGCCGCCGGGGTGCATGATCATCGTCACGCCTGCATCGGCCAGGATCGTCGGGCCGTCGGCGAATGGGAAGAACGCATCGGATGCGGCGACCGCGCCCTTGGCCAGTTCTCCCGCCTGCTCGACAGCGAGGTGGCAGGACGTGATGCGATCCGGCTG
>JANQQG010000261.1 GCA_028285065.1 Phycisphaerales bacterium
GGAACCTCTGGGAGCCCGGCGACGACCCGTCGCGCGCCTGGGTCTGCGTGCAGAGCGTGCACGTCGACAGCGCATCACGCCTCTGGGTGCTCGACCCCGCCAACCCGCGCTTCGAGGGCGTCGTCGAGGGCGGACCAAAGCTCGTCCTCTTCGACCCGCGCAGCGACCGACTCGGACGCGTCTACCGCTTCGGTCCCACCATCGCGCCCCCCGAGAGCTACCTCAACGACGTCCGCGTCGACGTCCGCGCACACCGCGCGTACATCACCGACTCCGGAGGCGGCGCCATCATCGTCCTCGACCTCGCAAGCGGACGAGCACGACGCCTCCTCGACGACCACTTCTCCACCGAAGCCGAAGACATCGAAATCACCGTCGGCAACAAACCCCTCCTCGGCCCCGACGGCAAGACCCTCCGCGTCCGCGCCGACGGCATCGCACTCGACGCGGACAACGGCTGGCTCTACTGGCAAGCGCTCACCGGACGGACCCTCTACCGCGCGCCCACACGAGTCCTCGGAGACTGGACCAGCGGACCCGTCGCCATCACCGCGAGCGTCGAGATCGTCGCAGACACCGTCGTCACCGACGGCATGGCCATGGACCAGGCCAAGAACATCTACTTCTCAGCACTCGAGCGCGACGCCGTCATGTACCGCACGCCGTCCGGTGAGCTCCGCACACTCATCCAGGACCCCCGCCTGTCATGGCCCGACAGCTTCGCGATCCGACCCGGATCAGACGGGAGGCCCGGACGCCTCTACGTCACGACCGCGCGGATCCACGAATCGGAACTGCTCGGCGTCGAGCCCGACCAGCGCACCGGGCCGTACGAGGTGCTCAGCCTGCCGCTGGCGCCCGCGCCCGAGTGACGGTCAGACGCCGCCCCCGGCCCGATCCTCGAAGCAGTTGACGAAGTCGAACCAGTCCTGAGCGTTCTCGAACCCGTCGCCGTTGTAGTCCGCGTTCCCACGCGGCCCAACGGCGCTGAAGTAGTCGTTCGCCCAGTCGAACCAGTCCTGCGCGTTCACGAACCCGTCCTCGTTCCAGTCGCAAGGACGACCACCCGGACCCTCGGCGTCCGGGTTGGACACCTGCCGAAGGCGCTGCCCGCAGACCTGGATTGCCAGCGATCGCTCCACCGAGTCGCCCAGGAACGACCCCATCTCCTCCCACGCACCGACGCTCGGCTTGAAGAACGCGCTCGGGTTGATCTTGATCTGGCAGAGGCTGTCCTTGTTGCAGTCGAACGACTCGCACACGTACGCACGATCCCCCGCGCTCGCCGGGCCGATGTGCGAAACCGCAACCCAGTACGTCAGCCCGCCCTCCAGCATCACCTCGAGATCCGCAAACTGAAGCTCGTACGCGTCCACGACCTGCGGCATCCCCTCCATCGTCGGAACACTCACGCCCAGCGGGTTCACCTTCGGATCATCCAACACCCACAGCGGCGTGAGATTCGGCAGGCACAACGACGGATCCGTGTCGAAGATCTCGATCCGGAAAGCGCTCACATCGCAGTTGCTGAGCACGCACAGGCGCACCGTGTCGATGTGCCAGTCCGTGCAGTTGGGAAGCGCAAAGTCGTCGGCCGCCCGGTAGTTCGGCAACGCCAGGTTGTCGTCGATCCCGTGCTGGGCCGTGAAGTTCGGATGCCCGTTGTCGAACAGGATGTCGCAAGGCGTCGAGCAGACGGCAAACGCGAGATCCGACTTGCCGACGTTGCTGTACTCGAGCTTCGTCCACTCGGGGAACCCCCCCTCGGGAACGATGAAGTGCGCCTGCGCACCCTGAGCCTGTCCGTTCCCGGACGTCGGCGCGTAATAGAGCTCGTGCGCATCGCGCACGCCACGGGCGCTCACCCAGTAGAACTGCCCGCCAACCAGGCGGCACCCGTCGAGGTCGAAGACGAACTCGTACAGATCGAACGCCGCGTTGTTGATCCCCGTGTCGAGCGCGCCCGTCGCCGGGTAGATCCCCACCAGATCGCCCGGGCTCCCGTTGCAGTCCCGGTACAGGTGCAGCACCGCGTCAGGCTCCGGGTCATTGGTCAGCAGCAGCGCATGGATCGCCTCGATCGCGTGCAGCTTGCCGGGGAGCAGGAAGAAGTCGTCGGCCGCGGCCCCGACGGACTCACCCCCAGGGGTCTCGACCGAGAGCTGCCCGCTCAGCGCATCGTGAGCCCCGTTGTCCCAGTCGCAAAGGCATGACCCGACCAGCCCCTGCCCAAAGGCAGGCGCAGCGATCGCGCCAAATGCACAAACAAGCCCGAGGAAAACACATCGGAACGACATGGCACTTCTCCAGCCCCGACGGCCCGTTCCCACCACGACGCCGCCGGTGAAGCTCCTTCCAACCTACCACCACCCCTCAGGAACCCAACCTGGGGGGCCTCAGAACACCGCAGGAGGCTGGGAATGGGTCAAAGTTCTGAGTCCGCCAACCGCTCTGGCACGCCCCAGGACCGGAGAGCCTAGATTGTGTCCCCTGCCCCACCCTCCAGAGACCCTCGGGCCACGAGCGGCAGCGCGGCCCCTGGGAGGCCCGGCGAAAGGCGGGGAAGGAGGGCGGGGATCACAGGGCGGGAGCGGGGCGACGGGAGGCAGGCCAATGCGCGCTGTGGTGACCGGCCAGGTCGGGATGGACAAGAAGCCGTACCTCGACGAGGTCCGCAAGTTCGCCGGCCAACAAGGCGAGCACATCGAGATGTACAACATCGGCGACCAGATGTACGCCGAGGCGCGCGACGTCCGCGCAGGACGAATCCTCGACCTGCCCATCTCACGACTCCAAACACTCCGACGCGCCGCCTTCAAGGACGTCATCACAGACTCGCGCAACCACGAAAACTCCGTCATCAACACCCACGCCACCTTCCGCTGGCGCCACGGCCTCTTCAGCGCCTTCGACTTCGACCAGATGGAGCTGCTCGCGCCCGACCTGTTCATCTGCCTCGTCGACAACATCGAAGTCGTCCACCACCGCCTCCACGCCGAGCACGACATCGATGCAACCCTCAAGGACTGCATGGTCTGGCGCGAAGAAGAGATCCTCGCGACCGAGCTGCTCAGCCAGGCGATCCGCGGCTCCAAGTTCTACATCGTCTCCCGCGGGCGCCACGCCGAGACCGTCCGGACCTTCTTCCGCCTCGTGTGCCGCCCCGACATGAGGAAGGTCTACCCGTCCTTCCCGATGAGCCACGTCGTCGATATGCCCGACGTCCTCGCCGAGATCGACGCCTTCCGCGCAGAGCTCGCCGACCACTTCATCACCTTCGACCCCGGCGACGTCGACGAGAAGCTCCTCCTCGACCGCGCCATCGAGCAAGCAAAGCAGGGCAACGTCGACTCATGGCTCGACGTCACCCCCCACTCTTTCGGCGGATCCAAGGCCGGCACCGAGCCCCTCCGCGTCCGCGTCCGAGAGGTCATCGACATCGCCGGCGACATCGACGGCCAGATCTACATGCGCGACTTCAAGCTCATCGATCAGTCCGACATGATCATCAGCTACGTCCCCGAACTCCCTGGCGCCGGTGGCAAGGACATCCCCGGCCTCTCCAGCGGCGTCGAACGCGAACTCCAGCACGCCTTCGAGCACGCCAAGGACGTCTACGTCGTCTGGAAGCCCAAGAAGGCTCCCTCCCCCTTCATCACCGAGACCTCCACCAAGATCTTCACCTCCACCGACGACGCCCTCACCCACTTCGAAGAGGCAGGCATGTTCGGCGAGAAGAACCTCTTCGGACATTGAGCCCCCACGGCCCCGACCGCCACCCCCCGCAGCCGGGCCGCGCAAGGTGCGCCGAGGCAGCCGGGGGCACACCGGAGGACCCGATGGTCCCCACGACGACCGAGGTCGCACGCTGGCGCGCCATGATGATCGGTGTGCTCCGGCTCCTCTCGATCGTCGCCGCGCTCTCGGCCCTGTTCCCCACCTCGTCATGGCTGCTCGAGGGTTTCAGAGACAGCGATCTCTGGGACTTCTCGTACTACGCGCCGCGCGTTGTTCCAGCGTTCGCACTGATCGTCGCCGGACTCGTGCTCGGCTTCGGCTCACGCCGACTGGCGGGCGTGATCGTCACGTTCGGCAAGAGCGGACTCTGCCCAAAGTGCTCCTATCCGCTCGAGTCCCGCGCGAGGAACTGCCCGGAATGCGGAATCGAGCTCAGCCCGGAGTTCACCTCCGACCCCGACGACAAGACCACCCCCGCACACAAGCACTCGCCGGAGACGATCCACCTTGTCTTCACCGGCCTGATCCGACTCGGCGCGGCCCTCGGATGCTGGACAGGCATCACGATCGCGATCCTCCTCTTCGTTTGGATGGATGAGGCGCGGTTCTGGACCACGAGCACGGCCCAGTACGAAGTCCTGCTCTGGGTGGACCTGGCACTCATACTCCTCTGCGTGTGGGCAATGGTGCGCCCACGCGCCTGGGCGCGCTGGGCAGTCCCTGGCCTTGGCCACACCGACGACTCGTGATCCGACGACGCCCACCCGGCAGACCGGCGCGCCCGCCCACTCGGACGCCGCCCCGTGCACGCATGGTCCCCCATGCGTGGGGCATTCGACGCCGATTCGACACACGACCCTCGGACAACCCAGCACACACCCGTAGCCTGGGTCGCATGTCACAAGCACCACAAAGACCAGCAATCCCCGGGCTCGACCTCAGCGACAAAGCCAAGATCGGCGTCAAGGGCAAGATCGGGTACGTCAAAGACGCGATCCTGAACATGCAGGACGTCGCCGGTCAGAGCAACCAACTCGACAATGCAATGACACAAGCACGCGCCCTCGCACAGCAGGCCGACGAGGCCGCCGAAGCCGGCAACACCGACCAAGCCGAAACACTCATCCGCGACGCCAAGAACCAACTCCTCAATGGGATCGGAGCCGCCGAGACGGACGGCGTCCTCTCCAAGACCGAAGTGACCCGCATCAAGGGCATGCTCACCGGCGTCTAGCGCGCAACCGACGTCCCAACCGCCCCCACCCAAAGCGCGAAACCACCCAACCCCGACGGCCAACAAACTGGCCGCCCATGGTCCCCAACGCCTCGGACATCGCACGACGCCGAGCCACCGCGCTGATCGTCTTCCGACTGCTCAGCTCCGTCGTGATCCTGATCGGTGGGTTCATCCTCGCCATCTGGATCGGGGTCCAACTGACGGACCCCAGCGAGAACGAGATCGCCCCGCTTGGTGTCGGCATCGCGGTGCTCGCCCTCGGCGCCGGCGCATGGTTCGCCTCCGGCTTCGCCGCCCGCCTCATCATCAAGGCGCCGACCGCCTCGACCTGCCCGGTCTGCGGGTACCTGCTCGAGTCGCTCCTCGAGCCGCGCTGCACCGAGTGCGGCACCGTGCTGACCGATGAGTTCATGCCCGGCCATGTCGCGCCCGGCTCGCCGCGCTCGGGCCTCGGCGTCCTCGCCGGCGCTCAACTCGCCATGAGCGCCGCGCTGCGCCTGTGCGCGATCCCGCAGGCCCTGCTGGCGGCGCTGCTCATGGGCAACGCCTTCGTGCGACTCCGCGATATCTCGCGCAACCTGAACGACTGGTACGGGCCCGATGACGCAGACAGGGCCTGGCTCATGATGGGACTCGGCGCCGCCTGGATGATGATCGCGCTCACGATGGTCATCGCCCCCAGCCTCTGGGCACGCTCGCTGCTCCCCGCACGAGCGCTGGCTCGCCTCGGTCGGGACGACCGGGACACAACCGCGCCGACGCCCGCTCCGCGCACCGCGGAGCCTCGCCCCAACGAAGCCTGACGCGATAGGCCCGGTCCAATCAAGAGGCCGCGCGGCCCCGTCGACCGGTCTCGTCCGACGGCAGCATCCGCTCCGTCACCCGACACGCCTCGGCAAAGTCCGCCTCGAGACTCTGCCCCGGCCGGCACACCGCCCACTCCAACTCGCCGCTGCGCAGATGCACGACCGCGGACGGTGGGTCGGTCCCGTTGTCGACAACGCCCTCGATCTCGTCCAAGGCGATCAACAGCTCGCGCCCCTCGGGCGTCGAGATCCGGAATGCTGCAACGAAGGTCATCGGGGACACTCCGCTCGGGGGTTTCGCAACCGACGTCGGGGACCATCCCATCGGACGTTGAACTTGAACGCCCGCAGCGCACACCACACGCTCGACTCATGTGGACTTCGACCGAAACCACTCCACATGTTCAACCAACCACCAAACCCCTCGAAGATCCACCCGCAGAGGGGAGGCGGAACACGCGACGAACCGCCAACCGCGATGCGCACCCCAGGAATACAGACTCCGTGGTCTGTGTTGAACACAAGGCGACAGCGACACCACACCGCTCCGACGAGAAACACCACGATGCTCACCATCCGGAAGGCCGACGAGCGCCCAACAACGAAGCTCGACTGGCTCGACTCACGACACACATTTGGGTTCGGTCGCGCGCACGACCCCTCACTCCCCCACGCCCTCGGCTTCCGCGCACTCCGCGTCATCAACGACGATGTCATCGCGCCCGGCCAGGGCTTCGGCGCACATCCACACCGAGACATGGAGATCCTCTCCTTCGTGACCCGCGGCGCCCTCGCGCACCGAGACTCAACCGCCTCCGACCAAGACGCGCCCACCATCCGACCCGGCGACGTCCAAGCCATGACCGCCGGCAGCGGCATCACGCACTCCGAGTTCAACCCCTCCCAGACCGACGAAACACGACTCATCCAGGTCTGGATCCAGCCGCGCGAGCAGGGCCTCCCCCCGCGCTACGAGCAACGCCATTTCCCGCCCGACCAGCGAACCGGACGACTCCGACTCGTCGCGAGCCCCGACGGCCAAGACGAGTCCATCACCATCCAGCAGGATGCGCGCATCTACAACGCACTCCTCGAAAGCGGCGCAGAGGTCTCGCACGCCATCGCCCCCGAACGTCACGCATGGGTCCAGGTGGCCGAAGGCGTCATCGAGCTCGGCGCCCAACGCCTCGAGCAAGGCGACGGAGCAGCCATCAGCAACACCGAAGCGCTCGAACTCCGTGCGATCGAAGACAGCGAAGTGCTCGTCTTCGACCTCGCCTGACGCCTCCACCCCCGGGCCCCACCTGCTCGGGTGGTGAACCGCGACAAACCGAACCTCTTTCCCGTCGAGTCCGGTCAACTCGGGCCGGTTCGCTGCCGACGACTTACTGGGGCGGCACTCCGGCAACGCCGGGTCACCCATCGGCCGAGACCGACGCCCCCAAGCGCGACACATGGCCCGAGGCACGCGGGCCACCAGGAGGGATGGACAAGACGCGTCGGGCGAAAGCCCGACGCGTCCTTTCATTGCGCACCCCCTCCCCCCTCCCGGCCTACGCCACGATCCCGTTCGCCGACATCGCCCGACGGTGAGCCGCGGCGTGCTCGAAGAACCGGCGACGCCGACTCTCAACAAACGACGGCTCGTACACACGACCCGCAAGCTCCAAGAGCCCACGCTGCAGCTCATCCGGCGTCATCCCGCGCGGCTCGATGTTCACATCGAACAACGTGCACCGATCCCACGCCCCCGGCTTCAGGATCCGCCCCTCGCGCGCAAGACGCTCGTGCAGCGGCGTCCCCGGGAACGCCGTCAACACCGTGAGCTGTGCCTCGAACAAGAACGTCCGATCGATGAAGTCGTACACCGCGTCGAAGACGTCCGGCGTATCCCCGTCAAGCCCCAGGATGAAGCACCCGTTGACCGTGATCCCGTGCGCCTGGATCGTGCGCACCGCCTGCTCCGACCGATCGAGCTGACGCAGCTTCCAATCACGCTTCAACTCCAAACCCGCCAAGCCGCCCGCGCGCGGACTCTCCAGCCCGACCAAAACCTGACGGCACCCCGCCTCGCGCATCAGATCCAACAACGCCGGATCATCAGCGATCGAGATGTCCGCCTCCGTGAACCACTTCACACGCTCCGGAATCATCGCCCGCAACAACGCACGCGCACGCCCCCGGTCAACAAAGCTGTTGTCGTCCGCCAACTCGATGAACGGACGCCCCGAAGCCCCCCACATCGACGTGATCTGACGGACCTCCTCGATCACACGCTCAAGCGGCTTCGTCTTGTACTTCTTCGTCAGCAGGATCGAGCTCGCGCAGAACTCGCAGCGATGCGGACACCCGCGCGACGTCTGCACCAACAGCCGGTTGTACTCCGACGGATCCAGCAGGTCGTACGCCGGCAACGGCGCATCACCCAGGTCGAACTCCCCGACCTCCGACGCGTCGTACCGCTCGCGCAGCCGCCCGCGCTCGGCATCCGCCAGCACCGTCGGCCACACCGGCTCACCCTCCCCGACCACCACGCTCGTCGCGTGCTCGAGCGCCTCTTCGGGGCGGCACGACACGTGGATGCCCCCCATCACCACCGGCACACCCGCCGCCCGATAGGTGTCCGCAACGCGGTACGCATCACCAATCTGCGCCGACTGGCTCGCGATCAGCACCAGATCCACATCCATCGGCGGCGGCTCCTCACCGGCGCCCACCGCGCGCAGGTCACGAATCTCGTGATAGCTGATCTCGTGCCGCTCGCGGTCGCACATCCCCGCGAGCGTCAGCAGGCTCAGCGTCGGCATCGAGGCGATCACACGCCCGCGCTCGAGCACACCCGGGAACGTCAACCCCAACGCGTTGAGCTCAGCGCTCTGCGCACGCACCCCGCTCATCGCAACCATCGCGATACGCATCACGCACCCCCCTGCGCCAAACGCCCGGCAATCAGGCCGAGCCACGTCAGCGTCACACCAGCGCCGAGCGCCAGAACCGGCAGCGCGAACAGGTGCTTCAGCGAGCGCCTCCAGGCGCTCAGCGCACACACGCTCGGCATCAGGATCGCCCCGACGAGCCACAGCCAGGAGGCCGTCGGCACGAGCCACGCCTCCCAGCCCAGCCGCGGCGCACTGAGCGCGAAGAGGACGTTGAGCACCCCGAGCATGACCAGCGCAATGTGCCCCAACCGCACCAGCCGGCGTCGCGGATCGTCGTACCCGCCGAGCCAGCCGGGACGCAGAAAGAACAAGCCCATCAGCCCGCCCGTGGCGAACCCCAACCCGATCAGGACCCACCCCGCGATCTCATTCACGTGCGGCCCCATGACAGTCCTCCCGCAAGCAGTGCCTAGTCCACACTAACTTCTACGGGATCGGCGCGCATCTGTTTCACAAGCACCAGATCAGAGGCACCAAGCTTCTTCGGGATGGACGTCTGTACGACCGCCACGGAGGGCCATTGCGAGGGCCCGAAGGGGCCCAAGGACCGCACTGCGGGGGGGGCGGGCGGGCGTCAGTCCGTGTCCAGCTTGCGGCAGAGGGCGTCGAAGCCCTCCAGAAGCTCCCGAGCACGCTCCTCGAGCGTCTTGGGGGTCACGCTGCCAATCGTGATCGCCTTGGCCTCGGTGAACGAAAGCCCGAAGGCCTGCTTCAGCAAGCGGATGCGTGCGATCAGGTCAAGCCCGTCACGTCGGGCGGCTTCGTCAACGCCGGCGGGGGTCGCCCCGTAGCGGATCATCGCTTCATACCGAGAGTCGTCGCTCATCTCGTCCTGACCGTCCAGCCCCAACTCCCCGTCCCTGACGATAGGAGCCCAAGTGATCGGACCGCCCACCACCCGACTTCACTTCCGTTCAGATCGTTTCCGACGATTCTGAGGCTCCCCGCCCCGCCCAGGGGGCCACGGTGGGGGCGTCAACCCTCGTCCCGCCTCGGCGGCTTGTGCGGGTCGTAGTCACTCCGGCGCTGGCGCCCGATCGACGAGGCACGCTGGATCACACCCTTGCCCAGCTTCTCCGTGATCAGGTCCGCCGCCGAGTCCGCACGCTTGGAGCGCGCAACCTCCGGATCCGGGAACAGGCTCCCCTGCACCTCACCCGTCAGGTTGCTCGCGCTCACGCCGATCAGCCGAATCGGCCGGAACCCCTCGCGACTGCGCCAGGCACGGAACAACTCCCGGGCCGCATCGCCGATCGCGTGGGTCGTGCTCGACGCCTCGTCCAGCGTCGCGGCGCGCGTGATCGTCTCGAAGTTCCCGTAGCGCAGCTTGAGCGTCACCGTCTTCGCAGCCCGGTGTTTGCGCCGCAGCCGCCGCGCCACATCCTCCGCCTGAACCAACAACACGCCCTCAAGCTCCTGCGCGTCCTCGACATCGTGCCCGAACGTCCGCTCGTGCCCGATGCTCTTCGCATCCCGATCCGTCACGAGCCGACGATCGTCGTGGCCCATCGCCAGCTGCGCCAGGCGCGCCCCCCACTTGCCGAACCGATCCGTCAGCAGCGCCGGATCCTGTGCGCGCAGGTCCGCGATCGTGCGCACCCCAAGACGCTTCAGCTTCGCCTCGGCCGCAGGACCAACACCCGGGATGCGCGTCACGCTCAACGGCTCGATCGTCGCGCTGATCTTGCCCGGCGGGATCACGACCAGCGCATCGGGCTTGCGCAGATCGCTCGCCAGCTTGGCGAGGAACTTGTTGACGCTCACTCCCACCGAAGCCGTCAGCCCGCCCGTCGCAGCGCGGATCCGTGCGCGCAGGTGCTCGCCGAGCGCAGCCGGATCACCAGCCCACTTCGGATCCCCCGTCACATCGAGATACGCCTCGTCGATCGACACCGGCTGAACCAACGGAGTAATCCGCTCACACTCGGTCATCACCAAGTCCGACAGTTCCCGGTACCGAGCCCCGCGACCACGCACGACGATCGCCTCCGGGCACAAACGACGCGCCGTTGCCATCGGCATCGCGCTGCGGCAGCCAAAGGGCCTCGCCTCATAGCTCGCCGTCGTCACCACCGCACGTGGACCGTTCCCGCCGACCAGGATCGGCTTGCCACGAAGCGCAGGATCGTCAAGCTGCTCGACGGCCGCGAAGAATGCGTCCATGTCGACGTGCAAGATGGTCCGGTCCCAGGGCATCCGTAGCCTCGCCTCGACCCAGAAACCTCGACCTACAGGCGCGGGCCCGCCAGCGGCCCGTGAGGCTCCTTGATCGTCTGCGCAGTCGCCGACGGATCCCCGATCGCCTTCGGATCGGCCGGCAGGAGCAGCACAAACTCCGCCCCGTCGCCGGTGTCGGCCGCCACCTCGATCGTCCCGTGATGCTCCTCGACGATCCGCTTGGTCACCGCGAGACCAAGCCCCGTCCCTCGGGCGCCCTTCGTCGAGTGGAACGGCTCGAAGATCTTCTCGCGCTTGTCCTCGGCCACGCCCGGCCCGTTGTCGATCACCGCGAACCGAACGCACGGACCCATCGAGTTGCGACCCGAGTGGTAGCTGGCGCGCACCGTCACCGCCCCGGTCTTCGGCGCAACAGCCTCCACCGCGTTCGTCATCAGGTTCATCAGCGCCTGATGCATCAGGTTCGGATCCATCGGGATCGGCGGCAAGTCCGGATCCGCGTCGATGATCAGCGCCACCTCGCGCTGCTCGCACTTGTCCTGCAGCAGGCTCGCGCAATCGTCGAGCAACGGCGCGACCTTGACCAGCTCGATCTCCAGCGTCCGCTGACGCGAGTACGTCAGCATGTTCAGCGTGAGGTTCATGATCCGATCGAGGTTGCGCTTGAGGATCCCCCACCCGCCGCGCGCGATCGTGATGTCGTCCTTCTTGAGCCCCATCTCGACCACGTCCGCGCCCCCGCGCAGCCCCTGAAGAATGTTCTTGATCGAGTGCGACAGGCTCGCGACCGTCTGACCGATCGCCGCCAACCGCTCCGTGTGCAGCTTCTCCGCGTACGCCTCGGCGTTCGCCAGCGCCAGACCCGTGTGACGCCCGATCGCGTTCATCAACGCGAGCTGCTCCTCCGTGAACGTGTAGTTCGCGATCGACGTGTCGATGTAGATCGCCCCGAACGTCCTCTCCTGGAACGCGATCGGGCTGCAGATCGCCGAACGGATGTTCAGCTGCTGCACAGAGTCACCCGACGCGAACCGCGGGTCGTTCATCGCGTTCGAGCTCAGCACGCCCTCCCCACGCTTGATCGCATGGCTCAGGATCGTCCGCGATACGTGGATCCGGTCCGGCGGGTCCGGCCGACGCCGACCCTGCGCGTACTTCACCACCGCCGGCTTGTACGTCGGCTCCGAGCCCTGGCGCTCACGCGAGAGCATGATCACGCCGCGCTCAGGCTTGAACTCGTTGAACACGAGTTCCATCACCGCCGCAAGCAACTCATCGCGCTCAAGGAAACGGCTCGTCAACGCCGTCAGCCGGTAGATCACGCGCAGGTGATGCACCGCCGCCGAGCGTGGCTCCGGCTCCGCGAGGATCACCGAGTCCTCGTTGCTCGACAGCGTCCGCTCCACGGCCGCCGACATCTGGTCCGGACGCACCACCGACACCAGATCCTCGTGCTCGACACGCGAGGACTGCCCGTACACCAGCAGCGTCGACCCCACCCGAATCTGATCGCCTACGCGCAGACGCACGCGCCCCTGGATCCGGATCCCGTTGACGTACGTCCCGTTCTGCGACCCCAGATCCCGGATCCACCAACGCCCCTCGTCCGGCGTCAGCTCCGCGTGCCGACGCGACACCGTCGTGTCCGTCACCGGCAACGCCTCGCTCGAACGACCAAGCAGCTGCGGCTCGTTCGCCGGCAGCTCCCACACCCTGCCCTTCTCAGGGCCCTGGATCACCGTCAGAATCAGCACACCAGACAATACGTGAAAACCGCCCACACGGTTGTCCGCCCGCCGCGGCGTATCCTGTCCCCAATGGCCAAGAAGACCACCAGCCGCGGCAGAGGAGGAAGGGGCTCCGACGGACGATCGAAGGGCGCCCGCCCCCTCGACCACACCTGCCGCGTCGCCATCCTCCACGGCGCCGACGAGTTCCTCCGAGGCGAGTGCACCAAGCAACTCAGGGACGCCCTCAAGAGCGCCCACGGGGACGCGCTCGACGTCATCCGATTCGACGGCTCCAGCGCCACTCCCGCCGAGATCCTCGACGAACTCCACTCCTTCGGCCTCATGGCCGCCCACAAGCTCATCATCGTCGACGAAGCCGACCAGTTCCTCGCGGCCGACCCCGAAGCCTCCAGCCGCGTCAAGAGCGCACGCGAACTGATGGAGGGCTACGCCAAGGACCCCAGCGACGGCGCAACCCTCGTCCTCCGTGCGCGCACCTGGCGCGCCGGCAAGCTCGACAAGGCCGTCGAACCCATCGGACGCATCGTCAGCTGCGCCCCGCCCGACCCAGAACAGGCAACCAGCTGGGCCCAAACCCGCGCGACCAAGCGCCACGACGTCAAGCTCGACCGCGAAGCCGCAGCCATGCTCGTCCGCTTCACCGGCGCGGACCTCGGTCGCGTCGATACCGAACTCGCAAAGCTCGCCCTCACCGCCGTCGACGGCGCCATCCCCGCAAGCGCCGTCGAGGCCATGACCGGCGTCACGCGCGAGGACGAGTTCTTCACCCTCCAGAACGCGCTCCTCTCCGGCGACCGCGCGGGGGCACTCGAGCACCTCCGCGAACTCATCGACGTCTCGCGACACGACCCCGTCCCGCTCATGTACGCGCTGCTCGACCTGGCCGTGAAGGTCCACCACACCAGCGCCGCGGTCGCCCAGGGCGCCAACGCCCGCTCCCTCGCCGGCAAGCTGCGCATCTGGCCATTCGAGAAGGCCGACGCCATCGCTCGCGTCGCCTCCTCCGTGAAGCCAGACCAGGCCGCCCAACTCCTCCGACGCACCGTCCGCACCGATCGACGCCTCAAGAGCGGGCTCGCCGACTCCAGACGCGCCGTCGAAGTCCTCACGGCCACTTTTCCAAGCCGCGGACGCTGAACCGCCGATCCGTCCCAGTTGGCAGACCGAATCCACGCGCTGGCCGGAGTGCCGCGCAACGCCGCACCACCCCGCACACCCCACGGCATGGAGGCCGAGACGTGCGACCCCCCCACCCCCACGTCCTCATCGCAGCCGCCGGCGCACTTGGCGCCCTGGCTCTCGTCGCCTGCAACACCCCGACTCCGAGCCGCCCGGTCACGCGGGACCCGGGGCTCGAGCTCGTCGACCCACCCGAACCGACCACCGACGACGCCATCCCCGACGACTTCGCCGGCACCGACGACGTCTGGGAAGACATCGTCGCCGCGATCGCAGAGCAGGAGAACGCGGGGGGGGCGGGGGCGGCCACTCCGGAACAGCCAGCGCCCGCACGCCCTGTCACTGCCGACGAGGACCCCCCCGTCGTCGTTGATCCCAATCCACCGATCACACCCACGACCGAAGCAATCGAAGCCAGCGCACCGCAGACGACCGAGCCGCCTCAGCCCGAGGAGAGCGCAACCGATCGCGTCGCGCGCCTCGTCAGCGAACTCGCATCAACGATCGGCATCACCGCCGCCACGTCCGACGACCCCGTCCGCGAGGCGGTCCGCCTCGTCCTCCTCGAAGGCGCCGGCGACAAGCTGAACGCCGGCGCAACGCTCGAGCTCGAGCGCGTCCTCCCGCTGCTGACCCCGAACGAGCGCGAGGGCGTCGAGCATCTGCGCGCACTCCTCGAAGGCCTCCGTGAGGGCGAGTCGCTCGACGCACCGACACTCGCCCGCGCCCTGCGCGCAAAGAGCGAGGCCATGAGCGAGCACCGCCCCGTCTCCATCGCCGGCCTCGCACTCTGCCGCGACGTCCGACGCTTCGGCGTCTACACCCCGTTCAAAGCCGCCCCCGACGGCACCTACCGCTTCCTCGCAGGCCGCCGACAGCGCACCATCGTCTACGTCGAGGTCGAAGACTTCGTCCACGAGACCACCAGCGCGGAAGCTGGTTTCGAGATCGAGCTCTCGATGGAAGCCACACTCGTCCGGCGCGCCGATGGCGTGCTCGCGCGACGCCTCGCCCCCACGACCGTCCGCGAGATCACACGCCGCCCGCTCCGCGACCTCTTCCTCCGAAGCATGTTCGAGCTCCCCCCGACCCTCACCGTCGGGCTCTATGACCTCAAGGTCACCATCCGCGATCGCAACGACGACAACGCCATCGCCGAGCGCCTCATCCCCATTGAGGTCGTAGGTGATCACGCGTCGCTTTCGGGTGTCGAGTAGCCGAAACACCTGTTTCGGGGGTGAATCGGCACATATGCCGATCTGGCAGCGAAACCTCGGGTTGATGCCTACAACGGCGTGCCGCCCAATGTGGTGGGCTACGCGCGAGGGGCGTGCGGGGCGATCCGCGAGATGGGGGGGATACGCGTGATTGGCACAGGGATCGCACGAACATGACGATAAGAGCCCGGCATCGTCGGTCGGCGTTGGACCGAACCGATGACGACCTGTGGCTCGTACAGTCGGGCGCCGCTACCGCGGACCCGTCGGTTTCGTCGTGCCGGTGCGTGGAAGAGGGAGTCTTCCGGCCCGGTTCGACTCTTTGGCCCCGGGAGACGGGGCGAGCGGGACGAGACACGCGGATGAGCCGCGTGGGCCCGAGCCCGCAGGAGTGACGCGATGTTCGAACGCTTCACAGATCGTGCACGGAAGGTCATGGCGCTGGCCAACCAAGAGGCCCAGCGTTTCAACCACGAATACATCGGGACCGAGCACATCCTCCTCGGCCTCGTCAAGGAAGGCTCCGGGGTCGGCGCGAACGTGCTGAAGAACCTGGACGTTGACCTCCGCAAGGTACGCCTCGAGGTCGAGAAGCTCGTCAAGTCGGGACCCGACATGGTCACGATGGGCAAGCTCCCCCAGACCCCGCGCGCCAAGAAGGTCATCGAGTACGCCATCGAAGAGGCGCGAAACCTCAACCACAACTACGTCGGCACCGAGCACCTCCTGCTCGGCCTGCTCCGCGAGCAGGACGGCGTCGCCGCCCAGGTCCTGATGAACCTGGGCCTGAAGCTCGAAGAGGTACGCGAGGAGGTCCTCAACCTCCTCGGCGCGGGCGCCGAGAGCGAAGAGGGCGTCGCCCCCATGTCCGGTGGCGGTGAGCCCGGCGCCGCACCCGGCGAAGGGCGCGGTCGCGGCAAGAGCCGGACCCCCGCGCTCGACTCCTTCGGTCGCGACCTGACCGAGCTCGCAAAGGAAGAGACCCTCGACCCGGTCATCGGTCGCGCGACAGAGATCGAGCGCCTGGTCCAGGTCCTCTGCCGCCGAACCAAGAACAACCCCGTCCTCCTCGGCGAGGCCGGCGTCGGCAAGACCGCCATCGTCGAGGGCCTGTCGCAGCGCATCGTCTCCGGCGAGGTGCCCGACATCCTCCACGACCGGCGCCTCGTCGTCCTCGACCTCGCAATGATGGTCGCCGGCACCAAGTACCGCGGCCAGTTCGAGGAGCGCATCAAGGCCGTCATGAACGAGGTCCGTCGCGCAGGCAACGTCATCCTCTTCATCGACGAGCTGCACACCCTCGTCGGCGCCGGCGGGGCCGAGGGCGCGATCGACGCGTCCAACGTCCTCAAGCCCGCGCTCGCACGCGGCGAGATCCAGTGCATCGGCGCCACCACCTTCGACGAGTACCGCAAGTACATCGAGAAGGACGCCGCACTCGCACGACGTTTCCAGTCCATCCCCGTCGATCCGCCCAGCGACTCGCAGACCATCGAGATCATCAAGGGCCTGCGCGATCGCTACGAGACCCACCACCGCGTCCAGATCACCGACGACGCCGTCAAGGCCGCCGTCGAGCTCTCCGGCCGCTACATCACCGGCCGCGTCCAGCCCGACAAGTCGATCGACGTGATCGACGAAGCCGGCGCACGCGTCCGCATCAAGAGCATGACCAAGCCGCCAGACCTCGCCGACCTCGAGGGCGAGATCGAGCGCCTCAGCGTCGAGAAGGACAAGGCCGTCAAGGGCGCCGACTACGAGAAGGCCGCCGAGCTCCGCGACACCGCCGAGCAGCTCCGCCGCCAGAAGGACGAGATCCAGTCCCAGTGGCGCGAGAAGACCAAGGAGGTCTCCGGCATCGTCGACGAGGAAGTCATCGCCGAGGTCGTCTCAAAGATGACCGGTGTCCCGCTCACCCGCCTCGAGAAGGAAGAGGCCGAGCGCCTGCTCCAGCTCGAGCAGGAGCTCCACAAGAAGGTCATCAGCCAGGAGGAGGCCATCAAGGCGATCTCCAAGGCCATCCGCCGCGCACGCGCCGGACTCAAGGACCCCAAGCGCCCGATGGGCTCGTTCATCTTCGTCGGCCCCTCCGGCGTCGGCAAGACGCTCGTCTCGAAGGCACTCGCCGAGTTCATGTTCGGCGACGAGGAAGCGCTCATCACGCTCGACATGTCCGAGTACATGGAGAAGCACAACGTCTCCCGACTCGTCGGCGCGCCCCCCGGGTACGTCGGCTACGAAGAGGGCGGCCAGCTCACCGAGCGCGTCCGCCGTCGACCCTACTCCGTCATCCTCCTGGACGAAGTCGAGAAGGCGCACCCCGACGTCTTCAACATGCTCCTCCAGATCATGGAGGAGGGACGCCTCACCGACTCCTTCGGACGCAACGTCGACTTCCGCAACTGCATCCTCATCATGACGTCCAACATCGGCGCCGACCTGATCAAGGGCGGCGGCGGGTTCGGATTCGCAAAGCGCACCGACGCCAGCGACTTCGACAACATCAAGGGCGTCCTGATGAAGGAGATCGAGCGGTTCTTCCGCCCCGAGTTCATCAACCGCCTCGATGACGTCATCGTCTTCCGACCGCTCGTCAAGGACGACCTGACCAGCATCGTCGGACTCGAGGTCGGCAAGGTCGCCGAGCGCCTCAGCTTCCAGCAGATGACGCTCGAGCTCGACGAGAAGGCCAAGGACTTCCTCATCGAGAAGGGCTACAACCCCGACTTCGGCGCACGACCCCTCCGCCGCGCAATCGGCACCTACATCGAGGACCCGCTCAGCGAGATGCTCCTCCAGGGCGACTTCAAGCCCCCGTGCGTCATCAAGGTCTCACACAAGGAGACCAGCGAGGGCAAGCCCGCCGACAACCTCTTCTTCGAGGCGACCGAACTCCCGCCGGAGCAGAAGCCCGAGGAGAGGTCCGAAGCGCCCGTCGAATCCGGCGCGTCCGACGCCTAGCCCACTCGCGACAACACGACACCCACCGAGGCCCGGGGCACCCGCTCCGGGCCTCTTTCTTTTCCGCCCTCAGCAGACTGGTTCGATCGATCGATCAGCGAGCCTTCGCGCGGTTCCGCTTCTCCAGCGCCTTCGCGCCCGCGGCAGTCGAACGGATGATGCCCGGGTTGCGGCTGCGCTTGAGCTTCGGGAGCTTCGGGTCGAAGTTGCCGATCGCCCACCCCTCGAGCGCCATGCTCTCGAGCGTCTGCATCGCAAGATCAAGAGCCTGCGGCCAGCGATCCTTCGGGATCGGCAGCGTCGGGATCCGAGCCCGGAGATACTCGACGATCTTGATCAACGCAGTCTCGCGCTGCAGCGCCTCGATCACGATCTCGTACCAGCCGTTGTTCGGGAGCGTCGCATCGCCGCGCCGGTGACAGTGGATCATCTCGATCCGGCCGTCCTTGGGAACGCCGATCACGTCCTCCTCGGCGCCCTTCAGGTTCAGCCGGAACGTGTTGTACTTGTCGATCTCGTACACGTGGTCCGCGCTCGTCTGGCCCTCCACGCCGACGTCGAACACCTCGAGCACCTGGCGGGCCGTGTTGATGTCGAACGAACCCAGCAGCGGCAGCCCCGGCGTCTCGTTCGCGAAACCGCCCTGCGCCAGCCATCGCCAAGCATCGCCCGCCGAGAGCGACAGCCCGGCCTCCTTCGCGATCTTCGTGCAGTGCTCCTGCAGGTCGGTGAAGCACCCATTGGCGGCATACCAGTACTGCGCAAACCGGATGTGCTGCCGGATGTTGTTCCGAGTCCGGTCGTTGTACCGCTCGCGGAGCCACTCCGGGTGGAGCATCTCACGTCGCCCCTCGAGAATCGTGTACGCGCAGTCCCGCGATGACTGGTGCGCCAGGTTCATCCCGGCCGCCAGGATCGGGTCGGCGAACCCGCAGCACTCGCCCGCGAGGAACCAGTTCTCACCCGCGACGCGATCGGCCAGGTTCGACCAGTCCTTGCAGCTCTGCACCGGCCCCTCGCGCTCCGCGTTGGCAGTCAGCTCCGAGATGCTGTCCTGCTCGCCGATCGCCTGGAGGTACAGCTCCTCGGGGCTCTTGCCCATGCTCTTGTAGTGATCGGCCGGCGTGATCAGCCCGATGCTCGTCCGGTCAGGACCCAGCGGGATGAACCACAGCCACCCGTACGGCAGCGAACGCACCTGCACGCGCGTCGCACCAACGCCGATCTCCACCGCCCACTCGGCGTTGCGCCAGTAGTCCCAGATCGCGATGTTCCGGAGCTCCTTGGGCTCCCATCCCGTCACGCCCATGGCGCGACGCAACAGACCGATCGCGCCCGACGCGTCGACGTAGACGTCCGCGGTGATCGTCTCTCCGGTGTGCAACTCGAAGCCCGTGACGCGATCGCCCTCGGAGTGGATCTCGGCCACGCGCGTCTCTTCACGCACGCTCGCGCCCATCTCCTGCGCGTGACGCAGCAGGATCTCGTCGTAAACGTACCGGTCGACCTGGAACGCCGTGGACGTCCGCTGCCCCTGGAAGTTCGCCGGGCGCGGCTCGTCCGTGAAGTCCTCGATCGGGAAGAAGTCGAAGTCCCAGCACTCCGCGTCCTGACCCCACGTGTACGACGCGCCGATCTTGATCGGGAAGCCGGCAGCCTCCACCTTCTCCCAGCACCCCATCTCGTGCAGGACGTGGCTCACACCCGGGAGCTGGCTCTCCCCGACGTGGTCACGAGGGAACTTCTCCTTCTCGATGATCAGCACGTTGCACGACGGATCGTACTTCCGCAGCAGCGAAGCAACGGTCGTGCCAGCTGGGCCGCCACCGATGATCGCAACGTCGACGTGGTTCGTGTTCTTCGAGACCATCTTCCATCCTCCGTTCCGCCTCCAGCGGCGGACTGTTGAGATCAGCCTCGGCCGGCGCCCGCCTTCGCGTCACGCTGCTCGAGCGCCTCCATCCCGTCCGCGGTTGTTCGGATCACACCCCGCGCTTTCTTCCGGTTGAGCCGCGGGAGCTTCGTGTCGAGCTCGCCCACGACCCATCCCTCGAGAGCCATGCTCTCGAGCGCCTGCATCGCCTTGTCGATCGCCCAGTTCCACCGGTTGCCCGGCACGGCCAGCGTCCGAACGCGAACCTTGAGGTACTCGACGATCTGATGCAGCGCGGGGGTACGCTCGAGGGCCTCGATCGCGACCTTGAACCAACCGTTGAGCGGCAGGATCGCGTCGCCCCTCCTGTAGCAATCGACGACCTTGATGCGCCCCCGTTCGGGTACGCCGACCATTGTGCGCTCCGCACCCTCGAGGTTCAGCCGGAACAGGTTGTACTTGTCGATCTCGAACGCGTGCTCGGCGCCCGCCTCGCCCTCGAGCCCCACGTCGAAGATCTCCATGACCTGGTGCGCTGTCTGGATGTCGAACGAGCCCAGCGTGGCGTACCCCGGCGTCTGGTTCGCGAACCCGCCCTGGGCGAGCCATCGCCACGCTTCCTGGGGCGAGAGCGCAAGCCCGGCCTCCTTGGCGATCTTCGAGCAATGGTCCTGCAGATCTGTGAACCGCCCGTTCGACGCGTACCAGTACTGCGCAAACCGAATGTGCTGCCGGATGTTGTTCCGAGTCTGCGTGCTGTAGCGCTCGCGGAGCCACTTGGGGTGCAGCAACTTGCGACGCGTCTCGAGGATCGTGCACGCGAGATCGCGCGCAGACTGCTGAGCCAGGTTCATGCCGGCCGCAAGGATCGGATCCGCGAACCCGCAGCACTCGCCGACCAGGAACCAGTTCTCGCCCGCCAGCCGGTCCGACAGGTGCGACCAGTCCTTGCAGCTCTGCACCGGCCCCTCGGGCTCCGCGTTGGCCGTTAGGCCCGCGATCTGCTCGTGGTCCGCGATCGCCTGGAGGTACAGCTCCTCGGGCGACTTGCCCGTCTTCTTGTAGTGGTCCACGGGTGTGATCAGCCCGATGCTCGTCCGGTCAGGGCCCAGCGGGATGAACCACAGCCACCCGTACGGGAGCGAACGGACCTGCACGCGCGTCGCGCCGACCCCGATCTCCACCGCCCACTCGGCGTTGCGCCAGTAGTCCCAGATCGCGATGTTCCGGAGCTCCTTCGGCTCCCAGCTCGTCACGCCCATCGCGCGACGCAGCAACCCCACGGCCCCGGACCCGTCCACGTACACGTCGGCCGTGATCGTCTCGCCCGTATCGAGCTTCAACCCGGTGACCCGATCGCCCTCCTTGAGCACCTGGTCAACCTTGGTCTCCTCTCGGACGGTCGTGCCCATCTCCTCGGCGTGGCGCAGCAGGATCTCGTCATAGATGGCCCGATCGACCTGGAAGGCCGTCGAAGCGCGCTGGCCCTCGTACTTCGCCGGGCGCGCCTCGTCCTTGAACTCCTCGACAGGGAAGAAGTCAAAGTCCCAGGACTCCGCGTCGCGCCCCCACGTGATCGAAGCGCCGATCTTCACGGGGAAGCCGGCACGCTCCACCTTGTCCCAGCAGCCCATCTCGTTCAGCACGTTCGAGACACCGGGAAGCTGGCTCTCGCCGACGTGGTCGCGCGGGAACTTCTCCTTCTCGATGATCAGCACGCTGCAGGACGGGTCGTACTTCCGCAGCAGCGAGGCAACGGTCGTGCCCGCCGGCCCGCCACCGATGATGGCCACATCCACGTGCGAATCCGGCATCTCGATCCTCCTCACGCGTCGACGGCATCCCTCGGCGCAGCAGTATCTTCGCAGTCTCCGTCAGGTCCGACGCTGCAAGCCTGCCCCAAATAGAGCAAGGTTCCCACCCGACACACCCCATCGGCTCCGGAGGGCGCCTGCTGCACGCTCTGGACCAGTCAGACGGGCCCGAATACCTTTCAAAATCCAAACACACACCACTATTCTGGGACGCCAGGGCAGTCCATCCCCATCCGAGCCAAGTTTCCGTTCGTGATCCGTGAGAATCCCTTGAAACCGGGGACGCATTGAGGTATTTGTACACCGTCTGCATGCCTCGCCTCCGTGCGAGCCCTGCAGGGCAGAGAGATCAAGGGGAGTCGAGAGAGAGAACTCGGCTCTGCGGTCCCCCGGCGTGGAACCCGGACCGGCCCGTTGAGCCCCCCCACGATCGACAACTCGATTGGTACTCGTTCATCGCGGGTTCACCAGGCGTGTGAATCACGGTGCGAGCGTTCGGACTCCTGGACCGCGTTCTGTCCTGGGGAGACCCAGGTCTTGGATTGTTTTGTGTGAGAGATCTCGTTTCCTGTTTCGAAACAAAGGGAAGAGGAGAAAGGGAGAAGTATGAAGACTTCGAAGATCATCTTGGCTGCCGGGGCCGCGTTGGGCCTGGCCGCCACCGCCAACGCCGACCTGGTCGTTGACAGCAGCCTCGGCGCCCTCGCCGATACGACTGTCAACCTCACCGGCGACACGTCCACCAGCGGCAACTCCAACGCCGACAGCTACACGAACGCGCCCAACCCCGCCTGGGACTACAGCGCCAACGAGTTCGTGTACGAGTTCAGCATCGGTGTCGCGTCGGACATCAGCATCAGCCAGAACACTGGCGGTGGCACCGACCACGACCACGTGCTGTTCAACAGCCTCGTCCAGCCCGCCGCCGCCACCGGCATCGGCTTCGTGGATGAGTCCGGCAGCTTCGGCACGTTCGGCCCGGGCACCTACTACCTGTCCGTCGACGGTTGGAACGCCGGTGCCGGCGCCTACGACTTCGACCTGACCATCACCACCGACGCCCCCGCCGAGCCCCCGGCCGCCACCAGCGCCGTCCAGGGCAAGGTCTTCGGGAACCTGGCCCCGGCCACCGTCGACTGGTACTCCTTCGATCACGCCGGCGGCACCCTCGCCGTCAGCACCTCCGAGACTCGCTTCATCGACGGCGCCCTCCGCGTCGACGACACCGAGATCGGCATCTACGACTCCGACGGCAACCTCGTCGCCACCAACGATGACATCGACTTCCCCGACAACCCGTACTCCCAGCTCACCGTCGACGTGGCCGCTGGCAAGTACTACATCGCTGTCGGCGAGTTCAACATCATCTTCGGTGCCAGTGACTGGGATGCCACCAGCACCGGTGGCGCCGGTTCGACCGGTGGCGAGTACAGCCTCCGCATCGTCCCGACCCCGGGCGCCATGGCCGTCTTCGGCCTCGCTGGCCTCGCTGGCCTCCGTCGTCGCCGCTAATCGCGTCGATGACTTCTCCGAACGCGACCGGTCAATGACCGACGCGTGAAGAGAGGCCAAACAAAGCACCTTGACAGCCCCGAGGGCCCCGCCCTCGGGGCTGTTCTTTTTGACCCGCACACCACGCCCACCCAGCGGCCACGCCCCCAACCACCGGTATCATCCCCGCGATGCCCGTGTTCCTGCGTTGGCTCCTGAGGCTCGGACCGACCAACCCGATCGGCGTCCGCCTCGTCCAAGGCGGATCCCGACGCGTGCGCCACCTCTACATCAGAGCCGTCTACCTCGGCGTCCTCATCATCGGACTCCTCTGGCTCCTCCTCGCCCAGGTCGACTCCGACTCCGTCTCCTTCCGTGAGCTCGCCTCCATCGGCGCCAGCGCCTTCACCAACATCGCATACCTCCAGGTCGCCCTCATCTGCATCCTCGCGCCCGTCTTCATGGCCGGAGCCATCGCGCAGGAAGCAAACCCGAAGACCTGGGACATCCTCCTCACCACACCACTCTCCGCCGGCGAGATCGTCCTCGGCAACCTCCTCGGACGACTCTTCTTCATCCTCGCGCTCCTCTTCAGCTCCCTCCCGCTCTTCGCCGTCACCCAGTACTTCGGCGGCGTCCCCTCCACCGCCATCTTCGGCTCCTACTTCGTCGCCGCATCCGCCGCCGTACTCGTCGGCTCCATCGCAATCGCCCTCTCCGTCTCCCGACTCGTCGGCAGGCGCGCCGTCTTCGCCTTTTACGTCACCGTCGTCTCGTACCTCGCGGTCACCTGGGCGGCCGACCGCATCATCGCCGGCGGAACCCGCGTCACATGGCTCACCGGGCTCAACCCATTCCTCGCACTGCGAGCGCTCCTCGACAACGCCAACTACCAGTCACGCGACCCCGCCGACCCCTCCCTCGGATGGCTCGGCCTCCAGATGCTCGCACACCCCGTCCGAAGCTGGACGCTCATCTCCGTCGGCATCTCCGTACTCCTCGTCGGCGCGTCGACACTCACCGTCCGCATCGGCGGGATCGCCGGACTCGGCGGCGCAAAGGGCAAGTCCTCGAGCATCCCCTGGTACCGACGCATGTTCGGCCTCGGAGCCGCCGGCGCAGAGACGAGGCCCGCACGCACACCCTGGCACAACCCCATCGCATGGCGCGAGGCCGCGGCACGCAACGCCACCCTCGGCAAGATGCTCGCACGATGGTCATTCATCGGCGCCGGCGGGCTCTTCGGCCTCGCCATCATCCTCAACTTCCACTTCGGCACACAGGCCATCGGTACGTTCCGAGACCTCGTCCTCTACACGACGCTCGGCGAGCTCATCGTCATCTCACTCATCGCCATCAACATGTCCGCCACCAGCGTCGCGCGCGAACGCGAGGACGGGACACTCGACCTCCTCCTCACAACCCCCATCACCAGCGGCGCATACCTCTCCGGGAAACTCCGCGGCATCATCGCCTATCTCCTCCCCCTGATCGCCGTCCCACTCGGAACGCTCGGCTTCGCCGGCGCATACGTCGGACTCGTCGACGCGGGCGTCCTCGCACGCGAAGGAGGGGTCACCGTCACCAGCGTCACACCCAGCGGCGCACTGACGCTACCCGCGATCATGCCCGAGTCCATCGTCGTCGCGACCATCGTCACCATCCCCTTTATGGCCTTCTGCGTCATGGTCGGAACGAGCTGGTCGCTCAAGAGCAAAGCATCCCTCGGAGCCGTCGTCGCAACCGTCGGCGTCGTCGGCGTCACCGCCGGCATCCTCGGCCTCTGCGCACACAGCGCAGGCCAAGACGTCGAGGTCCTCGGGCCCGGCATGGCCACCCTCAGCCCGCTCACCACGATCCTCGCACTCGTCCTCCCAGAAGACGCGCTCAACGCAACGCTCACCGGAAGCGGACTCGCCGCCGCACGCGTCGGGCTCTTCTTCGGCGCACTCATCAGCGCCGCACTCCACATCGCCGTGGTCTACGGCATCCGCGCGCACATGCTCCGGACGTTCGACTTCACCGTCCGTAAGCTCGCCGGCGGCCGCTAGCTCCCAACCACCACCTCCCCCCCTCCAATCAAACGGCCCCGGATCCGTGTGGTCGCCCGCGCATCCCGAGCCCAACGCCACACACCCCCCTCACCCGGGTC
>JANQQG010000262.1 GCA_028285065.1 Phycisphaerales bacterium
CCGCCCTCGGCGGCTGCAAGTGTTGTCAGCGGCACCATGCCGGTCGCGTCCATGGCGGCAAGTGTAGGGAGGGGGTTGCAGAGGTGCCGGAACGAGAAAGGGGGCCGCGCTGTGGTGCGCGCCCCCCTGGGAATGGAGCGTCAGGATGCGGCGCGTCTACGACGCCGCGTGGTGTGGTCTAGCAGCCGGGGAGGTTGTTGAAGAAGCAGTTGGAGAAGTCGAACCAGTCCTGGTTGTTCTCGAACCCGTCGAGGTTGAAGTCGAACTGCCCCTGCGGTCCGGTGCCGCCGAAGAAGTCGTTGACGAAGTCGAAGAAGTCGGTGTTGTTCTTGAAGCCGTCGGAGTTCCAATCGCAGGCGCATCCCGGTGCGCAGGAGATGTCGAAGGTGCCTGAGCCCGTGGGGTCGAAGCCCGGGTACCCGCCGATGCGGATGTAGAGCACGGAACCGGCGAGCGCGTAGGTCTCGGCGACGGTGGTCAAGCCGCACCCAGCCTCATCGTCCTGGCAGGTACGGAGCCTGGAGTTGAGGTTCGCGCACCCTTCGCCGCCGTAGAGGGCGATGCGTGAGTCCCAGTCGATCGTGTTGCAGGTGGTGACGGTGATGCGCCCGTTGCAGGGGACGACGTAGCGGTACCAGACGTCGTTGACGACGTTGTCCTGTCCGGCGAAGACGCAGAGGTTGCTGGCGATCCCGTCGGTGCTCGCGCCGATGTTGCAGACGTCGTGCGTTCCGCTCACGACGGTGATCGCGTCGGCGCAGTTGTCATTGACCGGTGAGAAGTCGTAGTCGAGCGTGTATG
Organism: Phycisphaerales bacterium; assembly: GCA_028285065.1. Taxonomy (GTDB): domain Bacteria; phylum Planctomycetota; class Phycisphaerae; order Phycisphaerales; family UBA1924; genus JANQQG01. Next base: position 802 of record JANQQG010000262.1, read on the forward strand.
CGCCGTCCGCCAGCACGCCGCTCCAGTGGCTCACGCGGAGGAGGACGGTCTCCCCCTCGCTGATCGCCCATCGGATGCGCGAGTCGCGGATGAGGCCGGCGCCGCCGCAGGGGAGCCAGTCATCGTTGCAGGCGAGCACGGTGCCGCCGCACGCGTCGTAGAGGGTGAGGACGGTGTCCATGCCGAGGTCTTCGCCCGGCGCGTCGTGGGTGCCGCAGGTGTCGAAGGTGATCGAGCCGTCGCAGGCCGCGGTGAAGGTGTACCAGGTGTCGGGGTTGGAGGCACTGGCGCCGCAGACCGGGGCGGCGTCGTTGGTCGCGTTGGTGAGGTTGCCGACGACTGATCCCTCGGAGCCGAGCAGCTCACGCGCGTCGGCGCAGTCGTCGTTCTTGGGTACCGGGATGAACTCGAGTTCCCAATCACCGACGGCTCCGTTGACGCCCGCGATGCGGAGCCAGTAGGTGGTGCTCGGATCCGCTTCCCAGCCGACGAGCGACTGGAAGCTGAAGAGGAAGTCGTCGTTGCACGCGATCTCGCTGCCGCCATCGGTGGGGCAGGCATCGAAAACGTTCAGCGTGGTGTTGAAGTCGCTGCCCGCGAGGCTCGCGAGCGCATCGGTGGGGTAGGCGGGGCTGGTCCACATGACCCATTCGTCGATGTAGTCGAGGTCGCCGCAGGTGGACTGGTCGTTGCAGCCCGTGTTGTTGTCCGTGAATCCGCTGGCCGTGTTGCCGCTGACGGTGCCGGCGATGGGGCAATCGTCGCGCGAGCCGAAGCCGCCGGGGGTCCCGCCGCCGGTGGCGGTCAGTTCGAAGCGTCCGCGTTCGCCACCGAATCCGGAGACGCGAACGAAGTAGGTGTTGGCGCTGTTGGCGGCGAAGGTGACGGTGGACTTCCGGCTGAACCCGGTGCTGGTGACGATGCAGTCGCCGCCGGCGGGGTCATCGTCGTCGCAGGCGACCTCGGTGCCGTTGAAGACGTTCTCGAAGACGCTGAGCGATGTGTCGTAGTTGGTGCCTGTCGAGCAGGTCGTGAGCGTGACGTTGCCGCCGACGCTCGGGTGGAAGATGTACCAGACGTCGGCGAAGTCGTCGAAGGTGCAGCTCGAGAGGTCGGTGCCGGTCGCGCCGTACGTGTTGCCGATGACGGAGTCGTTGGGGAGCAGGCACGAGGCGTTCGCAGGCAGATCGTTGCTCGGGCGGAAGAACGGACGCCAGCGGAGGTTGTTGGGGGGGTCGGCGCTGAAGGTGTTGGTGCAGTCGAACCCGCAGACGGAGCCGAGCCCGCCGTTGAAGTTCTCCATGCCGGTGGTCGCCGAGTCGCTCCCGTCGCCGGCCCAGGTGACGTCGTAGTGGATCTCGACATTCTGCGTCTGCTCGAAGAGCTTGATCTGGAAGCGGTAGAACTCTGAGCCCCCGCCCCCGTTGCGCGAGACGGAGAAGTACTGGATCGTGGTGACGCGGTTGGGGCTCGAGCCCTCGGTCAGGCGGCTGATGCGGTCGGTCGAGCCCTGTGCCTGGACGATGAGGTCGTCCCACCAGCCGGCGATGAAGCCGTCGGGGTCGTTGACGTTGTTGGGGATCGGGTCGTTGCCGAAATCGGTCCCGTCGAGCGCATCCCCACCCTGCTCGAAGAAGGTGACGTACCCGTTCGTGGAGACACGGACGTTGTTGTTTTCATCGCCGTCGGTGCAGGTGAAGAAGTAGAACTCGCCGTAGAGGGGGATGTCGGTGGACTGGTTGTTGAAAGTGCCGGCGCCGCCGTTGTAGATGTCGACGTCGCCGGAGAGCAGCGTCCATCCGCGCGCGAAGTCCGTGCCGGCGTAGCAGAGCAGGATCGGGATGATCCCGCGCAGCTCGGGCTCGAAGGCGGCCTCGTAGGGCACGTGGACATCATCGGCGGTAGTCCCGTTGAGCGCGAGCAGGCGGAGCGCCTCGTCGTTCAGCTCAGTCGGCTTGTAGTCGATCTCCTCGATGCGCCCGGCGCGGGAGAGGTCGATCCAGGCGACCGTCTCGGCGCAGCTCGTGATCACGTCGTCGGTCATCAGCGTGCGATCGGCGAGGTCGACAAGGTCGCCGACCGGGATGTCGCGGCAGAATGCCTGGGCGATCAGGTTGCCGAGGTCGCGGCGCGACTCGTACAGGTCGGTCTCGAGGTTGAAGCGGTCACGCGCGTAGGTCGACGCGAAGCGCTTCATCGGGATGATCGTGATCTCGTCTGCGCGCTTGTCGATCGCGAGCTCGAGGTTGCGGATGTGAAGCGCATGGTCCGCGATGTTCAGGCGCAGCGCATCGACGTTCCACTGGGCCCAGTCGGGCATGCCGGCGAGCGTGTTGACGATCGGGTTCCCGTAGGAGTCGAGCCTGATGCCCTCGAACTCGGCCCCCGCCTGGTCCCAGTCGAGCGGAAGCGCATCGCGGACGTGCGTCATGATGCGCATGCCGGTGGCGCTGTCGATCTCGACGGGCTCGCCTGACTCAGCGAGCTCGACGAGTTCCTCGGGTGAGATCGGGACGAGTTCCGTGGTGATGTAGCGTCTGCTCCCGTCGGGGAGGACGAGGTCGGGGACGCCCTCGTTGGCGACTTCGAGTTTGTCGGTCTGTGCGGTGGTGATTGGCGCGATGAGCGAGACGGCGAGAGTCGCCGCCACGCTGTGGGCGAAACGCAAGCGCATTGATGTGCCTCCACGAATACGGGTCGCCGTCCGTGGGGCGGATCGAGAGCCCTTCTTCACGAACCGCGGCGGGCGCCACGACGCGCCGCCGCTTGCGCGACCCTTGCGGCCAACCCCGAGCGTACCGAAACCGGGCGTCCGGGTCGTGAGGATCGCGTGTTTGTCAGGCGGAACGCTGACGGCCTCCCCCGACAAGGGGGAGTGCGTTTGCTGGGCGTTTGTGGACTGAAGAGTGGGGACGGCGTGGCCGGGGGTGGGGAATGGGGGGCGGGGGACGCGGGGGACTCGAACCTCCGGTTCGATCGCGCCGCGGAGGGAGCGCGGTGAGGGGCTCGCAGCCGGTGGCGTTGAAGAACGCGTTGACGAAGTCAGACCAATCCTGGTCGTTCTCGTTGCCGTCGTTGTTGAAGTCGGAGGACTGTCGCGGACCCGTGTTGGTGAAGTAGTCGTTGACGAAGTCGAACCAGCCCTGGTACTGGCCCGCCCGCTCCTTCGGATTCCCCGAGGACAGCGTCTCAGCACGCTCGGCATCATCCCGGTGCGGCCCGTTCTTCGAGTCACGAGGGATCGCTGCCGGGACTGCGCCGGCAGGTGTGGCGGCGTGGCTGCATGCACGCGTGGTCACTAGAGTGGGACCCGTCCCATCTGGTCCAACGGAGTGTGCATTCATGGTTGCTTCGCGAGTGGTGTTCAGGGGCTCTGTTGCCGGTGCGATCGCTGTGGCTTCAGCGGCCTCCGTGCTGTCGGCTCAGGAAACGGGTGATGGCTATCGACTGCCTCCGCCAGAGGTCGTGGCCATGGTGGATGCGCCGCCGACTCCGGGGGTGACCGTCTCGCCGGATGGGAAGACCATGGTGCTGGTGCACCGCGAGAACCTCCCGCCGATCGGGGAACTGGCGCGCCCGATGGAGCGCCTCGCCGGGCTCCGGCTCGACGCGGCGACGAACGGGCGACATGGCCCACGCCGATACGTCGGGCTCACGCTGAAGGACATCGAGACAGGCGAGGAACGGGACGTGCGTCTGCCGGACGAGGTCGGGGTCGGGTACCCCTCCTGGGCTCCCAGCGCCGATCGGTTCGCGTTCACACTGACCCGGCGCGACGGGATCGAGCTCTGGGTGTGCGAGCTTCGGAACGGTCGAGCAGCGATGGTCGCCGACAACATCAACCTCGCCGCCGGTGGATTTCAGTGGATGAACGATTCCCGGACGATCGTGGCGCGGACGATCCCGAGCGGGCGCGGCGCGATGCCGGAGCGCTCGGTGGTCCCGACGGGGCCGGTGATGCAGGAGAGCGAGGGGCGTACGTCGCCGGTCCGGACCTACCAGGACCTGCTCTCCGATCAGCACGACGAGTCGATGTTCGACTGGTTGATGCAGAGCCAGATCGTCAAGGTGCAGACCGACAAACAGCGGGTGACCGCGATCGGCAAGCCGGCGGTGTACACCACGGTGAGCGCGTCGCCCGACGGCAACTACCTGCTCGTCGGACGACTCGAGAAGCCGTACTCCTACCTGCTCACATACTGGAGCTTCCCGATCACCTACGAGGTGTGGGATCGGGGAGGCGCCTTCGTGGCGACGATCGCCGAGAAGCCGCTGCGGGACAGCGTGCCGATCGGGGGCGTGGAGACGGGGCGCCGGTCGATCGGCTGGCAGCTGAATGCAGCGTCCACGCTCGTCTGGGCCGAGGCGCTCGATGGGGGCGACCCGAAGGCCGAGGTGGACGAGCGTGATCGTGTCGTGATGTTGGATGCGCCTTTCGCCGGCGACGGCGTCGAGGTTGCACGCCTCGAGGACCGGTACCGCGGGGCGCTCTGGATCGATCGGGGCGAGCTCGCCATGGTAAGTGAGTACGACCGCGACGAGCGATGGTCCCGCACGTGGTTGGTGGACTTCGCGACGCCGGGTTCGAACCCGCGATTGGTGTTCGAGCGCAACATCCAGGACCGCTTCGCGGACCCTGGGCGTCCCATGTCGGCAATGAACGCGTACGGGCGCTCCGTCGTCGCGGTCGATGACGGGCACGTGCACCTGAGGGGCTCAGGGGCGACACCAGAGGGCGACCGTCCGTTCTTGCGCCGGATGTCGCTCGAGAGCTTCGAGGTCCAGGAGCTCTGGAGGAACTCGGGTGAGAGCTACGAGAGCGTCGTGGACCTGCTCGCCGCCAACGGGTCGCGGGTGCTGACGAGCTTCGAGACGGTCAACACGCCGCCCAACTACTACATCCGGGATCTGAACGCCGGGTCTCGCACGCCGGTGACGGCCTTCGAAGACCCACAGCCCGAGCTGCGAGGCGTTCACAAGGAGTTCGTGAAGTACGAGCGTTCCGATGGAGTGGAGCTGTCGGCGACGCTGTACCTGCCCGCCGATTACGAGGACGGAACGCGCTTGCCGCTTGTGGTGTGGGCGTACCCACGGGAGTTCAACGACGCGCGCACAGCAAGCCAGGTCTCGGGGAGCCCGCACCGGTTCACTCGGATCGGCGGGTACTCCCACTTGTTCCTCCTGACCCAGGGGTACGCGGTGCTGGATCGTGCGGCGATGCCCGTCATCGGTTCCGATCCGGAGACGGTCAACGACACGTTCATCGATCAGATCGTCGATGCCGCCCAGGCCGCGATCGACTACGCAGTCGAGCGCGGGATCGCGGACCGGGAGCGCGTTGCGGTGGGGGGGCACAGCTACGGCGCGTTCATGACCGCGAATCTGCTCGCACACTCCGATCTGTTTGCCGCCGGGATCGCCAGGAGCGGCGCGTACAACCGGACGTTGACGCCCTTCGGGTTCCAGTCGGAGCGCCGAACGTTCTGGGAGGCGTCGGATGTCTACTTCAACCTGTCGCCGTTCATGCACGCCGACCAGATCAACGAGCCGACGCTGCTGATCCACGGCGCGGTGGACAACAACTCGGGCACCTTCCCGATGCAATCCGAGCGTCTGTACCACGCGGTGAAGGGGCACGGGGGGACGGTTCGCCTGGTCATGTTGCCTCACGAGAGCCACGGGTACCGTGCCCGGGAGTCGGTTCTGCATGTGCTCGCGGAGCAGATCGAGTGGCTGGACCGTCACGTCAAGGGCAAGTCGCCTTCCCCCTCGGTCGAGTGACCAAGCAGTGGGCGAGTCGTTGGGCGAATACTCACAGGTCTGACCGGTTTGGAACGGATCGAGCCGAGTCGGTCTTGTTTTCTTGCCCATGTGCCGCCGCCCGCCGCCTCGCCGGTAGGGTGTGCTGACGTTGATTCCAACGGTCGCGCCGCAGCCGGCGTGCAGATCGCGGAGGATGGTGGATGGATCGTTGCAAAGTGGACCGTGGTCGGCGCATCGGCGGCCTGGTGCTGGGTGTCACCGCGTTTGCTTCAGTCGCCTCGGCCTCACCGGAAGTGGAGCGCGAGGTCATCGGTCAGAGCCCAAGCGGCGAACCGATCGCGGTCTGGACCCTGGCGGACCGAAGCGAGGGAGATCCCGGCGAACGCCCGGCGGTCGTCGTCATCGCGGGTGTCCAGGGGCACCACCAAGTTGGTCCTCAGGTCGCCGAGGCCATGGGCAAGCTGCTCGTCGACAACCACGCCGAAGCCCTCGCCGGGCGCACGGTGTACATCATTCCACGCGTGAACCCCGAAGGGCTGGCACGCTTCGTCTCAGCTGAATCCCCCCGGGCGCTCACCGGTCGCGCGCCGGAGGCGCGAGATGCCGACCGCGATCGGCGCGTCGATGAGGATCCGCCGAACGACCTGAACGCCGACGGCTTCATCACGATGATGCGCGTGCCGGCCCCGGTCGTTGCGTACGGGCTCGAGCCGACGCACCTGGTGGACGAAGACGACCCCCGCATCGTCCGCGAACCGGAGGACGACGAACGCGCCACACACGCGCTGCTCATCGAGGGGATCGACGACGACGGTGACGGCCGCTTCAACGAAGACGGCTGGGGCGGCGCGTCCGGCGGGGGCGTCGACCTCGACAAGCAGTTCCCCACGCTGTGGCCCGAACACACCGACGGTGCGGGACGCTTCCCGCTCGACCGACCGGAGGCGCTCGCCGTCGTTCGGTGGCTGCAGTCGCGTACCAACGTGGCGGCGGTGATCGTGCTGGGGCCGCACGACACGATCGTGTCGACGCCGCCCTCCGGGAAGTACGGACCCGACGGACGCGTGCCGAAGGGCATCGAGAAGGACGACGAAGCCGCCTACGAGATGGCGGCGGACGCGTTCAAGGAGATCACCGGCATCACCAAGACCGAGCCGAGCCCGGATCGCGCCGGTTCGCTCTTGCAGTGGAGCTACGCGGACCTGGGTGTGTACGCATTCGGCACGCCGGTATGGGTGCGCCCCGATCTGGTGAAGCAGGATGCGCCGGAGGCCGCCGAGGAGCCCGAGGCCGACCCCGAGCAGGACGGCCCCACGACCGAGGAGATCGAGGCTGCCGACCGGGCCGACCTGGCCGAGCGTGGCGTGACGCAACGGTTCATCGACTATCTCTACATGGATGAAGCGGAGCTCGCAGTCGTCCGGTCCGAGATCGCGGCGATGAGCCAGGCCGACCTCGAAGCGCTCATGCAGGAGTTCACCTCGTTCCCCGCCGACGTGCAGGCGCGATTGTCGGCCATCCAGGGCGGCGGCGAAGACCCCGGTCCGAGCGAAGACCTTCTTGCCTCGATCGGCGCCGACCAGGACGAAGCGAACGCAGAGCCAACGCCCGCCGGCGACTCGCCCGATGCCAAGTGGCTCGCGTGGATCGATGAACACGCCGAAGGGGGCTTCGTTGACTGGCAGCCGTTCGACCACCCGCAGCTTGGGCCGGTCGAGATCGGCGGCTTCGTGCCGGGCGTGCGCGTGAACCCGCCCGCGGACCGAGTCGGCGCTCTGTCGGAACAACAGGCCGCCTTTGCCGCATCCGTGCTTGGCATGCTCCCGACGCTCGAACTCGACGACCCGACGATCGAGCGCGTGAGCGGGGATATCTGGCGCGTCGGTCTGACACTGAGGAACACGGGCACTCTGCCCACGAAGTCGGCGATCGGCGTCAAGTCGCGTCGCCTGCCGGGCATCGTGTGCGTGCTCGACCCTGATCAGGACCATGCGACCGACCGGATCGTGTCAGGCTCGCGGGCGATCCGTTTCGCGAAGATCGAGGGGCGCGGCGCGTCCGTTCGAGCCGAGTGGCTGGTCGTCGCCAACGCCGGCGAGACGCTGGACGTTGAGGTGCGCTCGCCGATGTTCGGCACGACCCGTTTCGAACTGAACCTGGAGGCCGAGTGATGATCACGACCCGCACTGTGCTCGCGACCGCCCTGGCCGCCGCCACCGTGCTGGGCCTCGCCGGCCCGGGCCAGGCCCAGCCGACGGTCGAGTCCAAGCACGAGATCCACTGGAACCGCTACTACACCGTCGAGCAGATCGACGACCACATGCGCGCGCTCGCGAAGGCCTACCCCGAGCTCGTCGACGTGCGCACCATCGGCAAGAGCGGCCAGGGCCGCGACCTGCTCATCGCGATCATCACCAAGCCCGGCGACGACCACACGACGAAGCCCGCCATGTGGATCGACGGCTCGATCCACGCCAACGAGATCCAGGCGACCGAGGTCGTCCTCTACTCGCTCTGGTACCTCGCCACCAACTACGGGCACAACGAGGCCATCACGGAGCTGCTCGATGACTACGCGTTCTACATGATGCCGATCGTCAGTCCCGACTCGCGTGCGAAGTGGTTCGAGGGCCCCTCGACGCCGCACAACCGACGCTCCAACCAGATGCCGCGAGACAACGACCGCGACGGCCTCATCGACGAAGACCCCGTCGACGACCTCGACGGCGACGGGAGCATCACACAGATGTGGAAGCGCGATCCGCGCGGCGAGTGGATCCGCGATCGCTTCGACGATCGCGTCTTCACCCGTGTGCCGCCGGACGAGACCGGCGACTGGACCTTCCTCGGTCGGGAGGGCGTCGATGACGACGGCGACGGGCGCACCAACGAAGACGGCACCGACGGCCACGACATGAACCGGAACTGGCCCGCCGACTGGCAGCCCGACTACGTCCAGTTCGGCGCCGGCGCCTACCCGCTCTCGGCACCGGAGACCCGGGCCGTCGCCGAGTTCTGCTACGACCACCCCAACATCGCAGCGTTCCAGAGCTACCACAACACCGGCGGCATGATGCTGCGCGGCCCCGGGACCAACTACCGCACCGGCGCCTACCCGCGCGCTGACCTCCGCGTCTACGACGAGTTCGGTCGCATCGGCGCCGACATCCTCCCGTACTACCGGTACCTCGTGATCTTCAGCGACCTTTACAACGTCCACGGCGGCGAGGCCACCTGGGCGGCCGAGGGCCTCGGCGTCATCAGCTTCACCAACGAGCTCTGGACCGTCGGCAAGTACTTTCAGCGTGACGGCTCACGCCCCAACGACGAGCAGATGCGCCTCTTCCGCGACCGCCTCCAGTTCGGCGCGACCTTCCAGGAGTTCACGGAGGTCGAGCACCCCGAGCACGGCACCGTGCTCGTGGGCGGGCTCAACAAGTGGTCCTCCCGCTCGACGCCCGTCTTCATGCTCGAAGAAGAGGCCCACCGCAACTTCGCCTTCACGATGCTCCACGGCGGCGAGATGCCGAAGATCCGCTTCGACCGCACGAGCGTCGAGCGCGTCAGCGACCGCCTCTGGGAAGTGACCGTCGAGATCCGCAACGACAAGCTCATCCCGACCCGCACCGCCCGCGCACGGAGCGCGGGCATCGGCGCGGCCGACCTGCTGACGGCCGAAGGCGCAGGCGTGTCGGTCATCGCGTCGGGCAAGCTCGAGAGTTGGTGGGACAAGACCGTGGCCGAGGTCCGCCACGAGCCGGCTCGCGTGCTCTATGACGAGGGCGTCGGCTCACGGAGCGCGATCGTGCATCGGTTCTGGGTCGAGGGCGACGCGGGCGATGAGGTGGCACTGCGGTACGCTGCGGAGAAGGCGGTGGACATCGAGACGACGGTGCGCCTCGAGGACTGAGTTGGTGGACAGGGCCCGGAGGGACTCGAACCCTCACTCCCGTTTCCGGGAAGCGGCTTTTAAGGCCGCCGCGTCTGCCAGTTCCGCCACGGGCCCGGCGGGTTGCGCCCGCGCGAATGTCGGCGCGGGCTAGCTGCGCAGTGAGCGTAATCGATCGGCGGCCGCGCGAAGCGTCTCGGGCCTCTTGCAGAACGCGAAGCGGACGAGGTGGCGCCCCATCTCCGGGTGCTCGTAGAACGCGCTGGGCGGGATGGCCGCCACCTTGACCTCGCCGGTCAGGTGTCGGCAGAAGGCGACGTCGTCCTCGAAGCGATCGCCGAACGTGCGCGCAAAGTCGGCCATGACGAAGTACGTCCCGTCCGGACGGAACACGTCCAGCCCGATCGACTCGAGGGCGTCGCAAAGAAACTCGCGCCCTTCGGCGTACTGCGCGACGAGATCGCGCACGCTCTGCTCGCCCTCGGGTGACGTCAGGGCTGCGGCCGCACCGAGTTGCAGGGCGCCTGGGACACTGAAGACGATGAACTGGTGGGCCGCTCGGATGCCGGCGGTCAGGTCCTCGGGGCCGATGGCCCAGCCGATCTTCCAGCCGGTGTAGCTGTACGTCTTGCCGAGGCTCGAGATCGTCAGCGTGCGCTCACGCATCCCAGGGAGCGTCGCCATGCGTACGTGCGGGAGCGCATCGTCGAACGTCAGGCGCTCGTAGACCTCGTCACAGAGCGCGATGCAGTGGTGCTGCTCGCACAGCGAGCCGATCAGTGTCAGCTCGTCGCGCGTGAAGACCTTGCCGGTCGGGTTGTGGGGGGTGTTGACGAGGACGAGCTTGGTGCGATCGGTGAACGCCGCACGGAGCTCGGCCTCGTCGAAGACGAACTTGCCGGTGGTCGCGTCGGGTCGGAGCGGGACGAAGCGGGGCGTCGCGCCGGCCATCGCCACGCAGGCGCGGTAGCTGTCGTAGAACGGCTCGAACAGCACGACCTCGTCGCCTGGGTTGACCAGCCCGAGCATGGCGGCCGCCAGCGCCTCGGTTGCGCCGCTGTTGATGGTGACCTCTCCGAGCGGGTCGATCGACTCGCCTGTCTGTTGGTTCCAGAACGTGGCGATCGCTTCGGCGAGCTTGGGGTGCCCACCCGTGCGCACGTATTGGTTCGGTCCGGCCTCGATCGCCTCGCGGGCGGCGCCACCGATGAAGCTGGGACCGTCGAAGTCGGGGAAGCCTTGTCCGAGGTTGATCGCGTCGTGCTCGATTGCCAGGCGCGTCATTTCGGCGAAGATGGTCGCGCCGAAGGGAGCGAACCGATCGGCTACGCGCCAGGCCGCGCCGGGTGTCACGCGTAGACCTCGAGGTGGACCCGCTTGGTCGTCTTGATCTGGCGGTGGAGCATCTTGCGGCTCCACCCGTCGATGTCGCTGATGGTCTCTGCGTCGGCCCGCAGGTACTGCTCGAGCGCGCTCTTGGGAAGCTCGCGCGCCAGCTCCTGCAGGATGCCCATCTCCATCCCCGCGATCCCGCACACGTACATCAGCGTGCGCTCACGCTTGAGCAGGCCCATCAGCCTGTCCCGGTCCGTGACCAGGCGCCCCTGCACGTACATCGGGTCGTGCCCGTCGGCCTGCTTCTCGCGGCTCATCGCGGTCAGGTAGGTGAAGTTGTCGTGCTTGGACGCGAGCTCGAGGAAGAAGTCGTGGTAGAGCAGGTCGCTGGCGTAGGGCGAGCCCATCACCAGGCAGACCTCGCTCTTGGCGTCCGACTCGAGCAGGTCGATCACGAACCCGCGGAAGGGGGCGATGCCCGTGCCGGTGGCGAAGAAGAGGTAGTCGTGGTCGCCGGGGTTGGAGGGGAGCAAGAACCGCTTGCCGCTGGGGCCGGTCAGGCGGACTTCGTCGCCTTCTTGGAGGTCGCAGAGGAAGTTGCTGGCGACGCCGGTGAACAGCGTGTGGTTGTCCCAGTGCTCGTCGATGGTGCGCTTGACGGTCGTGGCGATGACGTGCCCCTGCCCGTCTTCACCGCGTGTCGGGCTGCAGACGGAGTACAGGCGCACCTGGTGCGGCCGGCCCTTGGCGTCTTCGCCCGGCGCGAGCACGCCGATCGACTGGCCCGGCACGACGATCCCGTCCAGGTCCGTCCCGCTGACGTCGATCTCGAGGTGGCGGCAGAACGACGCCGCCTTGGGCGAAGCAGTGCAGACCTCGGAGCGCACCAGCCTGCCGACGCACGGGTCGTTGGGCCGGTAGCGGTTGATCGTGACTTCGGGGTAGGTGATGTCGGCGCCGGGGACGGCATCGGTCGCGGGCTTGGGCGTCGTTGTCATTTGGTCAGATCACACCCTGGGTGAGCATGGCGCGGGCGACCTTGACGAAGCCGGCGATGTTGGCGCCGCGCGCGTAGTCGATGTGGTCCGTGCTGGTGGCGCCGTGCTCGACACAGGCGTTGTGGATGTTGGCCATGATGGACTGCAGCTTCGCGTCGACCTCCTCGCGGGTCCACGACAGGCGCATCGAGTTCTGCGCCATCTCGAGGCCGCTGACCGCGACGCCGCCGGCGTTGGCGGCCTTGGCCGGGCCGAAGAGCACGCCCGCGTCTTTGAAGACGTCGATCGCCGCGATGGTCGAGGGCATGTTCGCGCCCTCGGCGACGCACTTGCACCCGTTCTTGACCAGGGTCTCGGCTTCTGACTTGTCGATCTCGTTCTGCGTCGCCGACGGGAAGGCCACGTCGCAGGGGATCGTCCAGGGCTCGCCCTCGGGGCGGTACTCGGCGCCGAAGCGGTCCGCGTACTCGTGGATCCGCCCGCGACGGTTCTCCTTGAGGTCCTTGAGCCAGGCGGCCTTCTCGGGGTTGATGCCTTCCTTGTCGTAGACGACGCCGCCGGAGTCGCTGGCCGCGACGACCTTCGCGCCGAGCTCGTTGAGCTTCTCGATGGTGTAGAGCGCGACGTTGCCGGAGCCGGAGACGACGCAGGTCTTGTCCTTGAGCGAGTCGCCGATGCGCTCGAGCATGTTGCGTGCGAAGTAGACGCAGCCGTAGCCGGTGGCCTCGGTGCGGATGAGGCTTCCGCCCCAGTCGAGGCTCTTGCCGGTCAGCACGCCCTCGAAGCGCTGGCTGAGGCGGCGGTACTGGCCGAAGAGGAAGCCGATCTCGCGTGCGCCGACGCCGATGTCACCGGCGGGCACGTCGGTGTCGGCGCCGACGTGGCGGAACAGCTCGGTCATGAAGGACTGGCAGAAGCGCATGACCTCGGCGTCGGACTTGCCCTTGGGGTCGAAGTCGCTGCCGCCCTTGCCGCCGCCCATCGCCAGGCCGGTGAGCGAGTTCTTGAAGATCTGCTCGAAGGCGAGGAACTTGAGCGTGCCCTGGGTGACGCTGGGGTGGAAGCGGAGCCCGCCCTTGTACGGGCCGAGCGCGCCGTTGAACTGGACGCGCCACCCGCGGTTGACGTTGACCGATCCGTCGTCGCCCGTCCACGCCACGCGGAAGCTGATCACCCGCTCCGGCTCGATCAGGCGCTCGAGCAGCCCTTGCTGGGCGAACTCGGGGTGCTCGGTCGTGAAGGCGATGACGTCCTGCATGACCTCCTTGGCGGCCTGGTGGAACTCGGGCTCGCCGGGGTTCTTGGCGACAACGCGCTCGATCAGGGCCTCGCTCTTGGTACGGGCCTCGTCGGAAAGGGTCGTGCTCATTTCAGTCTCCGGGCTCCGGCCGCTCGGGCCGGGGTCTTCAGGGGTGGGGCAACACTAGTCGATGCGCTCCCATGATTTCCCGTCCAACCGGAAGACGTCCTTGGACCCGATCGTCCACAGCCGGCCCGGTCCCCCGGCCCCCCTCGGCCCTGGCTCCAGGGCCAGCCTGTACTGGGTCAGCGGGACGTCCTCGGCGTCGCCGAAGTCGAAGGGCTCGAGGGCCTCGTCCTTGAGCTCGAACAGGGCCAGCATGCTCGACGCCACGACCCGACCGTCGAACTCGATCACGTCGTAGAGGAAGTCGGCCGCCCCCGCTTCCCCGACGATCTCCCACCGCTCCTGGTCCCCCGGCCGGTCGGCCCGCCCGCGGACGACGATTCCCTCCTGTCCCACGGCGTAGTAGGTCCCGTCGCTCATCCGGCGCACCGCGCTGAGGATGAGGTTCGTCGGTGAGTCGATCGAGCGCCAGGTGCTCCCGTCCCACGCCCAGATCTCGCCGCCCCAGCCGACCGCGACGAGTTCTTGTGCGCCGGCGCCGTCGATCGCGTTGAGCCCCCTGACCGGCCCATCGTCGGGTGCGGGCATGCCCGCGTCGAGTTGTGTCCAGGCGTTGATCCCGTCGCGTCGCAGGACGCGCCGGCCCATGCCGGTTACGTAGAGGATCCGATCGATGGCGCGTGCGTTGGTCAGCGCGCCCGAGCGCCCGCCGATCGCGCCGATCGGGTTCTCCTCGCCGATGTCCGTCGGTGTGATCGCGGCGACGTCACCCTCGACGCCGACCATGATGAACTCGTCGCCGATGATCCCGCAGCCGGCGCAGCTCCACTCGAAGCTCTCGCCATGCCAAGAGCCGTCGGTCCAGATGACCGCCGTGGTCTGCGGCGCCTTGGCCTCGGCGGCGGGGTCGTGGACGGCCAGGAGGTAGGCGTGGCGCGTGTCCTGGATCGCGCCGCCGAAGAAGCTGAACTCATCTGTCCAATGCCCGGCCATCGGGTCTCCTGAGCGCTAGCTGCGCCGCCTACGGGTCCTGGGTGGTCCTGCGCTGCGCGAAGCGCTTGCGCCAGCTGCGGAGCCCCATTCCTGCGCGAAGTCCTTCGAGTAGTCGGAGGCCAGGCTCGCCGATGGTGGCTCGATCGGGGCGTTCTCGTCGACGCCCATCTTCGTGTGCTCCTGGACGATCTGCTCCTCGATGCACGCGGGGTCGCATCCGCCGGCGATCTGGCAGTGCACCTGGGCCGCATTCTTGGCCCCCTTGCGGACGGTCCAGGGGTTCTTGTTGGGATGCTGCTCATAGCCCTGGCGGCGTCCGTAGTGCCCGAGCCCGTGCGAGCCGATGTGGTAGCTGTTGCCTTCCATGAGAGCCGTCGGCGCCTTGCTCGCCTTGTAGTTCCCGCGGTCGGCGGCTGCCATGTTGTTGACGTTCGACTTCTCCAGGAGGTGATCGCCCGTCTGCTTGGGGCAGCCGACTTTCTTCGTCTTGTTGTACGGGACGAGCATGCAGCGCAGGGCCTTGCGGCACTCGTTGTCCTGCATCTCCTTCGAGTACTTGCGGTACTGAGCGCGAAGGTCGTCGACGGCCCTGCGGCGCTTCGCCTCAGTCGCTGGCGTACCGCCGGGTTTGTTGGCCTTCGGGTTTCTCTTGATCTCCGCGAACGCCCCAGTGATCCCGCGTTCGTCGGGGCACGTGGCCTTCTGGTCCCACGGGTCACACTTGTCCTCGACCTCCGCCTTGTCCGCCGCGCACTCCGCGATCTGGCCCATGTTCGCCAGAGCCGCATGCACCATCGGCGGTGCGTTCGCCGGCGGGGACCCGTGGTTGTGCGTCGTCATGTCCAGGTGACGCACCACGTTCTCCCCCTCGAACTTGACGTCCATCGACCACATGATGAAGTACGCCTTGCCCTGGATCTGGTGCGTCACCACGCCCATGCCCTGCGCCTTCGTCGCGGCCTCGTCGCCCATGCTCTTCTTGAAGAACGACTTGTTCTTGAGCATCGCCTCCTTGCCGTGCAGCTTCACCGTCTTCGACCCGCTGGTCATGTCCGACGCCATCGCCGTGTTGGGGTACGGGATCGGGATCGGCCCGGCCGGCGGGGAGGGCGGGGTCAGGCAGACGTCGGGAAACGAGCAGATGGACTTACCCTGTGACGACTTGCAGGAGATCTCACGTCCGTTGGCGAAGACCTTGTTGCCCATCACCACGCCCCCGTGTCAGCGGTGCGCAGGATCAGTGCGGCACGCTCGTGATGATCATCACCCAGATGCACCATCGCCCCCGGACCGGGTGCGTACCGCTTGACCCACGCGTCCTGCGCGATGCCGATCAGCACCGGGAGCGTCGCCGCGCCGACCGAACCGATGCAGTCGGCCGGGTGCCACAGGTCGAACTCGGGCTTGCGCTCGCGCATGAGTCGCTGTGCGGCCAGGGCGGCCTCGCGGAAGCCGTACTGCTCGCCCTGCACGTCGCTGATGCGCACATCGACGTCATCGAACGTCGCGCCTGCCACGTCCATCGCCGCTCGGATCGCTTCGACCAGCCCCTGCGCGCGGAGCGGGAGGCCCGAGAGCACGCTTGCCTCCTCGCGCGCGAAGCCGACGCCCGTGCAGAGCACGCTCTGCGCGTTGTCGCCCTCGCCCGGGCGTGTGACCAAGAGGGCGGCGCCCGCCTCGCCCGGGATGAGCCCGTTTGAGTGCTTCGCGGTGAGCAGGCGTCGGTTGTCGTGCAGGGACTCGAGCGTGCGCGCGACAAGGAGCGTGTCGACGCCGACAACCAGGCACGCGGGCGACCCCGCGCGGAGCAAGCCGTCGGCGCGCACGAGCGCGTGCACGCCGCCGATTCTGCCCTCGCAGATCACCTGGCTCGATGGATGGGCGCTGATCTCGAGGCGGCGTGCAAGATCAGGGAGCAGTGTCTCGTCGAGGCCCGCGAACCGGCCGGGGCGGTCCTCCTCGGCAGTGACCAGCAGGATCGGCACGTCCGACGCAGCGCACGGCGTGCCCTCGAGTGCCTCGCGTGCGGCGAGCGCCGCGAGATCGAGGATCTTCTCGCGTCCGCGCGGGTTGTGTGCGAGCGGGACCATCCCGCCGACGATCGGTTCCCCGTCGAAGAAGAAGGCGGTCTCGTGGAACGCGGTGATGCGAGCGCGGATGGCAGCGCACGACGCCGGCGCCGAGAGCCCGACCCCGGTCGCCATCCCCACGTGCTGGATCGCGATCACGCTCACGCGGGCTCTCCTGCCAGATCCTCCGCCGTCTCACCGGAAAGGTCTTCTGCGAGCGGCGGGGGGGACGCCGCCAGATCCGCGATCGATGGGTAGTACGTCTTGCCGGTCAGGCGTGCTCGGTACCAGGCGCGGCTCATGCGCCCGACGACGCACTGGCGCACGTCGAAGATGTCGCGATCCAGGGGGCGCGTGGTCCGCCACGCCAGCATCACGCGCCCGAGGTCCGGTTCCACGATGATGGTGTCCAGCGTCGCGTGCGTCTGGGTGCGCTCGTATTCGCCGTCCGTGAACTCGACGGGCACACCCATCGTGGGAAGCTCGAACGCGAGGCGACCCTCCGGGGTCATGCTCACCAGCTCGATGCGCACGGGCGTGGTCGTGCCGTCAGGGCGCGTGGGGTGATCGATGAGCTGATCGTCGGGTGCGCTCTGGTGGTAGGCGGGGTCGAAGTCGTCGGGCAGGTGCGGAAAGCGTTCTTCCTGCCAGGCGTCGTCGTACGTTCCGGCCCGCTTGTAGCGAGGCGCGAACGACCGACCGATCGGGCCGAAGGACATCGGCTTGTACTTGCCCGTCGGGGAGATGACCGCCTTGCCGGGCTGCTGCGTGTGCGGGAGCGCGAGCCCGTCGAGCGCCTTGCCGCCCTGGTGGGGGTAGTACCCGGTCCCGACGGGGTTGGCCAGGTGGCACTTCTGCTTGTCGGGGTTCTTCTCCGAGGCGTCTGTCCCGCCGAAGGCGACGTCGTAGGTAATCGGCGTGCTCACGAACGGTTCGGGTGCGCTCGGGGTCGCGCCGAGCATCTTCTTCTCCCACACGCGCGCCCCAACGACCTCGATCGACTTCTCAAAGCCCGTGCCGCCCGGAGCGCTCACGCGCAGGGTTGCGACGACGCTCGTGGCGGGGCGCCCGCCCGGGGCGTGCGCTGATCCGTTGACGAGCACGTCGCATCGCGGCTTGTGTGGCGGGAAGTCCGACTCGTACACCGTCGCCGACAGTCCCGGCTCACCCGTGAACTCGTCGGCCATCACCAGCGGGTGTTGCTCGGGCGATAGCTCGAGGGGCGCGTCCGGTGCATCGGGCGTCGGCAGGCCGAATGTGCCCTTGACGACGACGACGACGCGCTCACGCCCGTCCGGGTCGGTCGCCAGCGTCCACCCGGCAGCCATCTTGGTTCCGTTGACAAGCTCCACGGCGCGCGAGTTTACATTGGAGGCCGCGCCGGAGCGGGGGCGGGCCGGGGGGGCGGAGCCCAACCGCTCCGAGGGCGTACACTCCGCCCCCGTCGAGCCCCCGAACACGGAGATGGACCTCCATGGCCAAGCGTGACCTGAGCAAGCACCAGCGGAGCATCGTCAAGCGGTACTACGAGCACCGCGACACGATCATGGAGAACAAGCTCTCCGAGTTGGTCAGCGAGATCTACCTCTGCGACAGCCAGAAGAAGGCCGACAAGCTCTGGAAGAGCGTTGAGACAGCCCTGGCCAACCTCGCCAAGAGCGACGCTCTCGCCAAGAGCCCTCGCGCCAAGGCCATCCTCGAGGCACGCGACGTCGCCAAGCTCGCTGAGCTGATCGGAGAACTCGGGGCCTCCTGAGCCCGGCACACGCGGGTCGCGGGTTGCTACGCTGGCCCGATGCTGTCCCGTCTCGGACTGAAGATCAGCGCGGTGTTCGAACGCACCGCGCCCGATCCCTTCGTCATCGCCATCCTCCTGACCGCCCTGACGGCGATCCTCGCGCTCACCATCGGCTTCGATGGCACCGAGTTCGCCGACCGACCCGAGGCGCTCCTCAACGCGTGGCGCACGGAGGGCGGGCTTTGGAAGTTCCTCGCCTTCGGCATGCAGATGTGCCTGATCCTCGTGACCGGGCACGCGGTCGCCGTGTCACGACCGGTGCGTTGGCTGATCACACGCTTGGCGGCCCTGCCCCGCTCGACCGCCTCGGCCGCCGCATTGGTCGCGCTGGTCGCCTGTCTCGCCTCGGTTATCAACTGGGGCTTGTGCTTGATCGTCGGGGCGCTCCTGGCCCGTGACGTCGGGCGCGCGATGGCCAAGCGCGGGATCCGTGTGCACTACCCGCTCATCGCGGCCGCCGGGTACACCGGCATGATGCTCTGGCACGGGGGCTTCTCGGGCAGCGCGCCCCTGAGCATGACGAGCCTCGAAGGCGCGGCCAAGGTGCTTCCGGAATCCGAGCTCGCCCGCCTCGGCGGCGACGCCGGCATCCCGCTGACCGAGACGGTGCTCAGCCCGATGAACCTCGTCGTCACCGGCGGGCTGATCATCATCATCCCGATCCTGGTCGCGATGCTCGCGCCGAAGGACGAAGCGCAGCTGACGCCCATCCCCGAGGCGATGCTCGAGGACGAGGCCGACAAGGGTGATGACGCGGCCGATGCACCCGCCGGGCGGAACCGCGTCGTCGCCTTCCTCGAACGCTCGCCCGCGCTCGGCTGGCTGCTGGCGCTCGCGCTGGTCGTGGCCCTCGCGCAGTACGCCGCCAAGACAAAGGGCGGGCTGACCAACCCAGGTCTCAACGAGGTGAACGCGGCGATGCTCGCGCTCGGCCTCGTGCTGCACGGCTCACCGATCCGGTACGCACGCGCGATCGAGGACGGCGCGCGCGGGTGCGCCGGCATCATCCTCCAGTTCCCTCTCTACGCCGGCATCATGGGCATGATGAGCGCAGCCGGGCTCGTCGCGCTGCTCGCCGAAGGCATCGCGAGCGGCGGAGGTCAGTCCACGCCGCTGCTGACCTTCGCGAGCGCAGGCATCGTGAATCTGTTTGTCCCTTCCGGCGGCGGGCAGTGGGGGATCCAGGGCCCGATCGCGCTGAGCGCGGGCGCCGAGGCAGGCATCAGCCCGGGGTCGATGGTCATGGCCGTGGCGTACGGCGATCAGCTGACCAACATGCTGCAGCCGTTTTGGGCACTGCCCCTCTTGGCGATCACGGGTGTGAAGGCGCGTCAGGTCGTCGGCTACACGTGCATCGTGATGCTCGTTGGGGCAGTGTGGATGGGCGGGTGCCTGTTGCTGATGGCGTAGTGTGGGTTCGGGGACCGGGTGGGTTGTGTGAGGTGGGTCAGCGTGGCCAAGGCCGGACCGAGATTCGAAGACCATCCCGTTCACGTCGAGCGGATCATGCGAGCGGCCATCGGCCGCGCCGACGCCGGCGAGGCCCTCGTGCGTGCCTGGACGCGCTCGATCGGGGAGACGGGAGGGATGGGGGGTCGCGCCGGCGACACGCCGATGCACGTCGTCGCGGCCGGCAAAGCGAGCGTTCCGATGGTCCGCGCCCTGGTTGGTCGGTGTGGGGTTCGGCCCGCTGGTGGCGTCGTCGTTGCACCCCCCGGCGGACGTGATGCACTCGCGGACATCGGCTCGCTGCGTGTGTTCGAGGCCGACCACCCCATCGCGACGGAGCGCAACGTCGAGGCCGCCCGCGCGGTCGCGGCCGCCGCAGGCGGGCTCGGGCGCACGGATGTGCTGCTGGCGCTCATCTCCGGCGGCGCATCGGCGCACCTGACGCTCCCGGCCGAGGGGCTGGAGCTTGGCGACCTGCGTGCCGTGACCGAGACGCTGCTGCGTGCCGGAGCGAGGATCGAGGAGCTCAACTGCGTCCGCAAGCACTGCGAGGTTCTCAAGGGTGGGGGACTGGCGCGACTGGCGTGTGCGGGCGGGGGCGGCAGTGATGGTGAGGGA
>JANQQG010000004.1 GCA_028285065.1 Phycisphaerales bacterium
CTTGGCGTAGAAGTCCGCTGCCTCGGCTGCGAACTGCTCGGGGGTCTTCAGCTCATTCTTCAGGTTGCTGATCGCGCT
The DNA here is from genome assembly GCA_028285065.1 of Phycisphaerales bacterium. GTDB lineage: Bacteria > Planctomycetota > Phycisphaerae > Phycisphaerales > UBA1924 > JANQQG01. The sequence continues at coordinate 79 of JANQQG010000004.1, forward strand.
GAGCACGGAGCGCGGCGGGAAGTTCGTCGTCGACAAGTCCAGGTCGGAGATCACCCGCTTGATCAGCGTGAGCTGATCTGCGGACGGGTAGATCGCATAGTCCGGCTTGATCCCGAGTCCGGCCGGCCCGCTCGCCACCTCGGCGTACTTGCGGAGCAGGCGCGCACAGAGGGAGTGGAACGTCGCGACGGTCAGTCCCCGGGCGGCGACGTCATCGCCGAGCAGGTGCACGACGCGCTCGCGCATCTCGGCGGCGGCTTTGTTGGTGAAGGTCAGGGCCAAGATCTGCCAGCGCGGGACGCCGCAGGCGATCAGGTAGGCAATTCTGCGTGTGATGACGCGTGTCTTGCCGGAGCCGGGGCCGGCGAGGACGAGGAGCGGGCCCTCCGTGGTTGTCACGGCCTGGCGCTGCGCCTCGGTCAGCCCCTCGAGGATCCGGTCGGTGAAGACATCCGTGTCCATCATGGAGCAGAATAGGGCAGTTCGATCCGTCCGGCGGCACATGATCGTGCCGTGTCTCAGTCTGATTCCGGTTCCGACGGGCCCTCGGGCTCGGAGACGTCCCCGCCGGCCTCTGTGTTGTCCTCACGCTCGGGCTCGGCCTTCGCGGAAGGTCCGTTCGGCGGCGCCGGCATCGGGTGCGGGGTCGCGTCGCGTGTGATCAGCGCGACATCGTCCGGCAGGTGCTCGACGACCTGCGTCACCACGTCGCCCTCGAGCGCCCGCGCGAACGCGCGACGGTGGCTCTTGCCCATGATCAGCGTCGTGCATCCGAACGTCACCGTGTAGTCCAGGATCTCATCGACGATGTCCGTGGACGCCACGTAGATCGGGACGAACGGGACGTTGTACTGCTTGGCCAGCACCGCAACGGAGCCGAGCGCCTCCTGCGCATCCTGGTCGGCCTCAAGTGTCGGCACGTCGTCGGGGGCCGTGTCCAGCACGCGGAACGTGCGCACGAAGATGGCGAACAGGACCGCGTTCTGACGGCGCGCGAAGTCGATCGCAAAGTCCGCCTGGTAGCGACCGCGCGCGGCCAGCATGACCTTCGGCTTGGCTGGATCGATGTCGAATGGCGTGTCCTTGAGCTCCATGAGCCAGCCGAGTTCTGGTGTCGGGACGGGCTCGGGCCCGCGAGCGCGACGCCACACGATGTACTGACGCGTAATCAGCACGCTCCCGACCGTCACGCCCGCGAAGAGCGTCGCTTCGGGACGAGTCACGATGATCGTGAGGGTCACGGCCGCGAGGAAAGTCCCGAGTGACCACAGCCCCAGTCGCTCGATCGGTTTGATCTCGAGCTTGCTGTTGACGGCGCAGCACAGGACGTTCGTCGTGATGGCCCCGCAGACGCCCACGATGTACAGGCGCGCGAGGATCACGACGTCCAGCGTGATCGCCAGGATGATCACCGGCACCACGCACGCGACGATCAGGCCCACCCATGGGACGCCCGAGTAGTTCAGTTTCGTCAGTGGTCTCGGAAGCTCGTCGTCCTTGCCCATGGCAAAGAGCACGGAGACCATGGCCATGACGGCCGTGTTCGTCGCGCTCAGCAGCAGCAGGCCGAAGACAATGGCCCCGATCTTTCCGAAGACGAACCCGGCGCGCTCGCCGAAGGCGTTGGTGCCCGCTTCGATGGCCATGCGCTTCATCGCGATGTCGCGGACCTGACGCCCTTCTTCCTGCAGCTCCGCGTCGGCGCGGACCGCCTCGTCGCGGGCTTCGGCCAGGGGCGCGAGCTCCGCTTCGGGTGCGCCGGCGTCCACGGCCTGGCTGTAGTCGAGTTCGGCCTGCTCGACCTGGGCCGCGGACTGTTCGAGGATCTCGGGGAAGGGCTTGTCGCGATCGGCGAAGGAACTCAGCCCGAGGAAGACGACGCAGAAGAACAGGTTGAGGACGACGACCTCCGCGAGCACCGGGAGCAGCGTCCGCTTGGCTGTCTTCTCGACCGGGTGCTTCATGAGCCCGGTCATGTTCGCGACCGCTTCGACGCCCGCGAGCGCGAGGCAGAGCTTTGTGAACAGCACCCACGATGGCCATGGGTCGTCGAAGGGCTGCGTGAACGAGCCGAGCGCTCGCGTGAGCCCCGCGGGCACGTAGGGGATCGCCAGGACGAAGATCAGCCCGGAGACGATCAGGGCCGCGCCCGCGATGATCAGCGCGAGCGTGCCGGCGCTCTTGGCGCCGAGCCAGTTGATGCCCCCGATCAGCGCGATGATCACGACCGACAGCAGCAGCAGCAGCCACTTGTGATCGGGCACACCGAAGTAGTGCAGCGCCTCGACAACGCTGATCGCGGCCGTCATCAGATACCCGCACAGCAGCAGCGTCGCGCCGATGACCGAGAGCGTCGGGTTGAGGTCTCGCGCGGCGGTGTAAACACCACCCCCATCCGGGTAGCTACGGCAGACGATCGTGTACGCCCAGGCGACGGCCGCCATGAGTCCGCCGATGGCGAACAGGTAGAAGAACGACGCGTCAGCCGCGAAGAAGAGGGCCAGTCCCAGGACGTACAGGCGCGAAGTGCCCCAGTCGCCGTACAGAAGCGGGCCGGCGTGGAACCAGCGCAGCACGCGGGGGCGTTTCTGGGTGACCAGCATGAGCCGGAATGCTAGCGACCACCAACCCTGGGCATCCGGAATCGGTGCTGCGGTGTCAATGTGGTGGGGTCGGGGTGGGGGTGGGGTGTGGGGCCGGCGGTCGGACCCGATCACCGACTGAACCCATCGCCGGGATCGCACGAAGATGTTGGCATGCCCTGGGGTGGGCCACGGGCTGGGAAAGCCGGGCGCCCAGTTTGACGCGGCCTGGGGGCCTCCTTAGGTTTCGGGTCCGTTGAGCGGGACTCATCCGAGAGGCCCGGCGGATCGCGCCGCGACAGTGAGATCAACCCACGCGACCGATGAGCGAAACGCAGGACAACCCCGACCTGACCGAGACGTCAAAGCTGGGCCCCGCGGCCCCGGACGCCGACTCCGAGAACTCCGGCGACTCCACGCGATCGACCCCGCCCGACGACCTCCCCGAGGATCCCGGCGACAGCAAGAGCGGCACCAACATCGACACGATCCTCGGCAAGATCGTCGTCGACGCCGGCCTCGCGACGCCGGAAGAGGTCCAGCAGTGCCTGGAACTCGCGCGCGGGTACGCCGTCGAAGAGAACCAGCGCACGCTAAGCCAGTTGCTCGTCGACAACGACTTCATCACCAAGCGTCAGCTTGCGCGGATCCGCGCGATGGTCGAGGCCGAGCGTGAGGGCCAGCAGATCCCGGGCTACAAGGTGCTCGGCAAGCTGGGCGCGGGCGCGATGGCGACGGTCTTCAAGGCGCGCCAGCTCAGCCTGGACCGCATGGTCGCGATCAAGGTCCTGCCCAGGAAGTTCAGCGACAACACGCAGTTCATCGAACGCTTCTACGCCGAGGGACGCGCTGCCGGCGTCCTGAACCACCCCAACATCGTGCAGGCCTTCGACGTCGGTCAGGCCGGTGATTACCACTACTTCGTGATGGAGTTCGTGGACGGGCGCACGGTGTATGACGACATCGTCAAGCACAAGCGGTTCAAGGAGAGCGAGGCGGTCGACATCGTGATCCAGGTCGGCGAGGCGCTCCAGCACGCGCACGCCAAGGGCCTGATCCACCGCGACGTCAAGCCCAAGAACCTCATGATCACGACGGACGGGCTGGTCAAGCTCGCAGACATGGGCCTGGCTCGTGCGATGACCGACAAGGAGGCCGCCGAGGCCGAGGCGGGCAAGGCGTTCGGCACGCCCTACTACATCAGCCCCGAGCAGATCCGCGGGGAGAAGACGATCGGCCCCCCGGCGGACATCTACTCGCTCGGTGCGACGCTGTACCACATGGTCACCGGCAACGTCCCGTTCGACGGGAAGAACCCGTCCGCCGTGATGCACAAGCACCTCAAGAGCGAGCTGGTCGCACCGGACCACGTCAACCCGAAGCTGAGCGCCGGCGTGTCCGAGGTCATCGAGATGATGATGGCCAAGGACCCCCGGAAGCGGTACCAGTCGTGTGCCGACCTGGTCGGTGACCTCCGCCTGGTCCGCGAGGGCAAGGTGCCCACCATCGCCCACAAGGACGTGCTCGAGGAGGACACCATCGCGGCGCTGGCCCAGGCAGAGGCCGCGGCTTCTCCCGAGTTGATCCCGGCGGACCAGAGCGGCGAGGGCGAGAGCCGCACCTTCGAGATCCTGTTTTGGGTGATGTTGGTGCTGCTGGCGATCAGCGTGATCATCAACATCGTGCTCGTGGCCCAGTAGGGGCGGATCGGGCCCCGAGGGGGGCGGATCGGGCGGCCCCGGGCGTGCGCTCATTGGGGGCGCCCAGCCTTGCATGGGGCCGGGCAGGGGGTTAGTGTTCAGGCAGTGGGGAGGGCGGGTTTGGAGTCGCGACGAGTGATCGAACAACGCGTGTCGGCGAGCCGCCGCAATCGAGCACCGGGGGCGGAGTCGGAGGCGCGTGTGCGCGGACGCGGGGCATGAGCCAGTCGCGGCTCTTTTCCGAACGAGCAGCAGTCAACCGGACGCCAGCGGCGATCGACATGTGGTCGCATCGCGCCGGGCGTCGAGTTTCGTAGCAGGAGCGCAGCTATATCCCTCAGGCGATTTAGAGACACGGGCGGGCCCGTCAAGCGGACCCGCGTCAATCACATGATCCGGATCAGCCCGGTTCGTGTGATCGGCCCCGAAGGCGAGCAGGTCGGCGTCATCGAGACGCACGAGGCGCTTCGGATGGCCGACGAGGCCGGTCTGGATCTGGTCGAGGTCTCCCCGGAGGCCCGCCCCCCGGTCTGCAAGATCATGGACTACGGGAAGTACAAGTACGAGCTCTCCAAGAAGGAGCAGCGCACCCGTGCGTCCAGCAAGCAGACGGAGATGAAGGAGATCCGGCTCGGCCGCTCCGTGAAGATCGATCCGCACGACGTGCAGATCCGCGTCGACCAGTCGCGTCGCTTCCTGATGGCGGGGCACAAGGTCCAGTTCACGCAGCGCTTCCGCGGGCGAGAGATCGCGCACAACCGCCTCGGCGTCGACCGGCTCAAGGAGATCGCCGAGAAGCTCTCGGACATCGCCAAGGTCGAGGTGCCGCCGCGCGTCCAGGGTCGCGCCGCGCAGATGATCCTCGCCCCGGACAAGGCGAAGGTCGACGCCATCAAGCGACAGCTCGAGAAGGAGAACGCTGCCGCGGCTGCCGAGGCCGACGCCAAAGCCGACGCTCCTGCCCCCGAGGCGGCGCCCGCCCCCGAGACCGAGGCGGCCAAGAGCGAGCCGTGACCTGCCGGAGGGCGCGTCGATGGCGCTGACCCAAGCCGAGCGTGCCTGCCTCGATGCCGCCATCGGGCAGGCCGAGAAGTCGCTTTCCGAGGGGGGCATCCCCATCGGGGCAGCTCTGATGCGCCCCGACGGCGAGATCGTCGCGCGTGGGCACAACCTCCGCGTCCAGTCGGGCGACACCACGGCACACGCCGAGACCGCCTGCATGCGCAACGCCGGACGCCGGCGCGACTGGCATGAGCTCACTATGGCAACGACCCTCAGCCCGTGCGCAATGTGCACGGGCGCGGCAGTGCTCCATCGAATCGCCCGGGTCGTGATCGGCGAGAACCGGACGTTCAAGGGGCGCGAGGACTGGCTCGCGGATGAGCGGATCCCGTTCGAGGTGGTCGACGACCCGCGCTGCATCGAACTGATGGAGCGGTTCATCCGCGAGAAGCCGGAGCTCTGGGACGAGGACATCGGCGTCCCGCCCAAGGACTAGGCTCGTCTGAGCTGCTACGGCATGTAGTCGGGGCGCTTGTCCGAGCCGCGCGCGCCGTCGGGGGTCGAGACGATCGGCGCGGTGTGGGGGACGCCGTTGGTCGTCAGCGGCGGCGTGAGTTCCTCGTACTGCGCGATCTCGGCGTGCCCGTCGACGAAGACGCCTGTGAAGTCGAGTTCCCGTCCGCGCGCCGTGAAGATCGAGACCTGCCGGTCCTCGGTGTCGGGCGCGTGGAAGTTGACCGTCTCGACGAGCAGCCCCTTCTCGGCGGTGAAGAGGATCTCGTGGGCGCGGACGGCCCGTAGGAACACGCTCTGCTTCCCGTCCGCGTTTGGACGCCACGCCTCGGGGCTGCTGAGCAGGGCGTGCGAGAGCCGGTAGCTCGACGAAATGTCGTAGTCCTCCGGGAAGAGGTCCAGGTACGCCAGGTAGTCCCCGTTGCGGAAGGCCATCCTGAACGTCGAACTCGCCGGGCAGAGCTGCGACGGCTCGAGCTCGCGCTCGCCAAGGTACGTCTTGACGACGCGCGGCCAGTAGATCGATTGGTCGTAGTACCGGCGCGGATTCCCGCCGTTGGTGAACGACGCCTCATAGGTCGAAGCGCCGAACTGAGGAATGGAGCCGTCGTAGTCCAGGCCGTACATGGTGATCGCCTTGGACGACGAGTCCATGTGGGAGAGGCAGTTGGCGCGGAGTGCCGTGGCCCGGGCCCTTCCCAGGGCCGGCAAGAGGATGGCCATGAGGATCGCGATGACCCCGATGACCACGAGCAACTCGACGAGCGAGAAAGCGCGCCTCGGCATGGACTAATCGTACCCGATGTTGGGGCGGGTGCGAACTAGTCGCGACGCAGCGGGTTGACCTCGGCACAGAACAGGCAACCGCGCTGGGCGTTCCGGTGCTTCAGGTAGCAGTCCTCCCACCGATGAGTCACTCGGATACCTTCCGGATCAAGGTCGCGCGATTCGTACAGGTCGGGCGAGAAGGACTTCAGGAGTCCTTCGATGTACCCCACCATGAACTCGCAGAGTGAGCTCTCTTTCGGAGTCCCGACGGACATGTTGTGAGTGAGGAAGGAGTTCTGGATCACGATGTCAGTCACCTCTGGCTCTCCGGACACGCGGCTCCGGGGCATGACCTCCATGTGTCCGAAACCCGCGTTTGAGTCGTACTCAGTCCACTGCCCTAGCCAGTTGGTAAGGTCGAACTCGCCATGCGCTTCTGACTGCATGTAGTCTTCAAAGTGCTTGGCGAATCGACTGCTCGCAGCAAACCCAACGCCGTAGAGAATCTGGTTCTTCGCGAGATCCTCGCACGCGGCAAGGTCCTTTACGCTCGCGAGCATGACCTTGATCGTCTCGTTGTTCAGCAGGATGTTGCGCCGATCGGCTTCGACGATGTTGCCGTAGTACACCATGCCCTTCTTTTGATCGTACTTCAGCGCCCGATAGATCCCATCCCGTGTCTCGACAATGCCCTTGGCGAGGTTCTCGCGGATCTCCTCGTGTCGACTCTCGAACGTCTTGATCTGGTCGATGATCTGCTCGCCAGTCCTCTCGATCTGTGGGACAAGTGGCGCTACCTGCCGCTGCAGTTCCGCGAGCATCTCAAGGAGTTCTGCGACGTCTCGCTCGCCACGGGCGGTGCTCTTCCGCATGTGTTCAACGTCGAGTGACAGTGATAGCGGATTGTCATAGGTTTTGTCGGGTGAGTCGATGATTCCCTGCACAACGTCTCGAAGCTCGGTCTGCGCACGGATCGTCCCGGCCATCGTGTTCTCGATCAAGATTGTCTTGATCATCGAGACATCGAACGGGATCTGCTGGCCAGCTGCCATGAGCTGGATGCACGGCTTTGGGAAGAACTGGCGAACGGCGAGTTCGTAAAACACGTTGGCATTCGCGTCGGTGAGATCGGCGATCACCAACGGAGACTCCACCAGGTACCTTCCGATCTCGGTGTTGATCAGCCCGGGATGCTGTAAGTCCCACGGTGCGACGGTGCGGAAGCCCATTGGTTCGACAACTGGCCGGACGATCGCGTCGATGACCTGCTGAGAGCGAACACGGGTGTCCGACCCTTCCTCCCCCATGGGCATAATGACGAAGCACGTGCCCCGATCTGGCGTACGGTCTTCTGGCAGCATGAGCGCCTCCATGAATGCGAGGTTAGCCGGTCGATGTGCCCCGACTTGGTTCGGCGAAGAGTGCCAAGAAGAGCCCATTGAATGCAACGCTCGCCCCAGCAGATGCGACGAGGCGGATCTGGATCGTGTCACCGGCTTGCTGCACGAGGGCCTTTGGGATCTCGTGCACGAATACACCCCCATCGCCTGCGATCGACTCGGCGTCGATCGTGATGTCGGCGTCGCCCGCATCCTCGATCGTGGCGTTGGGATTCGAGAGGAACACATGCAGCAGGGCCTGCCCGACGCCGGGCGCTCGGAGAGCCAGGTCGGAGAAACGGATCACGCATCGCTTCAGAAGCTGCTTCTTTAGGCTCTGGGGTAGCGTCGTGCTGTAGAAGCCACGCGCGAGCCAACTAGCATCATCGCCAGTGCGGTCTTCTGCCCGGTCGGAGCCCCCGAAGCGTAGGTCGTGGAGGTCCTCGCCCTGTTCGCCACGCTGGCTCACCTGCATCGCCTTCTGCATGTCACTGAGGAGGGTGTGTTTCGCGGCCGCCCATCGGATCTTGGTCCGTGCGGCCTCGTGGGTCATGTCCATGCCGCTTACGACGCCATGCTCGAGGAGGAGGCTGCTCGCCGCGTACTGACCCATCGCGACCCGCGCCTTCGAGCAGCGGCTTACGTTGACGATCAGGCAGTCTCGCTCAGTTGCCTCTCGAAGGCAGGCATGCAGACCTGGGTCGGGCGGGGCGTTGCCGACACCGTACGTGGCGAGCAACACCCCGCGAACCAGTGGATCGGCCAGTTGTGACTGAGTGCTCTCAAGGTCGTCATCGGGATCAAGCTCGACCTTCCGGATCTTGAAGGGCGGCGCAGTGCGATCCCACGTCGGCCGGATATTGAATACTCGCGTGCCTGTCATGTCAGCGGCAGACCTCGCGTCGACTTGCTTCTCGTACACGCAGTCAGGTGGGCTGCCTTGCGAGTACATCCGGTAGAGGACGCTGGGGGTCTCATCCACCGGCCGGGGTTCGAGGACGCGGTCTTTGTAGATGTGCACCTTCTCGGGCCGGACCACGCCTAGTGGGACACCGTTGGGTGCTCGGAAAGCATCTCCATCGGACGCGTCGACTTTCACAGCTTGACAGCCTCGGACTACATAGCGGCCGAAGACGATGACGACCTCAGGGATCAGCGTCGCCTCCTCTGTCTGGGAGGCGACCCACAGCGAGTGAAGGAGGTTGCTGCGAGCGTCTGTGGGGCTCTGGAAGAGCGGTACTTGCGACCCCGTGAGTACAATTGGCTTGTCGAGCGTCTCGAACATGAACGAGAGCGCTGTTGCCGTCATCGCCATTGTGTCGGTGCCATGCAGGATTAGGAAGCCATCGTAGTGTTGGTACTCTGTTTCGATGAGCTTCGCGAGGAGAATCCACTTGTCGGGACGGATGGCCGATGAGTCAATAGGGGGCTCAATGTTGCAGAGATCGAAATCCAATCCGTGACCGACCTGACGCATTCGTTCCTCGAGTCCTTGGCAGTACTCCGAGTCCAGGGACTCGGCGAATGGGGCTGCGTCGAGCGCGCTCGCGTGGTTGAGGCGATCAACAGGAAGGCTGCCGATCGTGCCACCTGTGTAGATGACCAGAACTCTCGGTCGGCGCATGCAAGCGTTCCTTGTGTTGGTGTTGTCCTTTGGCAAGTTGTCGTAGAGGTAACCGACTTGCCTCGAAACTCGGTGGACCGGCGGGCGTGAGCCTCAGGGTAGCATAGGCTGTCATTAGCTCGGCCTGGGACCTCGCGCGGCACTGCTTGGGCAGTACGCGGCTGTCTCGTAAGAGTGGGTTGGACGGCACCCGTGCTAGTCGCGACGCAGCGCCACGATCGGGTCCTGGCGAGACGCCTTCACAGCCGGGTAGATCCCGAAGATCAGCCCCACCGCGCACGCGATCGAGAACGACACCAGGATCGACCACATCGTCACCCGCGGCGTCAGCGTGAAGTCCGCGGAGATGAACTGCGCAAGCCACGGCGTCTGCTTGAGCTGAGGGATGATCACCCCAAGGCCCGTGCTGAGCCCGACCCCCGTCGCCACACCCATCAGGCCGCCCAGGACGCACAGCACGCCGGTCTCGATCAGGAACTGGCGGCTGATGTGCTCGCGCGTCGCCCCCAGCGCCCGACGGATCCCGATCTCTCGCGTGCGCTCCGTGACTGTCGCGAGCATGATGTTCATGATCCCGATCCCCCCGACCAGCAGCGCGATGCCCGCAACGATGGCGGTCACCACCGTGTAGGCGATCGCCGTGCGACGGGCGTTCTCGAGCAGCTCGAACGGGACGATCATCGAGACATCGCGCATCTCGGGGTGGCGCGTCTCGAGCAGGCGCTCGGCGAGCGCGGCATACAGCAGGACCTCGTCACGCGTGGGCGCGGCCAGGTAGACCTCCGAGACCTCGACATGGGTGAATGAGCTGCTCCCTCCGGAGCGCCTGATGATGACGTCGCCGAAGACCTCGCGCGCGGTCGTGATCGGGACATGCACGTCGAAGTTCAGGTCCCGCCCGACGAGCGCGCTGCCTGCGCCGCCGCTGAGCCCGACCGGCTTGAGGATGCCCACGACGCGCAGCACCTTGTCATCGACGCGGATGGTCGAGCCCAGCGGGTCGTCGAAGGGGAACAGCTGGCGCGCGATCTCGGATCCGAGCACGGCCACCGACGCTCGCTCCTCCAGGTCCGGCTCGGACAGGTACCGTCCGCGATCTATTCCCAGACGCGCGACCTCGAGCATCTCCGGAACCGTCCCGAACGCCTGGCTCGTCAGGCGACGCTCGTCCTTGAGCACCTGCCCGCCGACGGCCTGAAGGGGCACGATGTGCTCGGCGCCGGCGAACTGCTCCTCGAGGATCCGGAAGTCCGTTCGCGTCAGCCCGTAGCGCGAGATCCGCGCGCTCTGACCCCCGCTGGACTCGGCCTGCTCCGGCGGCATCTGGGATCGGATGATGATGTTCTTGGCGCCCAGACGCTCCACACGCTCGAGCGCGTCGCGCTTCTGGCCCTCGCCGATGGCGACCATCACGATCACGGCCGCGATCCCGAGGATGATCCCGAGCGCGGTCAGGAACGAGCGCAGCTTGTGCAGCCAGAGGTTGCCGAGCCCGAGCCGGATCATCTCGATGAAGAAGGTCACGGTGGGGCTGGGTCCTGGTGGCGGGGTGGTTT
>JANQQG010000015.1 GCA_028285065.1 Phycisphaerales bacterium
TGACGATCAGGGGGAGCAGCGCCCCGAGTGCAGCGCCGATCCACGCGAAGAGGTGCCCACCCCTCGCGTATGGCGTGCCGCGCTCGGGGACGTCGATTGGCAGGCTCGCGCTGAGTGCCGCCCCACTTCCGGTCAGCGACGGTTCGAGCGAGTCCACGACGCGCCCCCGTGCGTCGATGTGCGCGGAGATCCCGGTGTTGACCGCGCGCACCATCGGCAGGCCGAGCTCAACACACCGCCAACGTGCGCACATCAAGTGCTGCGCTCGCCCTCCGCGTGCATCGCCGAACCACCCGTCGTTGCTCACGTTGACCAGGCCGGACACGACCGGACGCCCGTCCTCGTACGCGAGGCGGCGGCACAGGCCCGCCTTTGTCGCTTCGAAGCAGATCGGCGTGGCCAGCGGCACCCCCACCTGACCGGAGAGCGGACGCAGGCGCACGGGCGCGCGCCCCGGCGCCAGCCCGAACGTCATCCCACTCGCGCCCAGACGCGTGATCCAGTCTTCGAGCGTGTCGAAACGAGAGAGGTACGGGATGACCTCGCCGAACGGCGTTAGCTCGAGCTTGTCGTACCGCGACGGGGCGACGCGTCCACGCTCGACGAGGAAGACGCTGTTGTACTGCGCATCCCAGCCGATGCGCGCGGTCCCGTCGGAGGAGACGTTGACTTCGTACCCGTCGTAGCCGAGCGCTCCGACGAGGATCGGGACGCCGATCTCCGACTGGAGCTCGAGCAGCCGGTCCGTGAAGTGGGTCATCGGCAACTGCTGGTTGTCCGAGATCTCCACGAGCTGGCTGTCGCGCATGCGCTGTGTAGCGCCGGGTGAGAGCGTGCGCCCCGGGAACATGGTCTCTGGGATCACGACCAGGCCTGGCGATCGGGGCGCACCCGATCGGACCAGGCGCTCGAGGGTGTCCCATTCCACGAGGCGCTGCTCGAGCGTTCGCGCGATCTTGTTGGACTGCGGGACCGCGGTCTGGATCAGCGTGACCTCGAGCGTCCCGCCCGTGCTTGGCGGGGGGGTCGATGAGGCGCCGAGCCACGAGAGGGCGCCCCACGCGACGATCGTTGCGGTCGCACAGGCGCCACCGGTCGATCGCTTGGCCTCGGACCATCCCGCGGCATCGGCGAAGGCGCCCGCCAGCGCGACAACGAGGAACGAGACCCCGTACGCACCGACGATCGCGCCCGGCGCGGACAGCATCGGGGACTCGACCAACGGATGCGCAGCGAGGAACCACGGGTAGCCGGTGAACAGCAGCTCGCCCCGCAGGACCTCGATGGTGAGCCAGCACAGCGGCGCCGCCAGGACCATCGGGACCCCGATCGGCCCGCGCCGGACCATGCCGAGGAGCCAGACGAAGACGCCGGCCCATGCGGCTTGGAGCAGGACGAGCGGGACGTAGCCGAGCTCGGAGACGTCAAGGATCCAGCGGTGCGCGAACGCCCAGAAGGGGGCCGCACCGAACGCGACGCTCAGTGCCGTCACGAGCGAGCGTCCTTTGGCGCGCGACGCGACCCAGACCAGCGGGATTGGGGCCGCGAATGCCAGCGGCCAGATGCCCAGCGGGGCGAACGCAAGCCCGGACAGGAGCGCGTAGGCCAGCCCCGCCAATGCAGCGGCGCGGAACGTGAACGCAGCGGGTCCCCGTCGTTCTTGTTTCTTGGGCGTCGCCTTTGCCATCAGCTTGGGCGTCCCCTCGCCCGGACCGGGTTCACTTGCCGGCGTAGTCGATCAGGCGAGCGATCTCGCTGCGGAGGTGCTGACGCTCGACCACCCGATCGACCATGCCTGCTTGGAGCAGGTACTCGGCGCGCTGGAAGCCCTCGGGCAGCTCCTGGCGGATCGTCTGCTGGATCACGCGAGGACCGGCGAACCCGATCAGGGCACGCGGCTCGGCGAGGATGACGTCACCGAGCATCGCGAACGAAGCGGTCACGCCGCCCGTCGTCGGATCGGTCAGGACGGAAATGAACAGGCCGCCCGCGTCGTCGAAACGGGCGAGGGCCGCGGAGGTCTTGGCCATCTGCATCAGGGAGAGCCCGGACTCCTGCATGCGCGCCCCGCCGGAGCAGGAGACGACGGCGAGCGGGAGGTCCTGACGTGTTGCTTCCTCGATGGACCGGGTCACGGCCTCGCCGACGACGGAGCCCATCGACCCCATCATGAACGTCAGGTCCAGGCAGCACAGCATGAGCGCGCGGCCCTTGACGAACACGCGACCTGCCTGCACGGCATCGGGCGTGACCGATGATCGCTGGGCCGCCTTGAGGCGGTCCTTGTACGACTTGAGGTCAACGAAGCCGAGCGGGTCGCGGGGCGCGAGGGTCGTGAACATCGGCTCGAAGGAGCCGGGGTCGGCGAGTTGGCGGACGCGCTCTTCGGCGCCGATACGGAAGTGGTGCCCGCACTCGGGGCAGACATGGAGGTTGGCCTCCATCTGCTTGCGGTACACCATCTGCGCGCACCCGGGGCAGCGCAGCCAGAGCCCCTCGGGGATGGACGAGCGTTTCTTCGGCTTGACCTCGGCCCATGTGCGCGGTGCGACCTGTGTCATCGGCTTGCCTTTCCCCGAGGACTCGCCCATCAGGCGGTCGAACTCGGAAGAAGGGGGGTCTTCAGCTTCTCGCGCGGAACCGCGTACAGCTCCGCCACCGGTCGGTCTTTCAACAGCGACCACAACTCGGTGGTCGGACGATCATTGAGCCAGCAACGCACCACCCCAAGCGCGATCGGACGGAGCACGACCGCCGTCACCGATCCCGCCTTGGCGCGCTCCAGCGACTTGACGATCGAGCCGATCAGGCGAGCCGACACCTCGGCCAGACCCTCGCCTTCGGGAGCGTTGACGCTCGCGGGGTCATCCAGCCACTGCCCGCCGGCACGAGGGTACCGGTCCTCGAGGTCGCTGCCCAGCAGGCCCTCCCAGAGGCCGAGGTCGATCTCGCAGAGCTCGTCGAGGCGACGCAGCTTGGAGCCGGTCGTGGCAACCAGCATCTCCCCGGTCTCGACGCTCGCCTCGTCGGGCCCGCAGCAGACGCTGCCGAGGGCCTTGAGTGAGAGGTCCTCGACGGCCGCGCGTGCGGCCTCGCGTCCGGAGGGACTGAGGGGGAGGTCGGTTGCCCCTTGCATGCGCCCGGCGTCGTCCCATTCGGTCGACCCGCTGCGCACGAGCAATAGCTTCGCTGTCGCTGCCTTAGCCATAGAAGTTGGTCACGTCGGTGGTGTTGTGTGGTGGGTTCCCGCCCCGGTGTGCCCGCCCCGCGGGTGCGGACCCGCTTGGGTCCAGCGATTAGGTGAAGTGTATCAACGCAAAACGGGGCCAACCACGCCCCGTCAACTGATCGACCATGGCACGGATCCAAACCGAATCTTCTCGGACCAACACGCCAAATCGGGTCCCTAGAGCGCCCAGGCCTGTCAGGAATCACCCACGCAGTGCCCGAATGACCCCCGAACGCTCCTCCAGGGAACGTCCAAAGATCGCCGAGCCGGCGACCAGCACATCCCCCCCCGATTCCAGGACCCTTGGGGCTGTGTTGGCGTCGACGCCGCCGTCGAACTCGACGCGGACTTCGTCACCCAGCCGCTCGCGGATCCACGGGGGCTTGGTCAGCACGTCGTCGATGAACGCCTGCCCGCCAAAGCCCGGGTTGACGCTCATGACAAGCAGCAAGTCCGCGAGTTCGAGCACTGGCTCGAGCGTCTCGACCGGCGTGGGCGGGTTGATCGCGATGCCGACGCTCGCGCCGCCCGCGCGGATCGCTTCGGCGAGGGCCGCGGCCTCGTCGGGCTTGACGGTCTCGACGTGGAACGTGACATGACCCGCACCCGTCTCGACGAACCGCTCGGCGATTGCCGCGGGATCGGTCACCATCAGGTGCACGTCCAGGAAGACGCCCGGCAGTCGCTTGGACAGCGCGCGGCACATGTCCGGGCCCATCGTCAGGTTCGGCACGAAGTGCCCGTCCATCACGTCCAGGTGCAAGGCGTCGCCCAGCCCATCACCCACGACCGAGGCGCAGTCCTCCGCCATGGCGGCAAAGTCCGCCGACAGGATCGACGGCAAGATCAGAGGCAACCCGGCCGGGTCGGTAAAGGGGTTCGGCATGCGCCAAGCCTACCCCCCCCCACCCCCCCTCGTCGCCGGGTAGGATCGACCCCCTCCCTCCGCCCCGCGCAGCCCTGGGGGAGACCTGTCCTGATCGAGGAGAGAACGATGCCGCAACTCGCCGACGTCGCCCAGCGCCTCGAGGCGATCGGGCAGGGCCACCTGCTGACATTCCGCGACCGGCTCGACGAGGCGAGCATCGTGCGCCTGCTCGAGCAGATCGAGTCGATCGACCTCGAGCGCGTGCCAGAGTGGGTGGACCAGTACGTCCTGAACAAGCCGCCCGTGCACATGCCGAAGACCATCGAGCCGCCGCCCACCTATCCGGCCAGCGGCAAGGGGTGGGATCGTGCGCAGGCGATGGCCACGGGCGCGAAGCTGATCGGCGCCGGCAAGGTCGCGGCATTCACCGTGGCGGGCGGACAGGGCTCGCGTCTGGGTTTCGACGGACCGAAGGGCTGCTACCCGGCGGGGTGCGTGACGCGCAAGCCGTTGTTTGCGTGCCTGGCCGACTGGATCATCGCGGCCGAGCGCCGATTCTGCCCGGCGGGCGTCTCGATCCCGTGGTACGTGATGACCAGCCCCGCGAACCACGACGCGACGCGCGAGTTCTTCGAGGCCAACGACTACTTCGGGCTCAGCGCCGCCGACGTGATGTTCTTCAGCCAGGGCATGATGCCGTCGTTTGACATGACGACCGGGAAGATCCTGCTCGCCGGCCACGGCGAGATCGCGATGAACCCTGACGGGCACGGCGGGTCGCTGAAGGCGCTGGTCGAATCGGGCGCGATCGCGGACATGCGTGAGCGTGGGGTCGAGCACATCAGCTACACGCAGGTGGACAACGCGCTGACGCGTGTGATCGACCCGGTCTTCATCGGGCTGCACGCGGGCGCCGAGGATTCCTCTGGCGAGATGTCGTCCAAGATGGTCGCCAAGGCCGGCCCGTCGGAGAAGGTGGGCGTGCTTGTCAAGGGCGACGGGAAGGTGCAGGTCATCGAGTACTCCGACCTGCCAGAGGACCTGGCCAACGAGACGAATCCGGACGGGTCGCTGCGCCTCAACGCGGGCTCGATCGCGATCCACGTCCTTGGTGTCTCGTTCGTCGAAAGACTCAACGAGGGCGGGCGGTTCGGGCTGCCGTTCCATCGGGCCGAGAAGAAGGTCCCGCATGTCGATCTCGGGTCTGGTCAGGCGGTCTCACCGAGTGCACCCAACGGCGTGAAACTCGAGACGTTCGTCTTCGACGCGCTGCAGATGTGCGAGCGATCGATCGTCATGGAGACGGAGCGCGTCGAGGAGTTCGCGCCGATCAAGAACGCCGAGGGCAACGACTCGCCCGCGACGTGCGCACGGATCCAGACCGAGCGGGCCGCCGGGTGGCTCGAGGGCGCGGGCGTGAGCGTGCCGCGCAACGAAGCCGGCGATGCGGACTGCACGATCGAGCTTGCGCCGACGACCGCGATGTGGGGCGAGGATCTGGCGGGCGCGGACGTACCGAAGTCGATCGAACGGAGCACGCAGGTATCTCTGTAACTAAGGGGGCCGTGGCTGTGAGCGAGATGATCGAGCGGTTCCGCAAGCTCCCGTCCTCGCTGGTGCGCGCAAGCCGCCACGAGATGCTCCCGGGGTTGCCGGACCACGAGGACATCCCCGCGCTTCTTGCCCACCCTGACCCGGAGTGGACGACCCCCGCGCCGGTCGTGATCTGGATGCAC
>JANQQG010000026.1 GCA_028285065.1 Phycisphaerales bacterium
ACGACCGCATCCTCCTGCTCGCCGATTCCGGCGAGGGCTGGTCCGTCACCGATCGCATGCACCTGCTCGGCTTCAACCCCGGACGCCTGCTCGCGGGCGAGTTCGGCGGCGATGACGCCGCGAGCATCCTGTGCATCAGCGACGACGCCTTTGGGCTTGTCCGCCTCGGTGGCGAGCGTCCCACACTCGATCAGTTCGCTGCCTACCGCTCCGACTCCGACGACCGGCTCGAGCACGACATCGAGGTCGGTGACGTCAACGCCGACGGCTACGTCGATCTCGTGGTCCTCGACGCCGGTGAGCAGATGTGCTCGACCTTTACGCTCTCCAAGTCGCGCAGGCTCGTCCCCGCGGTGGAGTTCGAGGTCTTCGAGTCGCGTCTGTTTAGCGGCGGCCGGGCTCGGATCTTCGAGCCGCGGAGTGTTGCGGTTGCGGACGCGACCGGTGACGACCGGCACGACATCATCGTGACGGTGCACGACCGGATCATCATCTACCCGCAGATGGCGCCCTAGACGGAGGGCGTCGCCGAGCGGTTGGGCGCCTCGCGCTCGGCGGGGCTCGCGCCCGCGGTGCGCGCAACGAAGGCACGCACGGCCCCAAGCGTGCGCTCGAGGTTCGGCGGTTCCCACAGGTCCAGGTGCCCGGCGCCCTCGATCAGCGCGAGCGTTCCATCGGGCGCGTGCTCCGCGATGCGCCGCGCATCTTCGACGGGCGAGACCGCGTCGTGCTCGCCCTCGACCACGAGGAGCGGCGCGTCCATCCGCGATGCCAGTGCCGCCCGGTCGAACGCGATCCGTGAACGAGGGCTCAGCCACGCCGGCGTGCCTGCAAGACGCAGCCCCAGGTACGCCATCGCCAGGGGGAGCGTTGCGCGGTACGGGTACCCCGCCTGACGCAGGACGTTCCGGGCCGGCGTGAATGGCACGCAGTACGGCGCCTCCGCGATCACCGGTAGTGGCTCGTCCGCCTCCGCGGAGGCCGCGATCGCGACGCCCGCGCCGAGCGACGAGCCGTAGAGCACGATCGGTCTCTCTGTCGTCTTGCGGACGCGCTCGATCAGCCTGAGCAGGTCTTGGTGCTCGCGTGCGCCAAGCGAGGTCGCCCCGGGTGCGTCGCCGTGCCCGGGCAGATCCCACGCGACGATCCGTGAGGCGAGCGGGAGCAGGTGCCCGATGCGCGACAGCGCAACGATGCGCGACTCACCCCACCCGTGCGTCGCGATGATCACCGGCCCGGAGGGTTCGGCACCGGTGATGTCCCACACGGGCAGCTCGCCGGCGGGCGAGGCGAGCGTCCACGACTCGTACGCCACTCGCTCGGAGCCCTCGGGACGCGACAGCTCCGACGGATCGCCTGGGCGGTTCTTGGCGACGGCCCACGCGTAGGCGCGGCGCGGCGGGCGTCGCAGCGTGCGCACGGTCAGCACGACCCCGAGCGACAGCGCGAGTGTCAGGCCGATCAGCAGCAGCAGGGCGAGCCCGATCAGCGGGTGCATCCGTAGGGCCTCTCCGGCGCGGCGGTGGCGGGGGGGTGGGTGGGCGGGGTGGGGTGGGGCTAGAGACCCAGGAGGTTGCGCAGGTCGTTGAACGTCACGACCAGGAACACGCCGACGATCAGCACGAGCCCGGCGAGCGTGGCGATGTTGAGCACGCGATCCGATGGCGCCTTGCCCGTGAACTGCTCGTAGATCAGGAAGAGCATCTGCCCGCCGTCGGTGATCGGGATGGGCAGGAAGTTCACCACCGCGAGGTTCACCGATACCAAGGCCATGAAGAACAGGACCCAGATCAACCCGCGCCGCGCGATCAGCGTGCCGGTGTGGGCGATCCCCACGGGCCCGTTGAGGTGCTGGACGCCGATGGTCCCCTCGAACAGACGCGACAGCGTCAGGTACGTGCGCTCGAGGATCCGCCGCGTCTCGTGCAAGCCCATCATCACGGCCTCGCCCGGGCCCTCGCCCTTGACGAGGACCATGAGCGGATCGAAGACCTGGGGCGGCACGGGGCTCGTGTAGCCGAGCGCGTGCAGGGCCTCAACCTCATCGGCGCTCAGGCGGACGACGCCGCGCTCGCTCGGGGAACCCTCGAGGTCCAGTTCGAGCACGAGCTCGATCTCGGCGCCCTCGCCATCCGCGGCGGCCTGGCTCGTCAGATCCCGGAGCACGTTGCGCAGGGACTCGAGTGTCGGGACACGGCGTCCGCCCGCTTCGACGACACGAGCGCCCGGCAGCGAGGCCAACTCGACAACGTCCGCGTTGGGCCCCGCAAGGCGGTCGCTCTTGAGGTCCTCAGACGGCGTCGGCAGCGACGGCCAACGCGCGATGCGGTTGGTAAACCGCGCGCTGTCCGTCGGCGCGAACCCGATCGTGCCTTCCTTGGACACCGGCGCCTCGCCAAGGTCCACACGCTCGAACGTCCCGTCGGCGTTGGGACGGTCGACGATCACGCGGATCGACTTGCCGGCAGCCCCACGGATCGCGCTGGTCGCCTCCGGCACGCTCGGCCACGAGCGGTCGCCCAGGAGCACGAACACATCGCCTGCTCGCAGGCCCGCGCGCTCGCCGGCCTCACCGGTCATGTTGACCGTCATCACCGGCATCAGACCGAGCAGGTGCTCGCTCGAGACGACGCCCTCACGCAGACGCCTCGGGAGCTCCTGCGGGAGACCGAACGCAGCCAGCTGCAACTGGGGGCGCGGGCTGAGCGTGCGTTCGACGCGCGCGCCCGAGTCGCCGGCGAACGCGAGCGTGACTTCCTCGCCTCGCGCAAACGCGCTGCGTGCCAGCGCGATCGGCGAGCCGTCCGGGTCGACGTCGACCCCGTCGATGCTCACGAGGCGCATCCCAGGCTCGACGCCGTCGAGGCCCGCCTGCCTGAGGACCGATCGCACCTGCTCGCGTTCCGCCTCCGCGCTCGGGTTCATCAGCGTGTCCGACGCCGCGGCGAAGATGCCGATCGTGAGCAGGTTCTTGAAGTCGGGGTCCCGTTCCGGTGCGATCGAGAACTGGAGGGGTTGGTCGTAGCCGGCGCGCTGGACCGAGAGCGGGATCTCCTGGCCGCGCGCCGCCATCGCGAACTTCATGAATAGCTCGCTGAACTGACGCGGGTCGCGTCCATCAAGCTCGATCACGCGGTCCCCGGGCATAAGGCCAGGGTCCGTGATGCCGAGCGCGTCAGCGTTGATCGCGACCGCAAGGGCCGCCGGCTTGCCGGGGATCACGTCACCGATGACCGGCGCTTCAGCACGCAGCCCGACGGTGAAGACGACGATGAACAGGGCGGCAGCCGTGACCAGGTTGGCGACCACACCCGCGGAAATCACGACCATCCGCTTGGCCGGTGGGCAGTTCTGGTAGGAGTCGGGCGCGTCGCTCTTGGCGGTCGGATCCGCGTCGTCCTGCCCGAGCATCTTGACGTAGCCGCCGAGCGGGATCAGGTTCAGCCGGTACTCCGTCGGGCTCATGCGCGAGAGTTGTTCGCGCGCCTGCTCGCGCTGCTCGCCGCGTGTTCCGCCCGCCCGTTCGCGCAGCCTCTGGTACTCCGGCTCGGTCGACGCGCGGGTGACGCCCATCCCCTTGCGGTAGCACAGCAGCGGACGCCCAAAGCCGATCGCGAACGCCAGGACCCGGATCCCCGCCCACCGGGCGGCCACGAAGTGCCCCGCCTCATGGATCGCGATGATCAGGCCGAAGCCCAGCACGATGGTCGCCAGGTCGATGATGGTCTGAAGCGTCTCGAGCATTGGGCGATCCTAGGAGAGCGGGGGGCTCGTGCGGGTGCGAAGGTCGGCGGGAGGCGGCGGAGGTCGGGCCCGGAGGATCGTCCCACGAGCCGGGGCTTGGAAACGAAGCGGCCCCGGAGGATCGTCCTCCGGGGCCGCGTGGGTTCACCGAATGTGGCGGACGGGCCTAGCGGCCGGGGCTCGCGTACTTGACGCTGCACCCGTAGGCGGGCTCTTCCTTCGTGGTGACGGTCTCACCCGCGATGATCTTGTCGAGGGCGCTGCGGACGTAGTTGACGTCACCGATACGGTTGGCGCGCCGGTTGTTGTCGATCGCGCCGTGGTAGCGGAGCACGCCCTCGGTGTCGATGACGTACATCTCGGGGGTCTTCTTGGCGCCGTAGAGCTTGCCGACCTCGCCGGACTCGTCGAGCAAGATCGGACGCTCGATCTTCCAGTCCTTCTTGCGCTTGACGTTTGTCTCCTTGCCCGCGCCCTGCTTGCCCGGTGCGCCGGAGTTGATCAGCAGCCAGACCACGTCCTTGTCCTTGAACTCGGCCGCCACCTTGTTCATGTTCCCGCCGGTGTAGTGCTTCTTCACGAACGGGCACCCCGGGTTGAACCACTCGAGCACGACGATCTTGCCGTCCTTCGTGTACTCAGAGAGCTTGTGCTCCTTCCCGTCGGTGTCCGTCAGCGTGAAGTCCGGGGCCTTCTCGTCGACCTTCGGAGGCTCCGCCTCGGCGACATGAGACGGGGACATCGCCATCGAGGCGAACGCCAGCGTGGCGGCCGCGAGACCGGCGGCGCCGAAGCGGATCAGGGACATGGTCTTCATTCGTGTTCTCCTTGCAGGTTGCTTGGTGAGGCCGCTGGGCGGCCAAGGTTTCATGTGTCGGTCACTCGCTCGGCACTGGGATCGAGACCTCGTAGACCTCCGAGCGCTTGGGTTCGTCGTAGAAGACCTCGACGATGCCCGCGAATCGGTCGCGGTTGCGGGCGGGGGGGCTGTGCTCGAGTTTCAGGGCCCGCCCGGACGCCTGGCCTTGGCGGATCAGGTCGGGGATCCGCACGCACCGGTTCGCAGGGTAGAACGCCAGCTTAGCGACCCCGTTGCCCGTGGCCCGAACGGAAACAGCGCCCTGGTCGAGCTTCACGACCACCGGCGGGGCCTCTTTCGGCAGCTTCTTGGGAACGCGGGCGCGTGCTTGGTCGATCAGGCGTGCGTCTCGGGAGCGTTCCGCGTCGTCGCCGGCGTCGCCCCGCGCGAGCGTCAGTGCCACCGCGCCAGAGCCCGGCAGGCACGCATCGGCGCACTCCAGCCAGTCCAACTCGGCGCTGATCTCCAGGGCCGTGCCCTCGGACAGGTCTTCGCTGGCGGTGATCGGGATGAGGAGCGTGACGCGCTTCTCGTAGATGTGGTCGAGGATGTCGCCGGGCAGGACGTACCGTTTGGGCGCGGGCCAGAGCATCTTGCCCTGCGTAAGGCCCTCCGGGAGCCTCAGGATCACCTCTGGGGGCATGCCCGTGTCGTTGAATCCGTCCCAGTACAAGTGCCACTTGTCGCGGATCTCGAACGTCACGCCGAGCGTCGTCGAGCCGCCAGGCGCGATCGAGGTGTGCTCCGCGATCAGGCGCGGGACCGCATTGTGACGGGGCTCCGACGTCGGCTGGTCGAAGCCGGGCTGGGGCGCTCCGGGCGCGTGGGCGCCCAGGACAATCGGTGCGCACAAGCCGAGAGCCGCCAGAAGGCTGATTCGCATGCAGGCTCCGCGAGGTCGGGCCGGCGCCGGGGGCGGCCCAGGTGGGAAGGCACGGGGTGAAGGGCCCAGGTGAAACGGGGGCGTCGCCCGGTTATTCTCCCCGGATGCGATTCGGGATGCGATCGGTGATGGTCGGGCTCGTCTTCCTGCCCCTGGCGGCCGCCCTGGCGGGCCTGGGCGGGTGCAGCACGAAGTACAGCGATGCGGACATCGTCCGGATCGAGCTCCCAGCCGCCCGGGAACTTGCCTCACGCGAGGGAACGGTCCTGGTCGATCCACGACCCTGGAGCGTCTACTCGGCAGGACACCTGCCGGGCGCCAGGCGCGTTGTCGCCAGCGAGATCGTGGGGCCAAACGGAGAACGCGTCCCCGCGCTCCGCGGCTACTCGTTCTACGTCGTCTACGCGCAGAATCCCGGCGACCTCGCCGGCCAGTCGATGGCCAAGAGCCTCATGAAGGCGGGGTACGAGAAGGTCCGGTTGTTCGAGGGCGGGTTCGACGCGTGGGTCCGCGCCGGTTACCGCGTCGAGCGCGGCGCCGACGGACCTCGTTAGGGGTTCTGGTCGAGCGAACGCTCGCCGATCGCGCACTGGATCGCTCCGAGCGCAAGCAGCCCGTTGGGGTCGTACACCGGCACCTCGCAGTCGGTTGGCGAGACCAACAGCGAGCCCTCGCTGCATCCGAGGATGACGCCCTCGCACCCGCGCTCGCGGAGCTGATCGATCACGCCGAGCACGCGCTTGCGCGACTCGGGACGCACAACGCCGTAGACCAACTCGCGGAAGATGATCGCGTCGATGTCCTCCGCGTCCTCTTCCTTGGGGATCACGACCTTGACGCCCCGGATGCCCAGGTGCGTCTGGTACGTCGAGCCCGTCATCACCATGCGCGTCCCGATGAGCCCGACCGTGCTCCGGTTCTCGGCGCTGATCGCTTCCGCGACGAGATCCGTCATCGTCAGCCAGGGGATCGGCGAGTCTGTCTCCGCCAGGTGCACCGCGTGCTGCATGACGTTGTCGGGCACGATCGCGAACTCCGCCCCCGCCCGCGCCAGCAACCGCGCCGAACGCGCCAGCAGCGCGCCGACCGCCGTCCAGTCGTCACGGAGCACGGCGGCCATGTAGTCCTCGAACGGCTCGTTGTGCAGCGTCACCCGCGGGTGCCCGGTGTCCCCGAGGATCCGACCGGCGTGCCGGTAGATCTCCCGGTAGCACAGGGCGGACCCCTCGGGGCTGACGGCGGCGATCCCGATGTGCTTTGGCAAGCTGACCTCCGTGTTCGGGCCAACGCATCGCGGCGAGGCCCTGCACATCCTGCGTCGTCGAGCCGCCCGCGTCAACGCCCCGGCGTGGGCGGGGGTGAGCCGGCGGGTGGGTGGGGGGCTGCTAGAGTCTGCCCATGGCCCCGGACAACCCATTTGAGCGCCTCGGCCTGGCGCGTCGATTCGCCCTCGCCCCGGCCGACATCCAGCGGGCGTACATGGCCCGTATGCGCCTGCTCCACCCCGATGGCGCGGGGGTGGACGCCGACGCAGACGACGAGGCCGCCCTGCTCAATGAGGCGAAGCGGACCCTCGAGGACCCCGAGAAGAGGGCGGTCTGCCTGCTCACCCTGCTGGGTGGCCCCGATGCCTCCGAAGACCGTGCTCTGCCCGATGGGTTCCTCATGGAGATGATGGACATCCGTGCCCAGGCGGAGGCGGCCATCGAGGCCGGCGACTCGGCCGAGATCCGACGCTTCGAGCTGTGGGCCGACGAACGCCGATCGGGACACATCGCCAGCGTCGGCGAGTTGTTCTCCAAGGCCGCGAACTCCGATGATGCGGGCGTGCTCCGGTCGATCCGTCTCGAGCTCAACGCGTGGCGGTACATCGAGCGGATGCTCGAGCAGCTCGACCCCGACGTCGATCCTCTGGACCTCTAAGGGCGCACCGAGAACCAATGCCGCTCAGCGTCGTCCCCTTCATCATCCCGCTCCCGTTCCTGCTGGTGCTCTCCGCGCTGTTCTCGGGCGCGGAGACCGCGTTGTTCGGGATGAGCATCAGCGAACGCCTGCGCCTGCGGCGCACGCACCCGCGCGCCGGCGCGGCCGTGGATCGGCTGCTCGCTTCGCCGCGCGCACTGCTGGTGACGGTGCTCCTGGCGAACATGACGATCAACGTCCTGTACTTCGTCCTGGCATCCGTGATCCTGCTCCAAGCCGACAACCCCTGGGTCGGCGTCGCGTTCAACCTCGCGGCCCTCGCGGCGATCGTCCTCGTCGGCGAGGTGCTCGCCAAGCTCGGCGCCGGATCGCAGCGCCTCCGCTTCTGCACGGCCTTCGCGGGGCTGCTGCTCTGGGTCCACCGAGGCGTCGCGCCGCTGCGCGGGGTGCTCGAGGTCGTGCTCGTTGGGCCGCTGACGCGCCTGATCCGCCCCGCCCCGCCCGGGCCGCGCCCGCTGACGATCGAGGAGTTGTCGCTGCTGCTCGAACTCGGCACGAGCGAGGGCGCGTTCGATCCGGACGAAGAGCGCCTGCTTGCCCGGGTCGTAGAGATGGGCGTCGTCCGCGTGCGCGAGATCATGACGCCGCGCGTCGAACTCGCCTCGATCGAGACGGACGACTCCCCCGCCGAGATCCTCCGCATCATCGGCGAGCACGCACTGACGGAGATCCCCGTGCACACCGGGCGTCTCGACCGCGGCGCGATCGGGTTCCTGGACGTCAAGCGCTACCTCGGCGCGGGTGCGCGCGCGAAGGTCGAGTCCTTCCTCAAACCCGCGAAGTACGTCCCCGAGCAGGCGACGCTCGACCGGGCGCTCGCGCAGCTGCACGCCCACGGGGCCGGTCAGGCCCTGTGCGTCGATGAGCACGGGACCGTCGTCGGCCTGATCGCTATCGAGGACATCGTCGATTCGCTCCTCGAAGGGCCCGAGGCCGATGCACGCGGGACCGGCATGGGTGAGATCCGGGCCGTGGGCCTTGGACGCTTCGAGGTCCCGGGGCGTCTCGGAGTCCGCGAGTGGGCATCGCTGTTCGGCGGGCGCATCGATCCCCGGGTCAGCACGGTGGGGGGGCTGATCGTGGCGATGCTGGGCAGGATCCCACACATCGGCGACAGCGTCAGCATCGGGAACGTGCACCTCGAGGTGATCGAGATGGCTGGTGCGCGTGTCCAGCGCGCGATCGTCAGCTTGTCCGAAGGGGGGGACGAGTGACCGGGACCGAAGCCATCATTTGGGGAGCCGTGGCGCTTGTCGGCGTCGGTGGGTCGGCGCTGTGCAGCGCGACGGAGATCGGGCTCTACACCGTCAACCGCGTGCGCCTGAAGATCGCTGCTCGCGACGAGTCTCGGCGCGGCGTTCGCGCGCTCGAGCGCGAACTAGCGCGCCCCGAGCGCCCCCTGATCACGCTGCTGATCTCCAACACGGTCTTCAACAACCTGGGCGCGCTCGGGATCACCGGCGTCCTCACCGGCGCGGGCCTCGGCGACGCGAGCGTGATCGCCCTCAACGCGATCGTGCTGACGCCGCTCCTGCTCGTCTTCGCGGAGATCCTGCCGAAGGAGATCTCCAGGGCCGAGGCGGACAAGCTGATGCCGGTGCTGATCGGCCCGCTCCGGGCCGCGCGGATCATGATGGGCGCCGTCGGCCTGCTCGCACTGGTCCAGGGCGTCTCCACCCTGGCCGAGCGTCTGCTCGGCTTCCGCCCGCAGATCAGCGAGGCCTCCGGGCGCGAGGCGACGGCCGCACTCCTCAAGGAAGGGCGCGGATCGGGCATCCCCAGCGAGTCGCAGCCCACGCTCCTGGACCGGGCCCTCGCCCTGCGATCCGCGAGTGTGCGCGGCGTCATGCAGGCATGGTCCGGCGCCCGCACCGTCGGCGTCGACTGGTCCGGCGAGCGGGCCATCCGCTTCGTCTCTCGGTTCCCGCACACGCGTTTCCCCGTCGTCGACGCCCGGGGCCACGTCGTCGGCGTCGTCGAACTCAGGCGGATCTGCCTCGAGCGGGGACGCCCGATCCGTGAACTCATGACCGAGCCGACCTGGGTCGGCGCGGGGGATTCCGTCCGTGACGCGTTGCGGAGCCTCGTCCCTGCCCCGGGCGACCGGGGTGGCCTGGCGATCGTCGGAGCCGGTCAGGGGTCGGGTGGGCCGGGCGGGGCTCGTCGACCGGTCGGTCTGGTCACGCGGCGCGATCTGTGCGAGCCGCTGACCGATCTCGGGCCGATGGGACGGGAAGAAACTCAGCCGGCGGCTGGTTGAGCCCGCGGGCGTCCATGACGACGCCGCGATCACGTGTCAGGGAGACACCGACATGCAGAAGCGTTCGCCGTTCGGTTCGATCATCTTCTTCGCGCTGATCATCGGCGCGTTCTTCGCGATCCGGGCGTACCAGGGCAGGTCCGCCCCGACGCCGCCCGCGTTCACCAGCCCGATCTCACTCCAAGAGGCCACGGAGCGGGCCGAGACCGACGCCAAGCCGGTCCTGGTGCTCGTGACGGCAACCTGGTGCCCGCCGTGCCAGTCGCTCAAGCGAGGCGCGCTCGCCGACGAGCGGGTCACGACTTGGATCGGCGAGAACGCCGTGCCCGTGTCCCTCGACGCCGATCAGCACCGCGCCGAGGCGCAGTCACTCGGGGTGCGCATGCTCCCGACCATGATCCTGATGATCGATGGCGAGGAGATCGCGCGCCGGACCGGCGATGCGTCGGCCGATGAACTGATCGGTTGGCTCAAGAAGAACGACGCGCCCGCCCGGAGCGCGACCGCTTCTACGCAAGCGGGTTGAGGAACATCCCCGTCGCCAGCTTCGGGTAGAAGAACGTCGACTTCTGGGGCATCAGTTCGTTCGCACGGCTCACCGCGCGCACGCCCGCCAGTGGTGTCGGACGCACGGTCACACCGAGCTGCGGCACAAACCCCGCTCCGCCGCCGGAGCCCAGCTCCCGGCCCTCGCCGATCTGGCGCACCTCGTCGATCGAGTGCGGGAACGCCCACTTGACAGCCTCGCCCCCGTTGAGTGCCGGCTCGCAGATCCCCTCGACGATCAGGTGCTGCACCACCGCGACGTCCAGCCGACGCCAGGCCTCGGGTTTGTCCGCGAAGCCCCCGGCAAGCGGGTCCGCCTCGACGGGCGCACACGTAAACGCCTGGCGCGTGGTGTAGTCGTACAAGCCCAGCACCGTTGGGTGGTCGCTCGAACGCTCGGCGACGGCCCGCTCGATCGACTCCAGCCCGCCGGGCACGGGCGAGAGTTCGAGTTTGCCCTCGCAAGCTGCCGTGAACGCGTCGAGCGAGTACCCGCTCATCCCACCGAGCACGCGGTGGGTCGGTCCGATCGCAAGACCCGGGTCGGACATCGAGACAAGCACGACCATGCACCGGCGCGCAGGGTGATCGGCGGGAACATCGCCATTGGACTCGAGGTCCGCCAAGTAGTTGATCGCCGTCGTGTACCGGTGGTGTCCGTCGGCGACGAAGACGTCCTCGCCCGCGAGCGCATCGGCGTAGGCGTTGATCTGCGCCTGATCGGCGACGATCCAGGCCTCGCTCTTGACGCCGTCGAGGGTTGCGCTGAAGTCGGCGGGGCGCGTTGCGGCGATATCCACACAGATGCGCACCCCCGAGCCCTGCTCATCCGCGTGGAGCCCGAAGATCGGCGAGAGCTGGCACTTTGTCGCCTTCATCAGCGCGAAGCGGTCCTCTTTGGGGCCGCTGAAGGTCTGCTCGTGCGCGAGCATGCCGCCGCCGGCGCGCGGGCCGAACGGACGCACCTCGACGGTGCACGCCATGCCGGTCCGCTCGTAGTGGGTGCCAGCGAAGTCGAAGCTCTGGCGGTAGACGAACATGACGGGCTCGTCGTGGCGCGTCAGTGTCCCGTCGGCGAGCCACGCCTCGAAGGCGCTCGCCGCGCCCTTGTACGCCTCGGCCGGTCCGAGCGTCTTGGGCGGGATGTGCGGGAGGTCGATCGCGACGACGTTCTTCGATGAGCGTCCGAGCAGCGCCTGCTTGGCGCTGGCGTCCAGCACGTCGTACGGCGGCGCGACCAGGTCGGACACGTCGGCGCCGGCTGGGGCCGTGTACCGGACGGCATTGTAGGGGTGGACCTTCATGGGCGTTCTCGCAGGATCGAGGGCGGGTGGGGGGATCGGACGGGACAGCGGCGAGTATAGAACGCGCATGGGGGGGTGCTCCCGTCCGCCGACGGGTCCGGGGCGGATACGCTACGGGCATGCCCAAGGCCCTCGTGATCCGCACCGCTGGAACGAACTGCGACGCCGAACTCTGCCGCGCCTTCGAGGGTGCGGGCGCCACGGCCGAGCGGGTCCACGTCGACCGCCTGATCGAGACCCCCGCCCGGATCGACGAGTTCGATCTGATCGCCTTCCCCGGCGGCTTCAGCTACGGGGACGACGTCGCCTCCGGGCGCATCCTCGCGATGCGCGTCCGCGAGCACCTGCTCCCCGCCCTGCGCCGCGCGGCCGACGAAGGACGCCCGATGATCGGCGTCTGCAACGGGTTCCAGGTGCTGGTGCAAACCGGTCTGCTCCCAGGCTGGACCGACGGAGCGGACGGGACTCTGACGCAGGACGTCTCTTTGGCCTTCAACGACCACGGACGGTTCGTCGATCGCTGGGTCGGCGTCCGAGCCGAAGCATCGAGTCCTTGCGTCTGGACGCGCCCGCTGGTCGAGCTGACCGACACCGAGACGATGCGCCTCCCGATCGCGCACGCGGAGGGTCGGGTGGTCGGGCGCGACGCGCAGGTGATCGGACGTCTGGAGCGTGATGGGCAGGTCGCGCTGCGCTACACCGACAACCCCAACGGCTCCACGGCCGACATCGCGGGGATCTGCGACCCCACCGGCCGGATCTTCGGGCTGATGCCGCACCCCGAGCGGTACTTGGACTGGACGAACCACCCGTTCTGGACGCGTCTGGATGCGGGCGTGCGCACGGGCGAGACACCCGGCGCCATGATCTTCCGCGCGGCCGTCGAGGCGGTCACGAGCCCCAGCCCCGCGATGTAACCACGGCAGGTACGCTCCGGCGATGGCCCAGCCGATGCGAGCCGACCGCTGTGTCGTCTGTCGATACGACACGAGCGGCCTGCCCGACGCCAACGCCTGTCCCGAGTGCGCCACGCCCATCGTGGCCACGCGCTACGGCGTCCGCCTCCGCCACCGAGAGCCCCGGTTCCTGCGCTCCCTCGTGATCGGCGCGTGTATCGGAGTCGCGGGATCGGTCCTCGCCTCTGGGGGGGTCGTGCTGGTGCTCATGCTCCCATTGCTGACCGAACGCGTGACGCCGGAAAGCACGAGCGTTGAGATCGGCACGCACTTCATGCGGTTCGGCGCGATGATCTGGGTTGTCGGTCTCTTGCTCCTTGCATCGCGAGAGCGGGGCGTCCTGGATCGTCGCATCGAACGCGCTCTGGACTCGCCCGCGCGCGGCGCTACGCGCGCCTTCGCCTGGGCAAGCCTCGGTGTCGGCGTCTACGTACTCCTCGTCGAGTTCGCCTCGCACCGCCTCGCGCTCTCCAGCCAGGGACAGACCGTCGTGGTGATCACCCTGGTCACAACCCTGTTCATCCCGCTTGTGCTCTACCACCTCCAGTGGTTCCTCATCGGGCGTCTGGCCAGGCGCTGCGGGCGTGAGCGACTCGCTGTGTGCTCGGTCCTGCTCGATGCGCTCGCAGGCGTGCTCAACGTCGTCGTGCTCGTGCTGCCGGGAGTGGTCACACGCACACCCGGCGATGTGATTCTGGTCGGATGGATGACGGGCATTGTCGTCGCCACGGTCGCGTTGACGCCCGGCGTGATGCTCGCACTGCTCGCGCGCGCGATCGTCCACGAGGGGCGCTCGGATAGCGTCAAACTGCATGCGCTCCTCAGGCCCGTCGAGCAGGCCGCAACTGACGACACAGCGGGTCGAGCGTGAGTGCGAACTCGTCCGATCCCGACGGCGTACCCGGTGTGGAGCTCGATGGCATGACCCAGCCGCCCACCAAGCCCGCGTCCGGTCAACGATGCGCGATCTGCGGGTACGACCTCTCGGCAACCGCCGAGGGCGACCCCTGCCCCGAGTGCGCGACGAACTCGACGTTCAGCCGCCTCGGACCCTGGCTGCGCCACAGGCCCGTGTACTACGTGAACGCGCTGCGCACCAGTGCCCGGACCGCTGCCGTCGGCTGGGCGATCGCAGGCTGCTCGCTCGTCTTGATCCTCTTGGGGGCGGCGGCAAACGCCGTGGGGAGTCCACTGCTCCTCCTGCCCGGCTGGGGCGGCATCGTCCTGTGGGCGATCGGCTGCATCGGGCTGTGCGCCGCCGACCCGTACCCCGGCGACCGGCGCCTGGCCCGGGCATTGCGCGGGCGTTTGCCGCGCGTAGCGAGATGGGTCGCGACGGCTGTCGTCGTGCTCTGCGTGGCGTTCGCCTTGTCGGTCTTGGTGGCATGGACCTATTGGCAGGTCGGGATCTTCGCGATGCTGTTGGCGTGGGTCCTCTTCTTCCTCGTCGTCACCCTCACCATCCTCCAGTTCTTCCTGATCGCGTCCATCGCTCGGCGCGCCGATGACCAAAGGCTCACCCGACGCGCAACGCGGGTCGGCCTGATCGGTGTCGGCGCGGTCATCGGGTGCTGGGTCTTGGGCGTCGTTTCTGCGAGCCTCGGGTCCGGCGTGATCAGCTTCACCGTCTTTCTGCTGGGTTGCGTTGGCACCACGGCTTTCCCGATCTACTTCCTTGCTGGCCTCTCGGGTGCGCTCGGACGGGTGCGGCCCCTCGTCATGCTCGAAAGCGTGCTTGGGCCCGAGGGAGTTGCACCCGCCACCGCGCCGGGGCGATCGAACCGGAGGGCGACCACCATCAGCCGCTACGACATCCTCGAATCCGCGCCCGAGTCCACCGGTACCGTCTCTGGCACGGACGCCTCGGAAGCTCGATGAAACCCGACCACCTCGCCACACCCGAGCACCTCGCACAGAGCGTTGGTCCTACCAGGATCGACTTCGACCGGCCCTGCGCCCGGTGCGGGTACAACCTCATCGGGCTCGAGCTCGACGGGACCTGCCCCGAGTGCGGCACCAAGATCACCGAGACGCGCCGCAGGCGACCGCCGCGCTTCGCCGACCAGCTCATCCACGCGCCCCCGCCGTGGCTGTCCAACTTCCGCCTCGCGGGCCTCGTCCTCGCGGGCTCCGGGTCGCTGCTCTTCGGCTGCCTGCTCCTGTTCAGCGTTTCGCGCTTCGCGCCGTTTGGGGTGATCGCTCTCGGCGCGTCGGCCGCGTGGTACTGGGGCTGCTTGCTGATCACGCGCCCGCGACCAGAGATGCCCTGGATGGAGGAAGACCCGCACCGGGAGTGGGCAACGCACCGCGCGATCGTGCGCGGCACGCAGGGCGCCTGGGCCCTCGGCATCGCGATGCTCGTCTTCGAGACAACCGCCATCGGCACGGGCGCAGGCGGACCGATCCTGCGCATCGTCGGGCTCGCTCTCCTCGGGGGCGCCGTTGCAGGCGCGGGCGTCATGACCTGGTACGCGTCCAACCTCGCCTATTGGGGCGCCGATTCACGCCTCGGCGACGCCCTGCGCGGCTCGTCGTGGATGCTCGGCATCGGTGGGTTCACAGGCGCCTTTGCGCTCGGGCTGCACGAGGCGATCATCAGCCTCGCCGTACCGGCCATGGGTGTCGGCCCTTGGTGGCGCGTCATCGCCTTCCTGCTGACCATCCCGACGATCGCGTACGTCGTTGTCACCCTGCTCCGTCTCGACGCCCTGAGCGCCTGGGTCATCTCGAGCCACACCGCCGCCAAGGAGCGCCTCGAACGCTTCCGAGAGAAGGTGCGACAGGAGGCCGAGTACGCCGAGTGGGAGCGCGCCCGGCGCCCCGCTGCCCCCGAACTGACCGCCGACCTCACCGACACACGCCCTGACACCCCCATGCCCGACCCCTCTGGCGTCTGGCGTCACCCCGACGAGGGCTACATCGAGCCTGGCGGGAGCGGCGAGGCCTACGACGTGGATCCGCCGCGCTAGGCCGGGCCCTCTACGATTCCGCGTGAAGCGCAAGGTTCTCCTAGCGATGTCGGGTGGGGTGGATTCCTCGGTCGCCGCGGCACTGCTCACACGCGCCGGGCACGACGTGGTCGGCGTCTTCATGCGCCTCGGCACGCCCGACGAGGGCGCTCCGGGGGTCCGACCGGTCGACGAGGAAGCTTGCAACGCCAAGCCAAGCTCCCACAAGGGGTGCTGCAGCGTCGGTGATGCCGCCGATGCGCGCACGGTCGCGGCACAGCTCGGGATCCCCCTCTACGTGTGCAACTTCCGCGACGAGTTCGGGCGCATCATCGACTACTTCGCCTCCGAGTACGGCGCCGGACGTACCCCAAACCCATGCGTGCGCTGCAACGACTGGCTCAAGTTCGGTCGGCTGCACGACACGGCACGCCAGCTCGGCTGCGATGCGATCGCCAGCGGGCACTACGCACGCGTCGATCACTCCGGCGCCGAGCCTCGGCTCATGCGCGGGCTCGACCACGCCAAGGACCAGTCCTACGTCCTCTTCGGCGTCCCACGCGATCGCCTCGGCGAGATGCTGCTCCCGATCGGTGAGATGCACAAGGCGCGCGTCCGCGAAATGGCGGGCGAACTCGGCCTGCCCGTCTTCGACAAGCCCGACAGCCAGGAGATCTGCTTCGTGCCCGACGACGACTACGCCTCGCTCGTGGAGCGAC
>JANQQG010000032.1 GCA_028285065.1 Phycisphaerales bacterium
AATGACGAGATGCTCGCGTAGTGCTGCTCGGCAAGCACCTCCGTCGGTGCCATCAGTGCGGCCTGCTGCTGGGCCGCGACCGCCATGAGCATCCCGTACAGCGCGACCACTGTCTTGCCGGCGCCGACGTCCCCCTGCACGAGCCGGTTCATCGGCGCCTCGCCGCGCAGGTCCTCGATCAGCTCGCCGATCACGTGCTCCTGGGCGCTGGTCAGCGTGAACGGGATGCGCTCGCGGATGCGCGCATCGATCTGATCATCCCAGGCGAGCGCGGGCGCCCGGAGACGCTCCCGCAGCTGCTTGCGACGCATGAACACGCCCAGCTGCAGGAGCAGCAGCTCGTCGTACGCCAAGCGACGGCGCGCCTCGCGCACCTGGGCCTCGTCCTCCGGACGATGGATCATCCGGTAGGCAACGCGCAGCTCCGGGATCTCCTTCTCGCGCCGGAAGGCCACCGGCAGGTGGTCGTCGATCAGCGCCAGCGCGGGCTCGAGCACGCGCTCCGCGGCCCGCTCGATCTCCACCGAGCTCGCCCGCTCCGTCGCCGGGTAGACCGGGCGCAGGCGCGCTTCGCGCTCACGCGGCTCCGATCCCTCTTCCGGGAGCACCTCGTACTTCGCGTTGGCGATCTGCAACCCCCCGCGGAACGCCTTGGCCTTGCCTTGCACGCGCAGACGCAGGCCGGGGTGCAGGCGCTTGTACAGGAACGAACTGTTGAACCACACCAGGTCCAGCCGACCGGTCGGGTCCACCAGCACAGCCTCGAACCGTGCCTTGCGCCCGAACCCCACCACGCGCGTCGCGCTGATCTCCCCGCGCGCGCTCACCACGGCACCCGGCGTCAGCTCGCCGATCCCCGCCTCGGCCTCCTCACGCTCATGACGAGCGGGGATGTGCACGAGCAGCTGCCCGACGTTGGCAACGCCCATCCCCCTCAGACCGGCCGCGACCTTCTTCGGGATGCCCGCGACGCTCGACAGCGCCGTGGTCAGCTCGATGGGCTGTGTGTCCGGGGTCGTCACGCTTCGCCCGGGGGCTCTTCCCCCCCGCCCCCGGTCTCCGGCGGCCCGCCCGTCTTCCGCGCCTCATCCGCCTCCGGATCGATCTCGCGCAGGTACCGCCACGAGTAGATCCCCGTGTCATGCCCGTCGCTGAACCGGATCCGGATCGCATAGTTGCCAACCAGCTCCGCGGACTCGGCGACCAGCTCCCCCGACGCCCGCAGCGCACTCGCCGGGAGTACCGTCAGCGGGTTGCTCTCAATCTCGTCGCGCATGGCCCTGGCCTCGGCAGAGGGCGACATCTTCCGCAGGTACGCGATCGAGTAGTAGGACGTGGTCCCATCCGCCCACTCCACGGCCAGCCCGCGGTCCTTGGTCAGGTCGAGTTTGATCGGCGCATCGCTCAAGCTGCGGACTCCTCGCAGCTACGATACACCGATGCACACCCAGACAGCCCAGCGCTTTAGCGACCGCCTCGCCGATTCGATCCGGAGGGCCGGCGCCCCCGTCTGCGTGGGCCTCGACCCGGTTCTCGAGCGCCTGCCCGAGGGCGCGACTGGTGAGACCCCCGAGTGCCGAATCGTCCACTTCTGCCGCAGCGTGATCGACGCCGTGGCCCCGTTCGCCTGCGCGATCAAGCCGCAGTCAGCCTGCTTCGAGCGATACGGCGCGGGCGGAATGGGGGTCTTGGCGGACACGATCACCCACGCGAATGAGCTGGACCTGCCCGTGGTGCTCGACGCCAAGCGTGGCGACATCGGGATCTCGGCGTCGCACTACGCCGCGGGCGCGGTCCGGCTGGGGGCTCATTCGATCACGCTCAATCCCTACCTCGGCCCCTCGACGATCGAACCGTTCCTCGACGCGGGTCTCGGCGCGTTCGTCCTCGTGCGCACGAGCAACCCCGACGCCGACCGCCTCCAGTCCATGCAGCTGCACGACGGCCCGACCGTCTCCGAGTCCGTCGCCGAGATGGTCGCCGAGCTCGGCGCATCGCGTATCGGCGCGAGCGGG
This sequence comes from Phycisphaerales bacterium, assembly GCA_028285065.1. Classification (GTDB taxonomy): domain Bacteria; phylum Planctomycetota; class Phycisphaerae; order Phycisphaerales; family UBA1924; genus JANQQG01. The sequence goes on from JANQQG010000032.1 coordinate 2,016, forward strand.
CTCAGCGATGTGGGGGCCGTGGTCGGCCTGACCAAGAGCGCCGACGGGGCCCGCCTGCGCGAGCGCATGCCCGACCAGGTCTTCCTTGTGCCCGGCTACGGCGCACAGGGTGGAGGGGCGGACGATCTCGCGCCGCTCCTCACGCAAGACGCGTCACGTCCCGGTCGCGGCGTGCTCGTCACCGCCAGCCGCAGCGTGATCTATGCAGGGCCGGGCACCGGCGAGCACTGGGCCGACGCGGTCGGCGAGGCCGCCGAGCGCTTCCGCGACGACGTCGGCGAGGCGATCCAGGGCGGATGACAGAGCTGCTGCGAACAGAACGCCTCGTCCTGCGACAGTTCACGCCCGACGACGCCGACCTGCTCCTCGAGCTCGATTCCGACCCCGAGGTCATGCGCTACATCAACGGCGGCACACCCACCCCCGCCAACGAAATCCGCGACGTCATGATCCCCAGATGGCTCGACTGGTACGCCAAGCCGGGCGGCTACGGCTACTGGGCTGCCCTCGAACTGCCCGCCATGACCTTCGTCGGCTGGTTCCACCTGCGCCCGGACGAGCACGACCCGGAGCAGTGCGTGGACCTCGGCTACCGGTTGCGCCGCGATGCGTGGGGGCGGGGGCTCGCGACCGAGGGCTCGCGTGCGCTCATCGATTACGGCTTCTCATCGCTCGGCCTCCAGCGCATCAGTGCCCACGCGATGATCGGCAACGACGCCTCGATGCGCGTGATGGAGAAGGCCGGCATGCGGCGCGAGCGCGAGTTCCTGCACCCGTTGTGTGTCCAGTGCGTGCGCTACGTCGTGGATGCGCCCGGATCATCGTCCGAGACGGGCTGACGCGACGCCCAGGCCGCGGGGATCGAGAGCAGCGCGCCCAGGATCGGGGCGACGAGGTAGATCCACAGGTCGTCCACGTCGTCCGCGATGAGCGCCGGGCCGATCGACCGAGCGGGGTTCATCGAGGCACCCGTCATCGGGCCGGCGAACAGCGCGCACAGCGCCACGGCCCCGCCGATCGCGATCCCCGCCATCAACCCCTTCTCCTTCGCCCCCGTCGCAACGCCGAAGATCGTCAGCATCAGGATGAACGTCAGCACGACCTCGATGCCGAACGCCTGCTCCTCCAAGACCTCCGTCCCTGGCACCGTCTGCCCGAGCATGCCCGCATCGGCTGGGTCGAACAGCGCCAACACCAGCACCGATCCCACCAGCGCCCCGCCGACCTGCGCCAGGATGTACCCCGGCACCCGCGACAATGGGAACCGCCGCGATGCACAGAACGCGATCGTGACCGCCGGGTTGAAGTGCGCCCCCGAGACGTCCCCGTACGTGTAGATCATCGCCATGATGACCAGGCCGAACGTCAGCGCGACGCCCGTGTGCCCGATCACACCTCCGGTCGCCTGGTCTGCAACGATCGCGCCCGTGCCCGCGAAGACGAGGCAGAGCGTGCCGACGAACTCGCCCACGAGCGCGCGCACGTTTACCAAGCGTCACCTATGACAGAGCCGGGCAGCGTGCGCACGAACGACTCGATCTCGTCACGTACACGTCGGTAGTGTGCGATCGCCTCGTCTTCCGTCGCCGCTCCCGAGGCAAGGCGCGGCGGGTCGTCGAACCCCACGTGCACGATCCGCGGCGCACCCGGCATCGTCGGGCACGTCTCGTGCGCCGAATCGCACACCGTCACAACGACGTCCAGTTCAACATCCAGGTCCTCGGGCGCCTTGGACGAGCCGCCGGAGATGTCGATCCCAACCTCGCGCATCACCTCGACCGCCCGCGGGTCGATCCCCTTCGGGCGCGTGCCGGCGCTGAAAGCCTGGATCACATCGCTGCGCAGCTGACGCGCGAACCCCTCGGCCATCTGCGAGCGGCACGAGTTGCCGGTGCACAAGAACAAGATCCGCGGTCGTGCGCCCATCTGTCGCTCTCCGTGGCTCGCGCCGCGTTCCGGTCCGCGTGTGTTCGAGTTGGGATGGGCAGGGGTGAGCGGGGGGGGCGGGGGGCTACAGCGGCTTCTTGTCGATGGTGACGTCGTACACGTGCAGGAGCTTCTCCTTGTCGAAGATCATCTCCTGACGCGACATCCCCACGACGTCGTACTCGGGCGTGAGCTCGATCGCGTCGACCGGGCAGGCCTCCTCGCACATCCCGCAGAAGATGCAGCGCAGCTCGTCGATCTCGAACTTCGCCGGGTACTTCTCGCGGTCCTCCCACGGGCTCTCCGCCGCCACGATGTGGATGCAGTTGGCCGGGCACAGCGTCGGGCACATCATGCACGCGACGCACTTGGGGCGCCCCTGCTCGTCGCGGTTGAGGCGGTGCACGGCCCGGAAGTTCGAGACCTCCATCCCGCCGTCCTCGGGCGCCGAGTGCTCCTTGCGCTCCTCCGGGTACTGCAGGGCCTTGTTCGTGCGCCCCGCGCCGAAGGAGGTGAAGAAGTGGCGGAACGTCGTCCCGAAGCCCCGGAAGATCTCGGGCAGGTAGACGCTCTCGAGGCGTCCGAGCGGCTTGGGATCGACCACCAGGATGTCTTCGTCGCGGATCGCCATGGTCGGGCATGGTAGGGACCGCGCCGACCGCCTGCATGGGCCCCAACGCTCAGACTCCCAGGGTCCGGGCCCCAGGCTCCGGGGGGGGAGTTCTGCCAGGTTGGGCATCGCGCCCGGCTCGGGTCGATACACTCCCCTGAAGATGTCCAAGGGCCGACGTTCACCTCCGATGCTCGAGTTCCTCAGGGAGGTACCCGAGTCCCGGCGCACCCCGCAAGCGGGGCCCCCCGGCGCGTCGCCAACCGTGGCGCCACCCCCTCCTCCGACACCCCCCCCGGTTGCTCCGGCTCCCGCCGCGGCGCCGACCCCTGCACCTCCCGCGCCCAAGCCGCGCGTGACCCTGAAGCCGCCCGCCCCGAAGCCCGAGGCTCGTCCCGAGGCCGAGCGCACCCCGCGCTCCGAGGCCGCGTCGTCCGGTCCTGGCTGGGCGTCGCGCGTGTTCCGGGTCCCGATGAGCTGGGTCGTGATCGGGGCCGCGATCCTGCTCGGTCTCGTGATCGTCACCTGGGTGGTGGCGTACTCGGCCGGCGAGGAGGCCGCCAAGGACCGGATCCTGGCCCGCTCCCCTGAGGACCCGCCCGGCGGACCGATCTCCGACCCCGGGCGCGACATCAACGACCCGACCATCCCGGGGCGGCAGCCGATCGTCCCGCCCCCGATCGATCCGACCCCCAATCCTGACCCCAAGCCGTCGGATGACGTGGTTCCTGAGCCTCCGACCCCGGTCGCCGATCCTGACGCCCTGCCGACGACCTGGCAGCCCGGAGAGGACCCCAGGCGGGCCAACCACAACTACCTGAGGGTCTGCCGCGTCCCCTGGAATCAGGCCTACGCGGCCGTGGACCACCTGACCCGCAACGGGGTGCCGGCCGCTGCGGTCCCCGACGATTCCCGTCTTGATCCTGGCCAGGCGATCTCCAACAATGCCCTCCATCTGGTCATTGTCCTGGAGGCCATCCCCTCGGGACGTCGTGACCTGATGCGTTCGCGAGGCGGTCAGTTGCAGACCCGGGTGAGGGAGCTCGGGCAACGTTTCGCGGAGCAGGCCAGCGGTAACGATGACTTCTCGACGTGCTACTGGAGCCTCCACCGGGGCTGACTCAGGAGCACCCGCCAGAGGCGGACCGGAGACGACGACATGAGCCTCGATCCTTCTCTCAAGACCAAGGGCGGCCTCTCCGCCAAGCGCTCCGTGATGACCCGCGCCGAGCGGATCGAGAAGCTGATCGCCGACAAGAAGTTCGACCCGAAGCAGAACCGCGCGCTCAGCCTCCCGAAGACCCACGTCGTCGTGAAGTAAGGCGTGCTCGACTTCGATCGACTCATCGCCGAACGCGCTCGATCCATCGACGCCAGCGGCATCCGGCGCGTCTTCGACCTCGGCGCCAAGCTCGCCGACCCCATCAACCTCTCCATCGGCCAGCCGGACTTCCCAGTCCCCGAGCCCATCAAGCGCGCCGCCCTCCAGGCAATCGAGGACGACCGCAACGGCTACACCGTCACTCAGGGCCTGCCCGTCCTGCGCGAGACCGTCGCCAAGCGTTTGAGCGATGAGCTCGGCTGGAGCCTCGACCTCGGCGCCAAGCCGACCGGCGACCCGCGACTGATCATCACCAGCGGGACCTCGGGCTCGTTGCTGCTCGCCTCGATGGCGCTGCTCAACCCGGGCGATGAGATGATCATCCCCGACCCGTACTTCCCGATGTATCCGCAGCTGGCGCGCCTCACCGGCGCGACGCCCGTCCTCTGCGACACGTACCCCGACTTCCGCCTCACCGCCGAGCGCGTCGAGCCGCTGATCACGGATCGTACCAAGTTCGTCCTGCTCAACTCGCCCGGCAACCCCCACGGCGTCGTCGCGACCGGCAAGGACTGCCGCGAACTGCTCGAACTCTGCCGCGACAAGGGCGTGCTCCTGATCTCAGACGAGATCTACGACGAGTTCTGCTTCGATGACGCCCGCGAGCCGACGGATGGCCCCTTCGGTCCGATGCTCCCCAGCCCCGCTCGCGAGGCCGGCAGCGCCGAGGACGTCCTCCTCATCCGCGGGTTCGGCAAGACCTACGCCTGCACCGGCTGGCGACTCGGTTACGCGGCGGGCCCGGCGCGGATCATCGAAGAGATGGCCAAGCTCCAGCAGTACACGTTCGTGTGCGCCCCCGCGCCGCTCCAGCTCGGCGTGGCCGAGGCGTTCGGGTGCGACATGGACCCGCACGTGGCCGAGTACAAGGGGCGTCGCGACCTGGTGCTCGATCGACTGGGCCAGGCGACGGACATCGCCAAGCCGGGCGGCGCGTTCTACGCCTTCCCGCAGGTGCCCGACCACCTGGGCATCAGCGCCCAGGAGTTCGTTGAGCGTTGCATCGAGCGGTCGGTCCTGGTCATCCCCGGCGGGGTCTTCTCGACCCGCGACACGCACTTCCGCATCAGCTACGCCACCGACCGACGCTCGCTCGAGCGTGGGCTCGACGCGCTGGCCGAGTTGATGTCCGCCTGATCAACCGACAGCACACCCCCCCCTCCAACGGAGGACCCTCCGTGCGCACCTGGACCGTCTACCTCGCCGGCGAGATCCACTCATCGTGGCGCGCCGAGTTGATCGCGGCAGCCGAGAAGGCCGGCCTGGACGTCACGTTCGTCGGACCGGTCACCGACCACGACGCCTCGGATCACTGCGGCGTCCGCCTGCTCGGCGACGAGGACAGCCCTTTCTGGCGCGACCGTAAGGGGGCGCTCGTCAACGCGCTGCGCACGCGCACGCTCATCGGAGACGCCGACGTCGTCGTCGTGCGCTTCGGCGAGCAGTACCGCCAGTGGAACGGCGCGTTCGACGCAGGTGTTGCCGCGGCGCAGGGCCTCCCGCTGATCACGCTGCACGACGAGTCGCTCGACCACGCGTTGAAGGAGATCGACGCGGCGTCGTGCGCCGTCTGCCGCGACCTCGCGCAGGTGATCGGCGTGCTCCGGTACGCCAAGAGCGGGCTGTTGTAGGCGGCGCGCGAGCGCCAGCCCGAGCGACGGGCTTACCAGCCGCCGCCGCGTCCGCCCCGACCGCCGCCCCCACCTCGATCCGCGCGGGGTCGCGCTTCGTTGACGTTGAGGGCGCGTCCTTCCACCTCGGCGCCGTTCATGGTCTCGATCGCCGTCTGCGCGTCGGCGTCGTCCATCTCGACGAAGCCGAAGCCGCGTGAGCGCCCCGTCTCGCGGTCGATGACGACGGAGGCATCGATGACGTTCCCATGCTCCTCGAAGAGCTCGCGCAGGGATGCGTCGTTCATGGAGTACGGCAGGTTGCCGATGTACAGCCGCATGGCTGGGTCCTCACCCGGGCTCGTGCATGCTTGCCTGAGCAGCCCCGCTCCCCGGGCCATCGTGGGGCGGCTCACCGACACACCCCGTCCATTCGGCGGGGGCTCTGGATTGTACGATGACGGGGGCACTGCGCCTTCCTTGTTTTTTCACGCTTCCGAGGCCGCACCGCAAGGGGTGGAAGCAGCCCGGGACATCCAGGCGTGGAGTGATCATGGCTCGCACACGCGCCGCCCAGCCGGGGACCCAGGCCCCCCGGGGGCGTCAACTCGATCGCGACGCCTTCGTCGGCCTGTACCAAGACGCGTACCGGACGCTCTGGTGCGTTGCCGCGGGCGTCTTGGGCTCGCGCAATGCAGCCGACGACGTCGTGCAGGATGCTGCGATGACGGCCATGGAACGACTGGACCAGTTCGAGCTCGACTCCGATTTCACCGCTTGGATGGCGCAGATCGTCCGGTTCACGGCCCTCAACCGCGGACGCCGCGAGCAGGTCCGACGAGCCCAGTCCTTCGAATCGGGCGGGCCCGAGCCAACCGACGAACCCGCGAGCGAGGCATCGCCGGTGCTCTCGAACGGGCGACTGCGACGTGACCAGGACGCGTTCGACGATGTCGTCGTCGCCGCGCTCGACACGCTCGACGATACCGCGCGTGCGTGCCTGCTCCTGCGCACCGTCATGGACCAGCCCTACCGGCGCATCGCGCTGACGCTCGGTATCCCCGAAGGCACGGCCATGAGCCACGTCCACCGAGCACGCGCGCGCCTGCGCACCGCGCTCGTCGAAGCTCGCGGTGGCGTGGGGGCGGGGGCGCGAAAGGAGGGCGACCGATGACGCGTGGGCCGGCCTCAGAGTTCGAACGGCTGCTCAACGACTCGCTCGATGGATCGCTGTCGCCCGAGGATGCCGCGGCGCTCGAGCGCGCCATCACGTCGGATCCCGATTGCGCGAAACAGGCAGAGGCGCAACATGAGATCGATGAGCGCCTGCGCCGGCTGTTCGATCCGCCCGAGTGCCCGGGCTTGGAGGCTGCACCCGTCAAGCGTCACCTCACAGGTTGGGGCCGCTTCGTTGCGGTCGCCGCGGGCATCCTGCTGATCGTCGGCGTCGCGTACATCTCGTGGCCCGCCTCGGACGGTCCGGGCTACGCGCCTCCACCGAGCGCGGGCGAACTGCACCAGGCCCAGCTCGACGCCGGGTTCCGCCCGCTGTGGATCTGCGAGGACGAGGCCGAGTTCCGCGAGTACACCCAGCTCCGGCTCGGGATCGCGCTCAGGGTCGAGCCAACGCCCGGTGTAGAACTCGTGGGTTGGACGACCAGGGGAGGTCGGTATGGGATGCCGGGCGAGCAGATCCTGCTTGCGCGGGTCGACGGGCAGCCGGTCGTGGTCCTGGTCAGCCGCGGGCAGATCGGCCCCGAGCCGCGCGACCTGCCGAGCGAGCAGATCCGGCCCAAGCGTCGGCAGGTCGACGAGATCGTGCTGTGGGAGCTCGGGCCAGGCGAGTCCGCGGCCGTGATCGGCGGCTTCGAGGTCGCGCCGGTGCCTGAGTCGCCCAACTCCCCCAGAATGCCAAGCTCAGAGGATGGGGATGAGCGGGAACAAGGCGCCTCATTGGGTGGTTCTCCTCAGTAGCCCATGACGTCTTCTCCTCTTCGTTGGATGGAACGCACATGCGGCCGCCCCACCGGGCGGCCGCGTGTTTTTGTCCGCCCGACGAACCCTGTTCAGGGGGTTTTCGTATAGAGAGGGCGGGTGCCGGGCGCTGAGTTGGCGCCTAGAGTTCCCTCCGGGTCTGGCGGGTCCGACAGGACGCGCCTGGAGGGGGGGACGAGCTTGACCGGGGTGCGTGGCGGAAACCGGGCGGGGCGGCCGGTCGAGCGATGATCGATCCCAGTTCACTGGGCTGATCGTCCCTTGAAGGAGTCACCGATCCATGTTTGAGCCGAGTCTTGACGCTGGTTTCCTCGCCTCCGATGAGTGGACCGGTCTCTCCAAGCCCGCGCAGTCCACGCTCGAGGGACTCATCCAGTTCGTGACCCGTCACCACTGCGACTGGGTCGTCGAGGGCACGCCCAAGCAGCTCGCCTCGTGGATCGGCCCAGAGCTCGACATGACCGACGACATGGTCGCGCAGGGACTCCGTGAGCTCGACGACGCCGGGTGCATCAAGCGTTCGCGGACCAGTTCCGGGCGCGAGTCGCGCTACGTGCTCCGCCCCTCGATCGTCGCCGACTGATCCGACTTACATCCGACGCCGCCGACGCATCAGCGCGATCGTGCCAAGGGCCATCAGTGCGCCCGTTCCCGGCGATGGGACGTCGGAGAGCTGCAGCCCCGAGAAGTAGCCGGTGTCGCCGAAGATCCCCCCGCCGAAGTCGATGTCGATCAACCCGTTGGTTGTCGTGACCTCGTAGATGACGTGCGTCACGCCCGCCTGGAACCCGCCCGGCCAGGCGCCGCCCGCGCTCGCGTCGGTCAGCAGGACGACGTCCCCGTCCGCCTCGACGCTGAAGAACGTGCTGTCGTTCGGCAGGTTGGGCGAGAGCCCGTAGAGGAACAGGAAGTAAGTGCCCTCGTCGATCCCGCGCAGCGAGATGCGCTGGAAGACGTCACCGCCTCCGTTGAAACCGTCCTCGAGCAACGCGGCCGCGTCACCATCGATCAGCGGGTCGTTGATGCCGACATCGGGGATCGGCCCCATCGGCCCGACGACGGTGGCGTTGTCCGTGGGTCCACCCGCGAGGTCGGACAGCAGATGCGCGGGCGCGCCCGGAACGTAGACGTTCCAGAAGCCCGCCTGACCGGGCGCCGCGCCGAAGAGGTCCGAGGGCTGCCCCCCGGCACGAGAGAAATCCAGGTTGATGAGCTGAGCGTTGGCACATGGTGCAACGATCAGGGCAGCGACGACACCGACGATCCAGACGAGCGCACGTGACATGCTTCATCCTTTCGTGTGCGCACCGGTGGTGGTGGGCAAGCGCACGCGGCGCCCGAGAGATCCGGCACGCATCGAGATGGAACCATGCGGAGAGAGAGCCCCGCTCAGTATTGACGGTAATCCGATCCCGCGAGGTGGGCAACGGAAATCACGCACGCTCGAGCGCGCTTCCGCAGCCCGTTGGGTTGCTGGAAGGGTCTCGTCGGACGAGTGAGCGTCCTATCCGTCTCTCGGCGCGCCATCGAAGTGCAGCACCATGTGGTCTTCGTCGTAGACCTCATCGCCAAGGCGCAGGGCAGCCGGCTCCGTCCCCCAACGAACGAAGCCCAACCGTTCGTAGAGCCGGCGTGCTTCGGGCGCGTTGGCGCTGACCGAGAGCGAGACCGAATCGACACCCTCCCACCCCTTGGCGACCCCGATTGCCCGGCGCATGACGCGCTCGCCCAACCCCCGCCCGCGCCAGCTGCGATCGACGAACACGCCCCAGATCTTGGCCCGGTGAGCCATCTTCTCGTGGCGATGACCGACCACGCCGGCGCCCGCGATGAGCGATCCGCCGGGCGCATCTTCCGCGACCACGAGGACGTTTTGCTCGCCGGAGAGGAGCTCCCGCAGCGTGTCGGCCTGCGACGTGATGTCAGCCGATGGCGATGCTGCGAACGCCCAGGGTGCCTCGTTCAGCATCCGCTGGCGGAACACGACGTACCGCTCGACGTCCGCTGGGTCGAGCAGGAAGACGCGTGCATCCGCCTCGCTCACGACGAACGTCCACGCGCCGACCGTTTGCTCCGCTTCGTCGTCGCCTTCTTCGAGGTCTTCTTGGTCGTGCTGGTGCGCGTCCCTGCCTTCTTGGCGGTGGAGGCCTTCCGCACAGTCGTCTTCTTGCGCACCGTGCTCTTCTTGACCGTCTTCTTCTTGGCGGCGCCCGTCTTCGTCGTCTTGCGGGTGGTCTTCTTGGTGGTTGTCGCACCCCTCTTGGACTCGATCTTCTTGCGCGCCGACGGCGTGAGGTTCGCTTCGTAGCGTTCGATGTAGTCCTTGCACGGAAAACGCGCGATCGCCTCACCGATCACGTCCAGCGGCAGATCCTCGAGCTTCCTGAACCGCACGCAGCACTTGCCCATATCCAGACGCGCGTCCGTTGCCTTGGCCCACGCCTTGCGGAACCAGGCATCCTGACGCAGATCGCCGTAGAGCCCCATCATGTAGACAGCCATGTGCTTCTTCTGGCTGGCGAGAGAGGCGTACGGGAGCGGCTGGCTCGGGTCGCAGTGGTACCCGTCGGGGTAGAGCGAGTGGGGGACGTAGTACCCGATCATCCCGTACTGGATGCCCTCCGCGTAGCCCTTGGGCAGGTTCTTGCGGATGACGCGTCGGACGGCCTCGAGGGCGCGCCTGCGATCATCTGGCAACGACTTGAGGTACTCAGAAACGGTGGTTGGCTTCTTCGCGGGCATCAGTCCAGCCTACCGCGAGGAGCATGATGCTGTGCCTCGCCCGCCCGATCACGCCCCGCCGAGTCCCGTCGGGCGTCCGCCCTGCCTCTCGTCGTTGGGCTCCGCATCGGTATCCGCACACCGCGCCGTGACCGCTCGCGCTCAGAATGAGGCGGGGCCGGTCGCTGGACCGGCCCCGCACTGGACACTTGGCTCTCTCGGCGTGTGCGCCCGTCAGTACGTGCACCCAACGTCGCCGAAGACGGCGAGGATGTCGTCCAGGTCGATCGTGCCGTCGTTGTCGATGTCCGCCAACTCGGCCGCACAACTGGACGATGCCGACGCGCCGTACAGACCGGCGACGATGTCAACGTCAAGCGAGTCCACGGTGCCGTCGGCGTTCATGTCGGCGCGGCACCCGCAGGCGGAGCCGAGCATGGAGAACATGATCACGAGGTCCTCGCCGTCGAGAACCGCGTCGCAAGTGGTCCCGCCGTCGAGGTCGTAGAGGAGGATCTCTGTTGGCGTCGGGGGCGCCATGAAGCGGTTGACGATCGAGTTGAGCAGGTCGAAATCATCCTGATCAACGATCCCGTCCCCGTCGTAGTCGGCGCGGCAGACGATCTCGTTGCTCCCGTCGCTGAAGCAGTTCGCGTCGGTGGCGCAGGGGTCGTCGCTCCCGCACCCGTAGGTGGCGCGGATGTGGTCGAGGTCGCCCTGGTCGACGAGGCCGGAGTTGTCGAGGTCGAAGAACTCGGCCTTGCAGAAACCGTCGTTGCCGGAGAGGCCGAAGAGCGTGAGCACGAAGTTGACGTCGCTGGTGTCGACGACACCGCTCCCGTCGAGGTCTGCGTAGCACTCGCACTCGACACCCCACGCGCGGAGCAGCCAGAGCCTGTCCTCGACGTCGAGCACGCCGGGGCACGACTCGCCGCCCTGGCCGAACGAGTTCGCGTCGATGTCGTACAGGCGGATGTCCGTCTCGGTTGGTCCGCCGGGCCGGTTCAACGCGGCATCGAGCAGGTCCAGGTCCGACTGGCCGACCACACCGTCGCGATCGTAATCGGCGCGGCACGCGATCAGTCCGACCTGCTCGGGCTGGAAGCAGGAGAGGGAGCAGGGGTCATCCGAGCCGCAGTGGTAGTTCTTGAGCATGATCTCCGCGTCGCCCGCGTCGACGAAGCCGGAGTTGTCGAGGTCGAAGTACTCACCCTTGCAGAAGCCGAGCGTGTCGAGCCCCCAGAGGGTCATGAGGAACTCGGCGTCGATGGTGCCGACCTCGCCGTCGCCGTTGAGGTCCGCGCCGCCGCAGGGGCACTCGACACCCTTGACGCGTTGGAGCAGGAACAGGTCCTCGATGTCGAGCACACCGGGGCAGGGGTAGACCGAGTTGTGATCGACGTCGTAGAGCAGCACGTCCTGCCGGGTCGGCCCGCCGGGCTGCGCGAGCACCGCGAGCAGGATCGCTTCGTCGTCGTCGTCGACGATCCCGTCGCGGTTGTAGTCGGCCTTGCACGCGTGCTGGATGCTCCCGGCCTGGTTGCAGTTGCTGTTGATCTGGCAGGGATCGTTGGACCCGCACCCGTAGCTGTTGAGGACGAGGTCCAGATCGCCGTTGTCCACGGCCCCGTCGTTGTTGATATCGGCGAACTCCGCCTTGCACGAGTCGGACGAGTTGGCGCCGAACACCTCGTGGATCCAGACGACGTCCTTCTCGCCGACGGCTCCGTCGCCGTTGATGTCCCAGTCGCAGAGGCACACCTCCCCGAGCGCCTGACTCGCGAGGTAGTAGTCACGCGCATCGACGCGCCCAAGGCAGCCGGCCTGGCTCACGCCGTCGACGTCGAAGCGCAGGATGTCGTCGCGCGTCGGCCCGCCCGGTTGCTGGAGGACCCGGCGGAGCATGTCCAGGTCGTCCTGGGTGACGACGCCGTCGCCGTCGAAGTCGCTGCGGCAGATCTGCTGCTGCTTGGTCTTGAGCCCGCAGGGGGGCGCGGTCGCGCAGCTGAACCCTGAGAGCTGCCCGCTCGCGGTGGTCGCGGTGCCGCCGATCAGTGCACCGGCGAACGCGCCGAGCACGGCGAGCCCGACGCCGTGCGCAGCGACGCTCCTGTGTCCCGTCTCGTGTGTCCTCATTGGGTCTCCACCTTCAGGTGTGATGCGGGCGCGTGCGGCAGCGGTCGAGCAACGCGCTCCACCACGAGCCGCGGGCGTCTCCGCGTCGCTCCACCATCGCACGGCGCATCCCGCGCGTGCAACCGTCTCCGAGCACTTTCACCCTGCAAGGGGAGCGATCCTGTCCAGCCCTCTTCGCTCTCATCGCACCACCTGGATAGGGTGTGTTTTCACCGAGTCCAGCCCTTGTCCCGGCGCCGGAGTGGTATCACCCGCCCCGTCAGTGGGGTTGGGAGTGCGCCAAGTCGTGTTAGACTTGGGGTTTGACCAGCGCGGGCAGCCGCGCACGTCCCCTTACGGAGCCCAACATGACCATGAAGAAGAAGATCGTCCCCGCCGCCCTCTGCACCATTGGCGCCCTCATGCTCGCCGGCTGCTGCTGTGGCGATTGCGGGGACTGCTGCGGCGAGTGCGAGGGTGAGGCCTCCTCCCTGCGCGCCCCCAACTACACCGCTGAAGAGGCCGCGGAGCGCCTGACCATCGAGCACGCGCGGCACAACGCAGACTCGCTCGACTCATGAGCCTCGTTCGGGGGTGGGGGGGGCGGCCGGGGTGGGGGGCGGTTTGGCGGGGCCGATTCTGCGGCTCGCCGCCTAGTTAGGGCATCACCGACCTCGGTGGTGTTTCTGCTGCTACCTTCGCGGCACGCTCTCGCGCGTGTCTCGTGGAGGTCTTGACATGCAGCAGCAGCTCCGAAACGTGATGACGTGCGCGCTCGTTTGTGGTGGCGCGCTCCTTTTGACCACCGGCTGCAACTTCGAGCAGCGCAAACGCCCGATCGGTGATGACCCGCCGCGTGTGCTCACAGGCACGCGCACGACGCTGACCGTCGTTGGCTCATCCGCCGAGGCGCCGGTCGTCGAGGGCGTGGTCGCGTCGATGTGGACGGGTCCTGACAACCACGACGCGCCTGTCGTGCGCGCTCAGACGTGGTCGGGCGACTGGCCGATCCAACGGCTCGAGTCGATCGAGCTCGACTCGCGCCCGCCGGGCGTCTCACTCGCGGGGCCGTTCCACGGGGAACATCTCGGCATCCTGCACTCGGGCGGCGCCCTGCTGATCACCGACGATCCGCCCGGGACGACGTCGCTCGATCCGACCGGGTTTGTTCCGGCGAATCTAGGCGATGTGTACGTTTTGCGCGCGCGCCCTGGTGAGCAGGTGGAGGCGGAGGTGGGCGTGGCCGCGGGGGTCGGGCACGGGTGGCTGGTGCGTGTGCACGACGATGCGCCGGTTGCGCCGTGGGAGGGGGGGACGGCTGGGGTGCGTGACCTCGCCGAAGCGCTGCTCAAGCGCATGGCGTTCGAGATGGACTCGGGCGTCGGCAACTCGGCGGTTGGTGGGGTGACGCTGAGCCAGGTGATCAACCATCGGTTGCATGCGGTGCCGCATGTCGAGAGCGATCACATCGCGGGTGCGGCGGCGTTTGCGACGGGGTTCGGGTTCATCTACTCGTCGCAGGTTCGCGCGGGGCCGTTGCGTGCGACGATCCAGGTGCCGCTATCGCTGCACGTCTTTGGCGACTCGCAGGGCACGCTGTTCGGGGCGATCGATCCGCTCAGCACTCCGACGGTTCTCGGGCAGAGTGTTGCGTGGCGCAACATCGAGCGCGTGCGCGTGAGCGTCAACGACGACGGGCCGATCGGCACGGCCATGGCGGGCGCGATCCGCGAGGCCGTCGTCGACGCCATCTCGACGGCGACGCTCCCGACGCTCGGGGGCTTGACGCTCGACAGCTACCTGCCGATCTGGCTCGCGGCCGCGGCCGACACGCCGACACTCCCCGACGCGTTCGACCTGGTGCTCGTTCCCGAGCCGATCCCTGCGAACGCGAACGACCCGCGTGACTTCCAGGTGGGCTTCATCCCGCAGGCGTCGACACCGAACGCGAACGTCGAGCCGCGGCGGCGCGGGCAGATGCTGATCGTGCGTTAGGCGAGATGCGATAGGTTCAAGGAGAACAACGATGCGAATGCGACTCTTGCTGTCTCTGTGCGCCCTCGGCGCGCTGACGCTGGGGCTCGGCGCGTGCTGCTGCTCGCAGCACGCGGGTGGTCATGTTCACACGCACGCGGGCGATGACGCGGCACCAGACGGGTTCCACCCGGTGCAGGCGCACGCGGTGTTGGTCGAGCGTTGGGAGGAGTTCTCGTCGCAGGTGCCGCAGAGTCTTCAGATGCCTCCGCCCGGTGCGGGTGGTCTGGTGGCGTTGTACTCGCCGCCGCTGCCCGGGTTCGACTCTGGGATGTTCGGCATGCCCGAGGTGCACATCTGGCGTGCGTGCTACTGCGAGGACGGGACGATCTACCCGGCGGGTCCGGACGGGCGGTGCCGCCCCGACAGGTGGTGCGAGGATGGCGTGGCGTCAACGCCGACACCGACCTGCGGCCCCGTGGTGCTCACCCCCAACGGCTTGCGCTGCCGCCAGGGCTCGTGCACGGAGTTGTGCCGCGTGGTGAAGCACGTCGAGGAGATCAGCCTCGGCGGCGGTCGCTTCACGATGCTGCGGGCCCGCTACTTCTGCGAGTGCGCGTCAGCGGGTGGCGCGAGGACGTTGCTCCCGGGGTCGGGTGGGTATGTGGGGGTGCCGTAGGGGTAGTACGACCTTCGTGTCAGGTGGCGAGCCCCTCGGCCTTCGCCAGTTCGTAGGCCCTGCCTTCGTCGAGCTCGAATCGAACGGTCTGCGCAAGGCCACTGGGCTTCCTTAGGATGAGGTCGGCCCTCGTCTCGTGGATCCTCACCGTCTGGATCTGCGCGTCTCGCAGGTCTTGTCGTGACGCAAGCTGAGCCCTCAGGTGTCGCATCGATCCAACCTGGAGTACCCAAGACCCAGTTGTTGAGCCGTCGGTGCCAACCGTAAGCCAGCCCTTGACACTCTGGCCATCGAGCCGGTCGATCTCGGACGGCTCGAAGTGGTAAGGGGGGCACGTCGCCAGAAGTGAGAGGAGCGATGCATAGTGGGACGTGTCGACGTCTTCATCTCGGACAAGATACGCCGCTTCGGTGTTGTTTAGATCCGAGGAGAGGTGTTCGTATCGAGCGTCACCGCCGACTGTGAAGAACCCCTCGCTGATCTCGCGGACGACGTTCGTGCTGATAGGGTGCCCAACACGATCTGATGCAAGGGAGATGAAGCGGCGGCTCTTGTAGATCCAGGCATCACGACCAGTGTGAGCCCGAAACTCCCGGATCATCTCCTCTCGTGGTCCGGTGGTTCGTCCGCACTCGCTTGTCCACCAGTCTTCCTTCATGTCCCCCGTCACGAGTATGACGTCAGTGCCCGTCGCCTTGGCGTAGTCGAGCGTCTCCAGCCAAAGGAGGGCATCGCCCGCGCCGTCGTCCATGTACCCAGGGGGGACCTTCTGTCGCATTCTCTCCTTAGCCGCGGCGAGCCGCTCACGGGCGAGGTTCTCCGGTGGTCTTGTTCCACTGTGCCTCTCGAAGAGAGCCAGGAGCCTACGGACAATCGGGTCGGAGCTCGTCGGATCACTCGATACTCGCTTCGTGACCCGCTCGAGGCCGGCGCGGAGCTCGGCCTCGACGGCATTGATGGACTGTTGCGCAGTTGCCATCGTGCTCGCATTGAGCAGCGGCCGTGAGCGGCGGGTCAGTTTGGGAAGCAGGCCCTTTGCATGCCGAATCGCATCTTCGTACGCCTTGATGTCCTGCTTGGTCTCGCTCAGTCGTGCCCCAAAGAACTCTGAGGCAGCCTGGAAGGGCAACCAGAGTCGCGGCTGGAGACGCTCGAGCAACTGGAAGAAGTGCTCGCGCGCTGACGCTGATAGCCGGTAGGCGTCTACGAGCGCGTTGGTGTCGAAGACAAACACAGCGCGATCCCAGAGCTCGGCGAGCTTCTCCCGGTGCTCGTAATGGTCGGGCAGCGCATCCCTCATTCAGGAGCTGATTCCCTACAATCGGCGCACGACTTCGCTCTCGTATTTACTCTCTAGTCGGAACACATCTGCTTCGGTGAAGTCGAGGTTGAACTGAATCGGGGTGTCGTTGTCATCGAGCGCCTCCACGTGTCCGCCCGTCCGAGTCACGAGGGCGGCCTTGGGGCGGGTCTCAATGATTCTGCTTTCGTGCGCCTTGATGCCGCGGAGCGTGAGTTCGCGGAGCGCGAGTTGCTCGTGAGCTGTCGCATAGTCATCGACCACGTATCCACTCGTGAGCCAGCCACGAGCCGCAGGCGCCTCAAGCCGACGCGCGCTTCGAGTTGACCCAGGGCCTTCGGTCAGGGCTCGTGTGAGCAACTGCACTGCCGTCAGGCCTTGGACGTCGGGAAAGTAGACCTCCCACTCACCGCCGATGTTCCAGGATGAGATCTGATAGGGCTCGGCAGGCGTCGCATCAGTGAGCGCAGGCATCGCATCGGTGAGCGCAGGCACCGCATCGGGCAGCAACCTGACTTTCAGTTGGTCGAAGCCGTCCTCGTACGACGATGAGAAATCCGCGTACTTCTTGTCACGGAGCAGCGCCGGGAGCTCAGTACACGGCTCCGCGAGGATTGGCAGAACGCGGACGCGCTTGTCATCGATCTCGGCGAAGATCGCACTCCGCCACTCACGCTCGACCCAGCCAGATCGAATCGCAGCTTCAGAGAGAACAACAACCACGTAGTCGCAGTCGCTCAAGCCACGGTCGATCTTGTGCGTGATCGAGTCGCCAACCTTGATCTCCCATTCATCGAGCCAGACCTCGAGGCCGGCCTGCTTCAGGTCGTTCGCAAGCCGTCGGACGAGCTCTTTATCCTTCGATGAATGAGAGAGGAAGATCTTCATGGCCAAGCCCACCCACGCCCTTTCAGGCATGGGCGAGTGAAGTTCAGTTTACGAGACCTTGATTAGTAATCAAAGTCCTCACCACCCCCAGCGCCGGCGCCAGCCTTCTTCTTCTCCTTGATCTCAACCACGGCTGCGTCCGTGGTCAGGAGGAGACCCGCGATGCTGGCGGCGTTCTGGAGGGCGACGCGCTCGACCTTGGTGGGGACGATCACGCCCATCTGCACCAGGTCGCCGTACTCCTGCGTCAGCGCGTTGAAGCCGAACGACGGGGTGTCGTTCTCTTCGACCTTGGCGCCGATGAGGGAGCCGTCGAGGCCGCAGTTCTTGGCGATCTGCTTGATGGGGTAGACGAGTGCGCGGTCGACGATGTCGACGCCGACGCGCTCGTCGCCCTTGACGGACTTGCGGAGGTTGGCCAGGGCCTTGCGGGCGCGGAGCACGGCGACGCCGCCACCGGGGAGGATGCCCTCCTCGACGGCCGCGCGGCAGGCGTGCAGCGCGTCCTCGACGCGTGCCTTCTTCTCCTTCATCTCGACCTCGGTGGCCGCACCGACGTTGATCTGCGCGACGCCGCCGGAGAGCTTGGCGAGGCGCTCCTCGAGCTTCTCGCGGTCGTAGTCGGAGGAGGTGTTCTCGATCTGGTGGCGGATCTGATCGATGCGCCCGGTGATGTCGGAGCCCTTGCCGGCGCCCTCGACGATCACGGTCTCGTCCTTGCCGATCGCGACCTTGCGGGCGCGTCCGAGGTCGGACAGCTCGAGCTTCTCGAGCTCGATGCCGAGCTCTTCCATCACGGCGGTGCCGCCGGTCAGCGTGGCGATGTCCTCGAGCATGGCCTTGCGGCGGTCGCCGAAGCCCGGGGCCTTGACGGCGCAGACCTTCAGGACGCCGCGGAGCTTGTTGACGACGAGGGTCGCGAGCGCCTCACCGTCGATGTCCTCTGCGATGATGAGGAGGCTCGAGCCGCTCTCGGCGAGCTTGCCGAGGACGGGGAGGAGGTCCTTGGCGGAGGAGATCTTCTTCTCGTGGATGAGGATGTAGGGCTTGTCGAGCACGCACTCCATGGCGCCCTGGTCGGTGACGAAGTGGGGGGAGAGGTAGCCCTTGTCGAACTGCATGCCCTCGACGAGCTCGACCTCGGTCTCGAGGCTCTTGCCCTCTTCGACGGTGATGACGCCGTCCTTGCCGACCTTGTCCATCGCCTCGGCGATGATCTTGCCGATCTGCTCGTCCTGGTTGGCGCTGCAGGTGCCGACCTGTGCGATCTCCTTGCTGGAGGAGACGGCACGGCTCATGCCGCGGAGCTCCTCGACGACGCACTCGACGCCCTCATCGATGCCGCGCTTGACCTGGTTGGCGTTGGCGCCGGCGGTGATGTTCTTGAGGCCCTCGGTGAAGATGGCCTCGGCGTAGACGGTGGCGGTGGTGGTGCCGTCGCCGGCGTCCTTGGAGGACTTGGAGGCGACCTCCTTGACCATCTGCGCGCCCATGTTCTCGTAGGGATCCTCGAGCTCGATCTCCTTGGCGACGGTGACGCCGTCCTTGGTGACCGTGGGAGCGCCGAAGGACTTCTCGAGGACGACGACGCGTCCGGAGGGTCCGAGTGTGACCTTGACGGCGTTTGCCAGCTTGCGCACCCCGTTGAGGATGCGCTCGCGGGCGTCGGTGTCGAAAGCGATCTGCTTCGCTGCCATGTTTCTGTCTTTCCTTTCCGATCGACGGGCTGTGGCCCGTGTGGTTCGTGTGTTGACCGGCTTTACCCGATCCGGATCCAGTCCACGCTGACGGAGTCGATGATGTAGACGTGCTTGCCGTCGGTGACCTTGACCAGGTGATCCGGCTCATCCGGGATCAGCATGGCGTTGGTGACGAGGCAGGGCTCTGCGGAGCGGAAGTAGAAGACGGCGTCGCGCTGCCCATTGAGCTCGCCGAGCGCCTTTCGCATCTGGTCGTTGGTCATCGTTGTCTCGCGGGGGGGCGTGAAGTGGTGGGAGTTGGGTCGGGTGGGGGTGGTGGGTTAGTCGATGATCGCGAGGACCTCGGACTCGTCCATGACGAGCAGCTCGTCGGTGCCGAGCTTGACCTCGGTGCCGGCGTAGCTGGCGAAGATGACGCGATCGCCCTTCTTGACGTTCAGGGGGATGCGGGCGCCGGTGTCGGTGTTGATGCGCCCCTCGCCGACGGCCTCGACGACTCCGCTCTTGGGCGTGTCCTTCGCCTGCTCGGGCAGGTAGAGGCCGGACTCGGTCTTGTCGGCGGCCTCGTCACGACGCACGACGATCTTGTCGCCGAGGGGACGGAGTGCGACGGCCTTCTTGTTCTTGGTAGCGGTTGCTGCCATGGGTTCGATCTCCTTGCTGACTTCGCTGTGTTTCGCGTCTCTACGGTTTGGAAAAGCCCGGCGGGACAACGATGCCGCGACGGGCGAGTGAACGTGAGTGATTACGTGGTGGCGCCGCCTCCGTTGTGCGCGCCGCCGGGCCAACGGCCGGCGTAGAACCGGACGAGGGCTCGCTGCAGGACGCGGAGCATGGACTCGATGTCGGCCGCGGCCCGGTCCATCACCGCGAACGCGTCGTGACGCAGCGCGGTGTTGAGCAGGCGGACCTCCTGGCGGCAGGGGGCGTAGCCCTTGATGACGACGGTGGGGGGCGGCTGCTCCAGACGCGAGAGCAGTTGGAGCAGACGGGCGCCGGCGGGCTCGGTCTCGGCGTCGCCGTTGGCGTCCAGCGGGAGTCCCAGGTCGACGACGGCGATGTGCACGGGGGTGGACCGGATGGTCCGCTCGGCCTCGCGGGCGGTGGACGCCCGGTGGCTGGCGATGCCCATGGGCTCGAGCAGTCGGGGGAGGCGGTCGGCCCAGGAATCCTCGCGCCAATGGGCGCAGGAGAGCAGGAGGTTCAGGCGCCCGCCGCAGGCCTCAGCGTTCCCCAGGTCGGCGCCGGCGTGGTGGCTCGGGGCGGACGGCTCGCCACCTCCGTCGCCATTGGCGCCGGGGGGGGAGGGGGGTGCTGGATGGAAGCGGACGAACCTCATCTCGCGCGTGCGTGAGGCAAGCGGCGCGCCGGGGCGGGAAACCGCTCTGGCGCGTACGTGAGGGGGGTTGGCGATCCTGCGTTTCTGCCACCGCCCGCGAGCCGGGGCGGGCGTGGGTGCCAAAGCGGCAGTCGAACAGAGCCCGACCCTGGACCCCGATCCCGGGCGCTCTGTTGCTAGACTCCCGCCATGAACGAGGTGCTGATGATCGGGTTGGGGGTGTGGGCGGCCGCGGCGACGGGAGTCGCGGTCTGGCTGGGGCTTCAAAGGGCCCGGGTCGGGGGGGAGCAGGCGGACATCAGACGCCGGGCCGCCGAGGCGGAGGAAGCGCTCGAGCGGGCGCGGGACGAGGCTCGGGACCTTCACGAGGCGGCGGCCGATCTGCGGGCGCGTGCCGAGTCGCTCGTCGAGCGTCACGAGGCGGAGATCGAATCGGTCAAGGCGATCCACGACGAGCGCGAGTCGGCGATGCAGCGCGTCCACGCGGAGCGGCTCGAGGGCGAGGCGCGTGCGCGCAAGGAGCTCGAGCAGCGCGTGGGGGAACTGAATGAAGCGTTCAAGCGCGAGTTCAGCGCGCTCGCGGGTGATGCGCTGGCGAAGTCCAGTGAGCAGTTCCTCAAGCTGGCCGAGCAGAAGCTGGCGGCCAAGCAGGAGGAGGCGCAGGCTGAGTTGGATCGCAGGCGCGAGGCCGTGGATCGGCTCGTCAAGCCCATTGGTGAGACGCTGGCGAAGACGGACGAGCGTCTGGCGTCGATCGAGCGGGCGCGCCTGGAGCAGAACGCAACGATCGTCGAGCAGATCAAGTCGATGGGCGAGGCGAGCCGCGTGCTGCGCGATGAGACCAGCAAGCTGACCAAGGCGCTGAGCCGCCCGGACGTGCGTGGCCGCTACGGCGAGATCCAGCTCCGGCGCGTGGTGGAGCTCGCGGGGATGACGTCGTGGTGCGACTTCACGGAGCAGGCGCACATCGCGGGCGAGGACACGTCCGTGCGCCCGGACATGGTCATCCGCATGCCCAGCGAGCGTCTGATCCTCGTCGATGCGAAGACGAACACGCAGGCGTACGTTGATGCGGCCAACGCGGAGACGGACGACGAGCGCGAGGCGCTGCTGGACAAGTTTGCCGGGCACGTGGCCGATCAGGTCCGCAAGCTCAGCCAGAAGACGTATTGGGCGGAACTCGAGCGATCGCCGGACTTTGTGGTCATGTTCGTGCCGGGGGACCAGTTCGTGGACGCGGCACTGGCCCGGCGTCCGGACCTGATCGAGCGAGCGGCCGAAGCGAACGTGATCCTGGCGAGCCCGTCGACGCTGATCGGGTTGCTGCGTGCGGTCGCGGTGGGGTGGCGCGAGCACACGCTTGCAGAGGAGGCGAGGGACCTGCTGGCGCTCGGCAAGGAGCTGCACGAGCGAGCGGCGATCGCGTTCAGCCACGCCGACAAGCTGGCGCAGGCGATCCGGCAGTGCGTGCGGAGCTACAACAGCTTCGCGGGGAGCGTGGACGCGCGTCTGCTCCCGACCCTGCGCAAGTTCGAGGACGCGGGCGTCAAGAGCGGCAAGGAGATCCCGACGCTTCCGGAGGTCGAGGTCGTGGTGAACACGGGGCTGTTCGATGATCCGGGGCTGATCGATATGCCGGCCGATCCGGATGCCGCGGAGGATGGTGGGGCGCAGTGATTGCGCCGTGCGTCCGCAGGGCGTAGGCGTCTGTACTGCTGGGGGGTTGGGGTGGGCGCAATTCAGCGCGCAAAGATCTGGCTTGGCGGCATCCGCCGGTGCTCGCGCGCGGTATCGACTTGTGCATGCTCTCGGTCGTGATCCCAGCCTGGAACGAGGAGCGGTACGTCGGCGCCACGGTGCGCTCGATCATCGAGAGCGCGGACGAGATCGGTGTGCACCACGAGGTGACCGTCGTCGACGACGCTTCCGACGACGGGACCTCGGACGCGGCTCGCGACGCGGGCGCACAGGTGCTGCGCGTCGAGAACCGTCAGATCGCCGCGACGCGCAACGCCGGCGGGTGGGCGGCGCGGGGCGACCTGCTGCTGTTCGTGGACGCGGACACGATCGTCAATCCGGCGTCGCTGGACGAAGCGGTCGAGCATCTGGCCATGGGCGCGATCGGTGGCGGCGCACCGATGCGGTTCGATGGGCAGATCCCTCGCTACGCGAAGATGCTCACGCCCGTTGCCAACGGGCTCTACCGGGCCGTCGGGCTGATGAGCGGCGCGTTCATGTACTGCCGGCGCGATGCGTTCGAGTCCATCGGGGGGTTCGATGAGCAGATGTACGCGGCCGAGGAGGCGGACTTCGCGCGGCGGCTGCGCAAGCGGGGGCGGATCACGGTGGTGCGCACGCCGGTGGTGACGAGCGGTCGCAAGCTCCGCACGTATCCGCCGCGCGTGCTCCTTGGGACGTTGCTGCGTCTTGCGGCCCGCGGCAAGCGTGGGCTCAACTCACGCAACGGGCTGGACATCTGGTACCAGGATGCGCACGAGGACCCCGGGCTCCGTCATTCCGCGTAGCTGCGAGTTGCTGAGTCTGTCGGTCGCTACGCCGGGCTCGGCATCGCCCCGGGGGGCAGGTCCGGCTCGGCGTCGTCAGCTGGCGGGGGCGGCGGGGTCTCCCGCTTCTTCTTTGCCTCGGCGGCCAGCAGATCCGAGACCGTCGGCTTGGCGAGCGTCTCGCCGCGCAGGAGCTTCTCGACCTCGTCGCGGCTGAGGGTCTCGTACTTGAGCAGCGCCTCGGCGACGGCGACGACCTTGTCCCAGTTCTCTTCGAGCAGGCGCTTGGCGTCGGCGTAGGCCTCGTCCACGATGCGCCGGATCTCCTCGTCGATCAGCTTGGCGGTGTCGTCGGAGTAGTCACGCTCGGGCAGGTACATCTCGCGCGTGTCGCTTGGCGCGTAGCGGACGAAGCCGAGCTTCTCGCTCATGCCCCACTCGAGGATCATGGCGCGGGCCATCTGCGTGACCTGCGCAATGTCCATCGAGGCGCCGGTGGAGACGTCCTCCATCGCCTTCTCTTCAGCGATGCGGCCGCCGCACATGACGCGCATGGTGTCCTTGATCCACTTGAGCGAGTAGCCCATGCGGTCCTTCTCGGGCAGGCTGAACGTCGCGCCGCCCATCTCTCCGCGCGGGATGATCGTCACCTTGTGCAGCGGGTCCGGGTCCGGGAGGATCGCCTGGAGCACCGCGTGCCCGGCCTCGTGGTAGGCCGTCAGTTTGTTCTCTTCTTTCTCGCGGACGCGGCTCTTGCGTGCGCGCCCGAAGCGGACCTTGTCGCGGGCTTCCTCGAGGTCTTCGTGCTCGACGAAGTCCTTGTTGGCGAGCGTCGCGGCGATCGCGGCCTCGTTGATGATCGCGGCCAGGTCCGCGCCGGAGAACATCGGCGTCGCTCGGGCAAGGCGCTCGAGGTCGACATCGGGTCCGACGCGGTACTTCTTCGCGTGGACGCGCAGGATCTCCAGACGCCCCTTGACGTCGGGCGGGGGTACGCCGATCTGCCGGTCGAAACGACCCGGACGCGTGAGCGCCGGATCCAGCACGTCCGAGCGGTTCGTGGCGGCGACGACGATCACGCCGTCGGTCGAGTTGAACCCGTCCATCTCGACGAGGATCGCGTTGAGGGTCTGCTCGCGCTCGTCGTGCCCTCCGGTGGTAAAGCCGGAGCCGCGGCGACGACCGACCGCGTCGATCTCGTCCAGGAAGATGATGCAGGGCGCAGAGTCCTTTGCCTGCTTGAACAGGTCGCGGACGCGGCTCGCGCCGACGCCGACGAACATCTCGACGAAGTCGGAGCCGGAGATCGAGAAGAACGGGACCTCCGCCTCGCCGGCGATTGCCTTGGCGAGCAGCGTCTTGCCGCAACCGGGAGGTCCGGTCAGCAGGACGCCTCGGGGGATGCGTCCGCCGAGCTTGGTGAATCGCTTGGGGTTCTTGAGGAACTCGATGATCTCGGTGACCTCTTCCTTGGCCTCGTCGATGCCTGCGACGTCGGAGAAGTTGACGCCGGTCATCTCCTTGGAGAGGGTCTTGTGCTTGCTCTTGCCGAAGTTGCCGAGCATGCCGCCGCTGGCGTTGGCCGCCGAGCGCAGCCCGCGCGAGATCAGGAACCAGAGCAGGAGCATGATCAGGACGAGCGGGAGGAAGAACCAGACGAGCCCGACGAATGGCGAGGTGCGCTCCTCCTTGAAGCGGTCCTTGGTGAGGGCGCTCAGCTCGGTGCGGTAGTAGTCCTTGTCGCCGGAGGAGATCGGGAAGTAGACCTGCTGACGTGGGGTCTCGTTCTCCTTCTTGATCGCGTAGATGCCACCGTCCTTGAGGGTGACTTCCTCGAGCGTGCCGCTGGTGTATTCGTTCTTGAACTCCGCCCAGGACTCGACCTTGCGGGGTCGGTTGACGGCGGTCATGACGAGGAACAGCAGGGCGCCGATCAGGATGATCGAGGCGATGCCGAACAACGACCGGCTCGGGCGGGCGTTGGGGGGCTGCGACCCCGGGCCTTGTGGCCCGCCGGGCCCGCCCTGTCCGGGGCGGTCCTTGCGCTCGCCCTCGGGCTTGTTGTCCGGGGCTTCGTCGCTGCGGACGGCGAGGTCCTGCGGGCCTGCCTGGGTTTGGGGATCGTCGATCGGCATTATCGCTCTTTTCGGGCGTGCGGGGCGGTCGGATGAGCCAACCCCACGCGCCGGATTGTCCTCGGACACAACGACCCCGGCAGGCGGACTGTTCACGGACCCGCGGGATCCTCAGACATTAGGCGGGACGCCCCCAAGGCGGGGTCGGTGGAGCCCTGGCGTCGGGCGCGAGGGCCCAAGCCTGGGGGGTGGCGTTGGAGGGTGGGCGGGGTCACCAACTGGTGCGGAGTTCGTCGACGATGTCGCGCGCCAGGCGCTGGGTGGCGCCGTGCTCGCCCACCTCGATCCGCTCGTTGAGGCCGGAGGAGGGGACGAAGATCTCCGAGGCCGTGAACTGACGGCGTGCCACCAGCACCTTGCCGGTCCGGTTGTCCTTCCACTCGAAGTCGACGGTCAGGCTGACGGCCAGTTCCTGCGCGAGCCCGCTGGTGCGGGCGGTCGAGAGCTTCTGCAGGTCCGCCTCGATCACGGTCGCGGTGAGCGTGGTCTGCGCCGGTCCCGAGCCGCTGACGCGCCAGCCCGTGGCGCGGCGGAGCTCCTTGATGACGGCATCGGTCAGTTCGAGTTCGATCCCGTGCGCGTAGGTCTCGTTGCGGAAGATCGGGACGCTGACGGAGCCGACGTCGGCGCGGTGGGGGGTGCCGAGCGCGTATCCCTGCGCGGGGTCGCCCGCGCAGGCACCGAGGGAGAGCGGGGCCGCGATGATCGCGGCCAACAGGAGGGCGCGCTTCACGACGGGTCCTCCGCGACCTCTGTCTCGGTGTCATCGGCGCCTTCGCCCGCGTCTGCGTCGGCCTCTGTTGCGTCGCTTGGCTCTGCGGCTTCGGCCTCTTCGGCTGCCTCGAGCGGTGCGATGCTGGCCTCGTCGATCCAGCCCTTCTCGAGCATGAGTTCCATCGCCTCGGACGCGGCGGCCGTCCGCGGGTGCTCCCGCACGAGTCGTCTGAGCGTGTAGGCGGCGCTGACGGCATCGGAGCGTCGGATGTAGAACTGGGCGCTGTTGAACATGTGGCGTGCGCCGGACTCATCGATGCGCGAGAGCAGTGCTTCGTCAAGCCCGGCCTCGCGTGCGTCGGCGGGGTAGCTCGCGCTGAAGCGCTCGATCAGGACGCGGGCGTCTGTGAGCGGCGAGGCGTCGTACTTCGGGCCCTTGAAGAGCGCCAGCGTCGCGAACACCCGACGGCGCATCGCCTTCGCACGCTGCGTCGAACGCGGGTAGTTCTGGAGGAACAGGTCGTAGGCCGTGTCGGCCAGCTCCAGTCTGCGCTCGCGGTAGTAGTAATCCGCGAGCTCCATGCCCGCGCGCTCGGCCAGCTCCGACTGCGGCAGGCGTTCCTGGATCCGGACCAGCAACTCTTCGCCCATGTCGGCGGCGTTGATGAACCGGATGCCCAGAAAGCGGCGGCGCAGGCCTCGGATGTACCGGTTGGCGATCTCGAGTTCGCGTTCCAGGACGATCACGTACTGATCGGTCCCGGAGTACTGCTTGGCGACGAGCTCGTAGTCGTAGAGGGCGCTGAATTCCTCGCCGGCCGCGAGCTTCGCGTCGCCGCGCAGGCGGTACGCCTCGGGCAGGGCGGGCGAGCCGGAGCGCTGGTTGCGCTCGATCCAGCGGCTCAGCAGCGAGCGGGCTCGTCCGGGCTCACCCTCGGCGAGCAGGCGCCTGGCCTCGGCGAGCATGGCCTCATCGGAGCCGGGCGCGGGGGCCTCAACCTGGACGAGGTCGCCTTCGGGGGTGAGCTCGAACGTCGAGGATTGCGCAAGGGCCGCGCCGGTCGTCCCGGCGAGCGCCACCCCAGCCACCACCAGCGGAAGAATCGGGCTTCGCATCGACATCAGGATACCGGGGCCGCACCGCTCGCGCCGCCCCACGTTCCCCGCCCAGGGGCAGATCCACCCGCCCCGTACACTGCGCCCGCATCGAAGGGCGGCCCGAGCCACGAATACGGACGCGAGGTTGCGGTGGATCAGCCCGAACGACTCGTCATCACGGGGCTCGGCGCCGTCACGCCCATCGGCGTGGGTGTTGGGGCGTTCACGCGGGCGATGCGCGAGGGGCGGTCCGGAGTGCGCCCGCTCTGTGAGACCCACCCCGAGTTCGATGATCCACGTGTGCGGTCGACCGTCTCGGCGTGCGTGCCCGAGTCGGTCTTTCAGCCGGCTGCCGTGATGGATGCAGCGGACACCTCGCGCCTGCCCCGGTTGATCCCGATGGGCGTGGCCGCCGCTCACGAGGCCATCGCCATGGCTGGGCTGGATCCGACGGGCGATCTGGATGCTTCCCGACGTGTTGGGCTTGTCTTGGGGACGGGCGGTGGCGGCATCGACTTCACGCTGGATCAGGCCGCGACCTATGCCCAGGGTCGCCGCGGCTCGCTGTGGACGATCACGAATGCGACGCA
Source organism: Phycisphaerales bacterium (assembly GCA_028285065.1). Classification (GTDB taxonomy): domain Bacteria; phylum Planctomycetota; class Phycisphaerae; order Phycisphaerales; family UBA1924; genus JANQQG01. The sequence goes on from JANQQG010000032.1 coordinate 29,295, forward strand.
CGGGAACCTCGCCGGTGAGTTGTCGATCCGGCTCGGGCTTCGCGGGCTGAGTTGGTGCGTGACGACCGGGTGCGCTTCATCGAGCGATGCGCTCGGTGCGGCGATGCTGCACCTGCGGGCGCCGCGTCACCACCCTGGTGCGCTCGATAGCGTGGTCGTGGTTGGGGCCGATGCGCACGTGCGGGCGGAGACGCTCGCGGGCATGGAACTGCTCGGCGTGATCAGCACGCGCGACCTTGCCGGCGAGGGGGAGGATCCCGCGACGGCTTCGCGCCCGTTTGATCGGACGCGCGACGGGTTCGTGCTGGGCGAGGGCGCGTGGGCGGTTGTTCTCGAGCGCGATGCTGCAGCACGCGAGCGAGGGGCGAACCCGGTGGCGCTCGCGCTCGGCTATGGAGCGACCTGTGATGCGCATCACCGCGTGCGCCCCGATCCGGAGATGACCGAGTCCGTGCGCGCGATGCGGGTCGCGATCGAGGATGCCGGCGTCAGACCTGAGGAGGTCGAGGTCGTCCACTATCACGGCACCGGCACGCGCATGAACGACGCGCTCGAGACGCGAGCCGTCAAGGGTGCGCTGGGCGACGACAATGCCCAGCGGGTGCGCGGCACCAGCATCAAGAGCCAGATCGGCCACCCGCAGGGCGCATGTGGATTGGCGGCGGTCGTTGGGACGATCGGATCGCTGACCGGCGCAGACGGGGGTGATCCGTTCGTCGCGCCGACGATCAACCTGAGCGAGCCGGACCTTGGGGGCGAGGAGTTCGGGCCCTGCGACCTGGACTACACGCCGATTGAGGCTGCGCCCACCGAAGCGCGCACGGCGTTGGTGAACTGCCTTGCGTTCGGTGCGAAGAACTCGGCGCTGCTGCTCCGAGCTACACGCGCCTGATCGCGCCCCAGATGAGCAGGCCGACGCCGGGCGTACTCGACACGACCCCGATACCCGCGTACATGACCACGTTGATGAGTGTCGCCAGCGGAGAGCCATAGCCAGTCTCCGGCTCCTCCCACGGGAGCACGACTCGGATCGCACAGAGCGAGAACGACGCTGCGATGCACGGGAGCCAGACTGACGCGGCGGCCCAGTACGCCACGGGCTTCGGTGTCAGCAGGAGAATGGACATGGCCACGTTTGCGAGGATGACCAGCAGCGACACGGCCGCAACACCGATCGCCCAGTCGGCATGCGCCGCCATTCCTTGATCAAACGCGCTGACGATCATGAGTGCGCCGATTCCCAGAAGCATGAGCAGCCAGACCGACCATGCGAGGCTGAGGGCGCCGAGTGACGGCGTGTATCGGATTGGCATGCGTGAACTACGCTCCGGCGCATGGACAGTTCGTAGGTGTCGGCGAATCTCCCTCTGCGCAGCACAGGCGAGACGGGCCAGTCCAGCACGCGGTAGTCTCCCTGTTGACCTGAGAGCGAAGCGAGACCGCGCAGTGGAGTTGACGCAGCTCAGACAGTTCATCGCGATCGCCCATGAGGGGCACATGACCCGTGCGGCCAGCTCGCTCGGTGTGACCCAGCCGGCGCTCTCGGCGATGCTCAAGAAGCTCGAGGCCGAGGTCGGCGCGGATTTGCTGGACCGGACCGGTCGCGGTGTGACGCCGACGGAAGCGGGGCGGGTCTTCCTGGAGTACGCCGAGGATGCCGTGCGACGCGCCGACGCTGGTGTCGAGGCGGTGCGTGAGCTCAAGGGGCTGCAGCGCGGGTCGATCCGGATCGGCGGCGGCGCCACGGCCACGACCTACCTCCTCCCGCGCGTCGTCTCCGGCTTCCGGCTCGAGCACCCCGCCATCCGCTTCTCCATGCGCGAGGCCGGCAGTCTCGACGTCGCCCGCCTCGTTGCGCAGGGCGAACTCGACCTCGGCGTTGTCACGGCCCCGATCGACGCTGCCCTCGCGGGCGATCTCGTCGTCATCCCGCTCGTCGAGGACGAGTTGCGACTGATCGTCCCGCCGGGTCATCGGCTCGAGTCGCGGCGGACGTTCCGGTGGACGGACCTGGAGGGTGAGCCGGTCGTCGGGTTCGAGGCGGGCAGTGCCGTGCGCACGGTGATCGATCGGGCGGCCATGGGCGCAGGTGTGGCGCTCGACGTCGTGATGGAGCTGCGCTCGATCGAGTCGATCAAGCGGATGGTGGCGACGGGGATTGGTGTGGGGTTCGTCTCGCGGTTTGCGCTCGACGAGGGGGGAGACAAGCCCCGTGGGCTGGGTTGTCGTGATGGCAAGGTCTCGCGGAGCCTGGCGATCGTGCGCCGGTCGGACCGTTCGCCGAGCGCGGCCGTCGCGGCGCTCGAGCGTCAACTGCTCGATGCGGCTAGACGTTCGCGCTCGGCGCGCTCATGAACAGGGGGCTCATCGCCCGCTCGTGCTCGAGCAGCCACCGCTTGCGCTCGAGGCCTCCCGCGTACCCGTGCAGCATCCCGCGCGAGTCGACGACGCGGTGGCACGGGACCAGGATCGCGACAGGGTTCGCGCCGTTGGCCGCGCCGACGGCACGGCTCGCGCCGGGCTCGCCGAGCTCAACGGCGATCTCTCCGTAGCTGCGCGTCTCGCCGGCAGGGATCGCGAGCAGCAGGTCCCACACACGATGCTGGAAGTCGGTCCCGCGCATCGCCAGCGGGGTCTCGAAGGCGTGCATCGGATCGACGAGGTAGCGGTCCAGGTCGGACGCGAGCGTGTCCAGGATCTGCGAGTCGCCCTCGGTCGGTGGATCGAGCTTGGGGAAGTGGCGATGCAAGAACCGCTTGGTGCGCTCGTTGTCGATGGGTCCGAAGGAGAGGACGCACAGGCCGTCGCTGTTGTCCGGCGTGTCCTCGATGGCGACGGCGGTGAGCGTGCCGGTCGGTGAGTTGAACGTGCGCATCACGAGGCGTGAACGGTCCATGTCGGCCTCCTCCATGAGCAACCACCAGCGTACCGCGCTTTGGGTCCGAGTGGGGAGGTGATCCCGCCTAGACGCACGCGTCCGCGATGCGCCGGCCGGCCTCGTCGATCATCTCGCGTGTGATGTGCAGGTGTGTGACCGCCCGGACGGTCCGCTCCCCCTCGTGGAGCATCCGGACCTGCTCGTCCATCGTTTCGCAGAACCGCTCGGCGCCGGCGAACCGCTCGCTGAGTTGGGGGCTGAGCTTGAAGTACACCATGTTCGTTTCGACGGTGTCCGGGTCGATCTCGATGCCCGGGACGGCCGTGAGCAGCTCCGCGAGGCGCCTCGCCGTCGCGTGGTCGTCGTTGAGTCGCTCGATGTTGTTGTCGAGCGCGAACAGCGCGGCCCCGGCGAGCACGCCGGACTGGCGCATCGCGCCGCCGAGCATCTTCCGGATCCGGCGCACGCGCTTGAGTGTGTCCGCATCGCCCGCGACGCACGAGCCGACGGGGCAGCCGAGGCCCTTGCTGAAGCAGACGCTGACTGTGTCGGCGAAGGCCGCGATGGCGCTCAGGTCCCTGCCCGTCGCGACGTGGGCGTTCCAG
>JANQQG010000045.1 GCA_028285065.1 Phycisphaerales bacterium
CCGCCCCGGCGCCGCGCGCAACTGGGCGGTTCTCGGACGCACGACGTGAGCGAGCGCGACGCGTTGTGACGCCTGGGGCGGAGCGGTGGGGGCTGGGGAGCTGTGGGGTCAGCCGCGCGGGTGGAACCGCTTGTGGACGCTCTTGAGCCTGGTCTGGTCGACGTGCGTGTAGATCTGCGTTGTGGCGATGTCGGCGTGTCCGAGCAGTTCCTGGACCGTGCGCAGGTCGGCCCCCCCACCGAGCAGGTGCGTGGCGAACGAGTGGCGCAACACGTGCGGGTGCACATCGCGCAAGCCCGCGATTCGCGCGTACTTCTTGACGAGTTGCCAGACCGCGACGCGTTCGAGCGGACGCCCGGTCCATGACAACAACAAACGCCCGTGGTCGCGTGCATCCGGGCGCAGCAGCTTCGGGCGGCACCCTTCCAGATACGCCTCGACCGCGCGCTGCGCGGGCTCGCCGACCGGCACCAAGCGCTGCTTGCCCCCCTTGCCGGTCACCATCACGATCCCGAGGCCCGGTTTGAAGTCGCCGACGTGCAGCGTCGCGGCCTCGCTGGCGCGCAGCCCGCAGGCGTACATCAGCTCGAGCATGGCCCGGTCGCGGATGTGCAGCGGCGCCGGAGCTCGCTCCGAGTCCGTCTCGGGCGATGGCGCATCGAGCAGGCGCTTGACCTGGCTCGGCGAGAGCACGCCGGGCAGGCGTCGCCACTTCGTCGGTTGATCGAGCAAGTCTGCCGGGTTCGTGTCGAGCTTGCCCGTAGAGGTGAGCCACCGGAACACGACGCGGATTGTCGCCAGGTGGCGCGCGATCGTGGATGACGCGAGCCCGCGGTCCCGGTGCAGCGAGGCGAGGTGATCGGCAAGATCGCGGCTGGTCAGTTCCTCGAGGCTCCCGCGCCCGCGCCGGACGCCGTATTCGATCAGGTCGCGCAGGTCGCGGTCGTAGGCCGTGATGGTGTTGGGGCTGAGCCCGCACTCGGTGCGTCCGAAGAGCTCGAAGTCTCTGCGGGCGCGCTCCATCTGCGGGGGGAGTGGTGTGCGTGTGTGAGCCACTGACATCGGGGGACTCATCGGCGTGCGGTGGGGTGCGCGCACGAAAAAGGGCCGCCCCCGTGGTGGGAGCGGCCCCTTGAGTCAGGGGAGTTCTATCGGTTGCCTCTCGGTTAGCCGAGGAGGCTCAGGGCGGCCTGCCCGCTCTGGTTGGCCAGGGCGAGGGTGTTGGTGGCGGCCGACTGGAGGATCTGGTTCCGCGTCAGGTCCGCGGTCTGCTTGGCGAAGTCGGCGTCACGGATGCTCGACTCGGCGGCGGCGGTGTTCTCGAAGGTGACGCCGAGGGAGCGGATGGTCGCACCGACGGTGTTCTTCTGGAAGGCACCGAGGCGCCCGCGGAGCGAGGAGATCTGACGACCGGCCTCGGACACGACCTTCTGGGCCTTGTTGAGGTCGCCGTCGACGATGTTGAAGGCCTTACCGCTGGAGAGGTCGGAGAGGAACCCGAGGGTGCTCATGCCGAGCTTACGAGCGGAAACGTCCTTGATGCCGAGGGAGACCTTACCGGCGATGTCGACGTTGCCGGCGAGCTGGAAGTCGGCGCCGCCGCCGGAGATGGTGAAGGCGTTGACGCCACCGGCGGTCTGGGCGGTGTTGTTGCCGGCCGCGCTGGAGAAGGTGACCTCGACGTTGAGGAAGTCGGTGTTGATCGAGGCGGTCCGGCCGGAAGAGGTGGCCTGGATGCCGTTGATGGTGGCGACGATGTCCTGGCCCGCGTCACGCACGCCGTTCTTGGCCTCGGTGGAGGCGAAGGTGACGATGCTGGCCGCGTTGGCGGCGTTGAAGTCGGTGGCGCTGAGGCTGAAGATGCCCAGGCCGGTACCGGTGATGGAGCCGGAGGCGACGACCTCGACGGAGACGAACTCGTCCTCGCCGAACTCGCTGGACTTGACGACGACGCCGTTGCCGCTGGTGGCGGCCTCGACACCGGTCACGTCGCTGAAGGTGTTGATGGCGGTGACGATGTCGGCGATGGCGGAGCCGGACGCGAAGCTGAGCTGACGCGAACCGAGCGAGCCACCGACCTCGATCGTGAAGGACGAACCGGCGCCCAGGTTGAGCGTGGCGCCGGTGGAGAGGTACAGACCCGCCTGCTGGGCGGAGGTGGTGACCACGGCCTCGACGGAGAGGGTGTCACCGAAGCCGAGCTTCGCACCGTTGACGCGGAAGTCCGCGATACCGGCGGAGACGTTGGTCGTGGTGAAGTCGAAGTTGCCGTTGAGCAGCTTCGAACCCTGGAAGTTCGTGGCGTCCGCGATGCGGTCGATCGTCTGGAGGATCGAGTCGATCTGGAGCTGGTTGGCCTTCTTCTCAGCATCGGAGAGGCCGGCGTTGTTGGCGGTGGCGGTGATCAGGCCCTGCATCTCGGTGAGCAGGCCGGAGACCTCCTGGAGACCACCCTCGGCGATGTTGGCGACCAGGTCAGCACGCTCGGCGTTGCCGATGGCGGCGCTGATGGCTGCCTTCTCACCCCGGAGGTTCTCCGAAGCAAGCAGGCCGGCGGGGTCATCGGCACCGCGGTTGATCCGCAGGCCGGTGCTGAGCCGCTCGAGTGACTTGTTGAGCCCGCCCGTGTTCTGGTTGAGCACGCGCTGGGCGATCAGCGACTGGACGTTGGTGTTGATCCGACTCATGGAGTCCTCCCTGAACTCTCGTTGCCGCCCGTCCCGTTGGAACTGCCTCCGGGATCCGGAACGGCCCTGAACCGCGTCGTGGGGCCGAAGGTGTCAGCGACCGGTTGGTCGCCGCCCGGCATCCGTACCGGGCCCTTTCCACATCCGGCGCCGACCTTCGACGCCGTCGGTGGGAGGTGATCGGCCTTGGGGAGGCGCGGGTTAAGTCGTGTCGCTCGTTCTGATCACGAAAACGCTCGGCGCGCATGAACAAGGGGCCCCCATGTGGGGGCCCCTCGGAACGCAACGCGATTGGGGAGGCTGATTCTCGGACCTAGCCGAGCAGCGCCAGCACCTGCTGGGCCTGCTGGTTCGCCAACGCCAGCACGTTCGTGCTCGCCTGACTGAGGATCTGAGTACGGCTCAGTTCGCTCGTCTCCTTGGCGAAGTCGGCGTCCCTGATCCGCGATTCGCTCGCAGTCAGGTTCTCGACCGCCACGCCGAGCGACCGGATATTGGTATCCAGCGTGTTCCGTTCGAACGCGCCGATGCGCCCCCGGAGCGTGGAGACCTCATCGATGGAGCTCTGGATGACGCGGCTTGCCTGCTCGAAGCGTCTGGTCTTGAGGGCGTTCTCGCCGCCCGTCTTCAGCGAGCCGAGGAAGAAGACCTCGCCCTCGAGCAGCGTGGCCCCCAGACGCTCGGAGGTCATCGACTGGATGCCGAGGTTGACCTGCTGGTTGGGGTTGATCTCCCCACCGATCTGGAAGGTGGCGCCGCCTCCGATGATGCGGAAGCTGGTCGTGTTGCCGACGCGTGTCGCGAGGTCCGCTGTCAGCAGCATCTCGACGCTGAGAGTGGATTGCTTGTCGACACTGATGGTCAGGCCGTCGCCGTCGCCGAGGTTGCCGTTGATTAGGGCGGCGACGTCGCGCCCGATGTCCCTATTGGCGGTCTCGAGCAGAGCGACCAGCGGGGCGTTGGTGAAGCTGAAGGAGCCGGGGAGGACGGTGTCGTCCGGCAGCTTGTAGGTCTCGAAGGCGCCGCCGTTGGGCGGGCCGCCGATGCGACGGACCGAGACGAACTCGCTCGAGCCGTAGGAATCGGTTGCGAAGACCATTCCCGAGGTTTCGTCGCCGGCGCTGAGCATCGCCGCAGTAACACCGGTCGCTGCCGCGACGTTGTTGACGGCCGCGACGATGTTGGAAGTGGGGGTGCCCGAGAGGATCTCGATGACCTGGACCCCGAGGGGCCCGGCGATCTCGATCTTGGTGGTGCTGACGATGCCGCCGGTCGAGGTCGAGAGGTAGAGCTGCGCGGTCTGGGCGCTGTTGACGACCTCGACGTTGACCTCGACGTCGGGTTGCCCGTTGAAGTTGGCGCCGAAGACTCGCGCCTTTGTGATGGCGCTGGTCGCCAGACCGCTGAGGATGTAGTCCAGCTCCCCGTTGAGGAGCTTGAGCCCGCCGAAGCCTGTGGCGTTGGCGATCCTCGTGATGGACTCGATGGCCGAGTCGATCTGCAGTTGGTTGGCTTTTCGCTCCTCGTCCGAGATGCCGCCGGTGTTGGCGGCCTCGACGATCAGTCCTTGGACTGATGTGAGGAGGTTGGCGATCTCCGACATTGCCGCTTCGGCGGTCGCGATGACCGACGATGCGCGTTCGGAGTTCTTGACGGCCTGGTCGAGCCCCGAGACCTCCGAGCGGAGGCGTTCGGAGACGATGAGCCCTGCGGGGTCGTCCGCTCCTCGGTTGATGCGCACGCCGGTGGCGAGGCGTTCGAGTCGGACGTTCAGGTCTGCGTTGGCGCGCTGGAGGTTTGCCTGCGCGATCAACGAGGGGATGTTCGAGTTGATCCTAGCCATGCCAATCCTCCGTGATTGTGGCTGTGGATGTCGTCGTGCATACGTCCCGACGCCGCTCCGGCGGGCCGGGGACCGGGTCGGTCAGGCGCTCCTTGCGGCGGCCGTTCCCCGGTTCGTCTCGTCGTCCGCGCCCTTGGGCTCGGCTTTCTTTCCCGTTTGACCCGCCGGCTTGATCGGGGCGCCCCGCGCGGGTCTCTTCGCGGGGCCGGGCGCCAGGCGCTTCCCGACCATATCGATGTTCCCCTCCAGCTCGGCGGCCCGCCGGTTCTCCGACTTGATCGCTTCGTACACCTCCTTGCGGTGCACCGCGATCCTGGTCGGGGCGGTGATGCCCAGCCGGACCTTGTCCCCCCTGATGTCGACGACGGTGATCTCGATCTCGTCGCCGATCATGATCGTCTCGTCGCGCTGTCGCGAAAGGACCAGCATCGATCGGCTCCTTCCTGAAGTCTCGATGAGCGCGAAGCATCGTCGCTCCTCTCGGGCCCGCCCCTCCGTGGGCGGACCGGTCCCGGCGCCAAGCGCCGGTCAGGCCGACATCGCGGCCGCTTCCTCATCGCTCGGAAGGCGCACCAGCATGTGACGCGTCGTCCAGCGCTTCTCGGCCAGGACGAACTGCTCGCCCTGACGGTCCACCGCGTTGATCACGAGCGGGCCCTGGAGGTTGCCCGTGAGGGCGCCCTCGACCTTGTTCACGATCACGAATACCTGAGCGTCCTCGAGGCGCGACAGCCCCAGCGACTCCATCTGCTCGGCCCGGATCGGCACCGAATACTCCGCGATGAAGAAGCTTGGGTCCGTCACCACGAACGCCAGCGCCGGGTCATCCAGCGACTGGAGCCAGAAGAAACACGCGTCCTCGGACGGTTCGAGCAAACAGAACCGCCTCATGTCCGCGAAACCCAGCAAGCCCTTCGGGAACGTCATCACGCGGTCCTCCGCGATCTCGACTTCCCCGAACCGTGTCGTCCGCACGAGCATCGGTGCGCTCCGATTGCGACCTCGTCAATCCGCCCCCGGCGACTCCCGCCGGGCGACCTCCGGTCCCGTCGATCCGTGGCCGCGACGCCGGATCGACGACTGATTCCAACGAACCGCCAGGGCGTTAGCCCAGGAAGTCCAACAGGCTCAGGCTCTGCGCCCGAGCACCCGTCTGCAGCCCCGCCTGGAGCTGCGTCTGCAGCAGGTTGAAACGCACCGCCGCCTCCGTGAAGTCCAGGTCCTGCAGCTCCGATCGCATCCTGCGGTCCAGCACGTCCAGGTCTTCCTCTCGACGCTCGGCCGTCTCGACACGGCTTGCGTACACGCCCGCGAGCGCCCTGGCCTCCGCCAGACGGTCGACGCTCTCTTGGAGTGCACCACCAGCAAGCGTGATGCCATCCGTGTCGTCAGCCCTCAGCGCGTCCCGGAGCGCAATCAGGTGCGTGAACAGCGAGTCCACGCGGATTCCTGCGCGATCTTCACCGACGAATCTTGCGCCACCCGCGTCCCATGCCCCGCTCTCGAGGCCGAGGTCGCCGGCGGCAGGCGAGTTGTTCTCGCGTTCGACCGAGATCTGCCCGAGCCCACCGGTGTCGACCAGGGCGAGCCCGCCGGCGGAGTCGACCGTCGCCCAGACGTCGCCCGCGACGAGCGCCGGGGCCGACCCGTTGATGGGGGGCTCGCCGAGCGCGGTCGTGAACTCCGCGTTGATTCGATCGACGACGGTCTGGACCGTCGCCAGGTCCTGCTCGCGGAGGTCGACGCTGAAGGACTGACCGGTGCCGAGCGTGATCAGGAAGTCGATGTCGCGGTCGGGGTCGGGCAGCCCGGTGATGGGGTCGATTGCGCCCGTTGCGATGCGCACGCCCTCGCCGTTGTTGAGGTCACCGGTTGGGGTGGTGCCGGTGAAGGTGCGGATGCCCAACTCGAACGCGGTCTGTGGGAGCGTCGAGGTGTCGGCGATCGTCAGCGTGGGTCCGGAGACCTCGTTGAAGATGGCCAGCCCGCGCCCGCTCTCGTTGACCTCGACGCGCACGCCCTCGACCTCGGACTCGATGATCGAGCGGATGTCGTCGACCGTCTGTGCGCCGCTCAGGTCCACGAGCGTGGACGAGGTCGTCTCGCCGACGCGGAAGTCGAAGCGGACCTCCCCGAGCGGGGTGGTCACGCCGGGCAGGGCGCTCACAGGCGTCTGCAGCGTGACCCTTGGATCCAGATCAGCGCCGAGGGCGGTCGGCTGGTTGAACGCCGCCTGGATCAGCCCCAGGTCCTCGCCCGTGGTGCCTGCGCCGATGTCGCTGAAGACCAGGTCGGGGTTGGGCGCACCGCCGACGACGTCGATCGAGATCGACCCGCCGGCGATCGACACGCCGCCCGCGTCGAGGATCGTGACGCCGTTGTCCGTCTCGTACTGGATGATGGCCGCGTTGATCGCGTCTACGACGTCGCCGACCGTTGCTACCTCGGAGAGGTCGATCTCCTCGACGGGTCCGCCGTCGAAGCTGAACTCGATCGTGCCCAGGCTGACGCCGAGTCCGCGCCCACCGTCAAGGTCGTCGATGGCGGTGTCGGCGGTCAGGACCGGGTCGAGGTCGATGGGGGAGATGAGGCGCGCCGAGGTCTCGCCGATGGCGTTGTCGCCGCCGATGGTGATCGGCACGTCCGGACCCAGGTCCAGGTCCGCGATCAGCCCGCTCCCTCGTCCGACGTAGCGGAACCCGGTGGCGATCTCCTCCATGGGCGGACGCGTGGCGGTTGAGCCGCCGAAGACGTGCACCCCGTTGGTCTCGCGGTTGGACAACAGGAACAGCTCGCGGATCATCGAGTCGACGACGATCGCCTGGTTGTTCCGGGTCGCCCCATCGCTGGTCGCGCCGATCTGGCTGGAGGCCAGTGCCGCGGCTTCGATGACCAGGTCGTTCGCCTCGCCGATCGAGCTGTCGAGGTAGCCGAGGGTGGCGCTGGCGAGCGAGAGGTTGCGCAGGCGCTGCTCGCTTCGCTCGATCGTCGCGTCGAGGATGCCGACGGCCCCCGCGCGGACGGGGTTGTCGCTCGGGCGGTTGATCGCCCGACCCGTCGCCATCTGCTCCTGCAGTCGCAGGATCTGCAGGTTTGTCGTCGTCAGGTTCGAGAGGAACAGCTGCGACGCCAGCAGGTTCGGTACCCGAGTCAGGTTGGATGGGATCGAGGTCATGCTTGGTCCCGCGCTACACGAGCGCCAACAACTCCTGCGTCAGTTCGTCCACAACCGTGATGAAGCGAGCGGCCCCCTGGTACTGACGCTGGAACGTCAGCAGGTCGATCGCCTCCTCGTCGACGTTCACACCCGACACGGCCGCGCGCTGCGCCTCGAGGTTCGCCCGCACCGCCTGGCTGGCGCTCTGGCGCGTGCTCGCTGCGGCCGACTTGACGCCGACCGAGCTGATGGTCTCGACCCACGTCCCGCGCAGCGACGAGCCGTTGAGCTCGGTTAGCGGCTGGTCCTCGAGCAACGAGATCGCCAAGGCCGCACCGTTGTCGATCGGCTGCCCGTTCATCACGCTCCCGGCGGCCAGCAGCTGCGGGTTCTCGCTCAGCTCGGTGCGCACCGCGATGTCGGACGCGTTCTCACCGGTGAAGTACGTGTTGATCCCGAGGACCGCCAGCGCTCCGGAGTCGTCCTCGGAGAGCGAGAACTCGTACCCGGGCCCCGCGTCGATCGAGAGCGTGCCGTCGGCGTTGACCTGTGCGGACAGGTTGGCGATCCCATTGAGCTGGGCCGCGATGTCGTCGACGGAGGTGTCGTCGGCGAAGCCGGGCGCGCCCGTTGCGTCGATCCCGTCGAGGTCGACGTCGACCCGCACGGTCTGGCTCGCGCCGGTGTCGCTGTTGGTGACGGTCACCAAGAAGCCGCCGTTGACCGCTGCGAATGGCAGGTTCACGAACGACTCGTTCGCCGGGTCGTTCAGCGCCAACGCGGTGTCCGCGGGGTCGACGGTGGTCGTCCCGGTCACGCTCGTCAGCGGCACACCCGCGTAGCCGGCGCTATGGATCCGGTTGACCTGGAAGATCAGCTGTCCCGCCAAGGCATCCAGCTGATCGAGGATCCCGTTGACCGCGGTCTCGCGCTCGTTGAGCAGGGCGCCCACGCGTCCCGAATCGACGTCCAGGGCCGAGCCGTTGTCTTTCGTGCGGATGGTGAGCGTGAAGTCGTCGCCGGTGCTCTCGCGGTCGAGCTCGATGCCCCTCGACTCGCCCAGGATGATGACAGGCTGCGACCCGATCATCACGTTGACGGCGCCGGACGGCTGCTCGATCGAGGTGACATCGACGAGCTGTGAGAGTTCGCTGATCAGCGAGTCACGCTGGTCGCGCAGGCCGTTGGCCTCGGCCGTGCCCGCTTCAGCGGTGGCGATCGCGGTGTTGACGCCGGCGATCTCCTCGAGGAGCTGGTCTGCCCGGACCACGGCGGTGTCGACGTCGCGATCGATCTGGCGGCGGACGTTGACCAGGTCGGTGCGGAGGCGCTGCATGTACGAGGCGAGCCCGCGTCCCTGCTGGACGACGAGCGCTCGGTTGCCCGGCGTGCCGGGAGAGTTGGCCAACTCGCTCCACGCGTTGAAGAACCGCGTCATCTCACTGGAGAGGTCCCCGTCGGAGAGCTCGCCCAGCGTGGACTCGACCTGTGAGAGGATTTGCATCGAGGCGTTCGCGGCCGCCTCGTCCGAGAGCCCGCCCCACAGGCGGTTCTGGAGTGCGACGTCGATGCGCCGGTAGATCCCCTCGACCTGGACCCCGCGTCCGATGAAGCTGTTGGCGAACCGCTGGCCTTGTGTTGGTGAGAGCGCGATCGCCTGGCGCGAGTACCCGGGCGTGGCCGCGTTGGCCATGTTGTTGCCCGAGACCTGGATCGCCAACTGACTGGCGCTCAGGGCGGACCGGCCGATCTGCATGGCGGAGCTCAGGCCCATGCGCTTAGCTCCTCACGTCCAATGCGGTGATCACACCTGTGCCCGATTCGACCGACCCGCGCCGCCCGTAGGTGCCGGCGTGGCTGGATGCCGACGCGACCTGGCGCATCAGCCCCTCGACATGCCCCGCGATCTGTTCCGTCGCCTGCTTGAGCAGCTCGTGACGCTCGCCGAGACGCTCGAGCGACTCGCGCAGCGGCGTTGCCACGCGCAGCAGACGCTCACGCAGTTCGCCAGGCAGACGCTCGGCAAGTTCGGTGATCCGCAGGCGCCCGCCGGGGGGGATCCCCAGGCGCAGCCCGAGCTCGCGCACGAGCGCGTCGCGCTCCTGGTCGAGGGTCGCGATCTCCTGGATCGCTTCGTTCTGGGAGGAGACGCACGCGGCCAGCGACGGCGTGTCGGCCGTGCGGAGGGCGTGCTCGTAGTCGTCGGCGAGGCGCTCGAGGCGCTCGTTGCGTTCGCTGAGGCGGGCCAGCGTGACGACCAGACGCTCGGTCAGCGTCCGCAGCTCCTCGTTGATGGTCGCGCGATCATCCATGATCATGCTCCATGCCGGTGATGCGGGACTGGGCCGCGGCCTCGAGGCGCTCCTGTCCCTGCTGCAGTGCCAGCAGATCGCGTGCCAAACGCTCGACCAGCGGGAAGCCGGACGCGCGGACGATCTCCTGGGCCGTCTGGGCGTCCATCAGCGAACCGAACTGCTGCTCGGCCGGGGTCGGCTTGAAGGGTTCCGCTGCGTCGTTGGACGCACGGACCTCCGCGAGGATCGGCTGGACCAGCGCGATCGAGACGAACTGCTCGGCCGCCTTGCGCGCGGCAACCTCGGGGTCGTCGCCGATCCGCTCGTCGGCACGCCCGATGACGCTCTGGAAACTCTCCTGGGCGCTCGCCAGGTCCGCGCTTGTCCGGATGTGCTGGAAGCTGCCAGGCCCGGTGAGGGCATCGGAAGCGAGCGGACTGGAGAACGAGGAGGCGAATGCGCTCATCGGATCACCACGTCGCCGGTGAGGCGTCCCGCTTCATCGAGCAGCTCGAGGATGTGGATCTGGTCCTCGATCGGAACGTCCAGACGCCGGAAGACCTCGATCAGGTCCTGCAGGCGGGCCGTCTCGCTCGGACGGGTTCCGGTGCCGACCTCGACCCAGTTTGAGTCACGCACCTCTGGCGGCTCGACGCCCGGCGCGGGCGCCGGCGTGATCGTGCGCACGACCAGGTTCTTCGCCCCGATGACCCCGGGCGCGATCTGCACGTTCGAGTCCACGAAGATCACGCCGGTCCGGCGGTTCACGACGACCTCCGCGGGCAGGTCGAGCAGCGTGCGGCTAAACCGCAGGCTCAGCACCTCCGCGATGAAGTTTGCCTTGTTCTTGAGCTCGTTCGACGGGATCCGGACCTCGACGGCCGTCTCATCGACTGCCCGCGCGATGGCGGTCGGCGCGGCCGAGAGGTCCTCGCTCTCGGCGAGCGAACTGGTGATGCCGTTGATCTGGTTGGCGAGCAGGCGGGTGGTCGGCCAGCCCCTGAAGGCGGGATCGACATGGAGCGTGAAGGTGCCGCCGATCTCGGGCATGAGGATGTCTTGGGTGATGAATGCGCCGTCGTCGATGATGCCGGCCGTCGGGTGCTCCTCGTTCTCGAGGACGACGCGTCCGCTGGCCATCGCGAAGGGGCGAGCCGTCGGATCGGGGACGGGCGGGAGCAATGGGGCGACGATCAGCGTCCCGCCGCTGAGGCTCGTGGCCGAGTGCATGGCCGACACCGTCACGTCGAACCGGTCGTTCCGGCGGGCGCCTTCACGCGGGATGCGGCAGGTGACCCAGACGAGGGCGACGGACCGTGCCTTCGACAACTCGTCGATGCTGGCAAGGGGATTGCCGCTGTTGCGGTGCAGTTCGGCGAGCGGGCGCGCCAGCGCGAGTTCGGAGCCGGCGTCGCCGGTCCCGTTGAGCCCGACGACGAGGCCGATCCCGCGCAGCTCGCTCTCACCACGATCCGCCAAGACACTGATGTCCTGGATGCTGGTCGTAGAACTCGCGGCGACGATGGTCTCGTCGGTGGACTCGAACTGCGCGTGCGCGATCTGCGCGATGAGCGCAACAACCGCCGATGTCACCAGCATCAACCTGCCCATCCGTGCGCCTCCTGCGTCCCGATGGTCAATCCGCTTGGTCCGACGCAATCCGTGCGCCGGTCTGTCTCACGCCTAGAAGGCGAAGACCGTGTCCAGCACCTTGCTGATCACGCCCTTCTCGGCGGCCTTCTTGACCTCGCCCTCGTTGCGCACGCGAAGCACGAGGTTGGCCATCTGCGTCGATTGGATGGTGTTCTGCTCGGTCACGTCTTCCTGGCGGACCAGGCCCGAGATCACAAGCGTGACCGACTCGCTGTCGGACTCGTAGATCTTCTTGGCCTCGATGAGCATGTTGCCGTTCGGCTTGATCTCGATCACCTCCGCGCTGACGCGCGTGGTGAACCGGTCGCGGCGCTCGAACGTGCCCTCGCCTTCGTAGCTGCGATCGTTCCGGGCGGCCCAGTTGGCCAGGATGTCGCTGTCCCCGCCCTCGAGTTGCAGCTCGAGCAGGTGGCGCAGACTCGGGAGCGGGCCGACTTGTCCGTTCAGGTCGTACGACTTCTCCGTCTCGAGCGTCTGCTCGAACTCCTGCAGGCTTGTTTCGTTGATCACGATCTGCACGATGTCGTGCTGCTGGAACTCACGCGGGGGCGGGGGCACCACGGCGAACAGGCTCGCGTACGCCAGGCGGGGCGTCGCGTCCGGCGTGTTCCTCACCGCCGGCGGGGGCTCACGCAGGAACAGCGAGCCACGCTCGGGGTCGGCCGGGGCGCTCGACGCGAGCGAGAGCACAACTGCGCCCGAGGCCGCCATCGTCAACCTGTGCTGGTTCATCGTCCGTCCTCCCGTGGCCTAGCCGGGGATGTGTGTGATCATCACGGCCCTTCCGCGCCCGTTCATCCGGGCGTTGAAGGCCTTGCGTGAGCCATCGATGCGCAGCTCGACGACCTCCCCGTCGCGTGCGGTGCCCATGGCTCGTGCCCGCACCTCGACGTGCACGCCTCCGCAGAGGGCGTGGACGACGACGATGTCACCACGGCGCGCGACGACGGGCGCCTCGATGTCAGCGGGTTCGATCAGTTGTCCGGCGGCGATGCGCCCTCTCGCCACGCTCCCAACGATGCGTTCGAGGCTGGCGGGGCGCTGGGCCGAGGGCGGCATCCAGCGGACGTTCTCGACGACGTCGCCGGCGGAGATCTCCTCGCGCCGCGTGATCGTCCGCGAGGCCGTCACGACCCGACGCCGGACCAGAAGCTCGACGCGGATCGTCCGCTCGCCGAGCAGCTTGTCGCCGGCGAAGAGCATGACGCGCACGGGCACTCGCTCTGCCAGCCCGCTGGATGCGGGGTGGACCGACACGCGCCTGCCGACGCTCGACATCGCCAGGAACGAGGCGTCCGCCTCGTCGAAGAGCAGCTTGATTTCCGTCGGGGCGACGCCGAGCAGTTCGCTCAGACGTCGGGCCACGCTCGTCCGCACGGTGGGGGGGCCGTCCAGGTCGACGGTCTGCGGCTCGGGCTTGGGCGGCGCCTTGCCGACCGACGCTGGGGTCGCGGCGCGTACGCCCTTGAAACGCAGGGTGCACGACGATCCGCTGACCGCGACCAGCCTCAGGTCGATCCCCGCGCTCTCGATCGCCTTGCGGACGCGATCGGCGTCGATCTCGATCCACGCGCCGGCGTTCGTGTCGCTCGCGGGGTCGTGCAGCGTGATCGCGATGATCTGGTCGCGCTGCGGTCCGGCGACGTCCGCCACGTCGGCGATGGCGACGGGTTGTCCGGCATCGGCGCGGGCGCTGCTCTTGAGCGCGACACGCGTCTGGGCAATCGCACGCGGGGTGAGCACGACGAGGACCAGCGCTGCGATGAAGAAGAGACGCTTCGTCATGATGATCAACGGCGGAGCTGGGCGACCTGCTGGAGGACCTCGTCGGCCGTCCGGATGGTCTGCGAGTTCATCTCGAAGGCGCGCTGGGTCTTGATCAGGCCGATCAGCTCGCGCGTCGGGTCGACGTTGGAAGCCTCGTAGGCGCCCTGCTGGAGCAGGCCGCGTCCGTCCTCGCCGGGTGAGCCGGCGTTTGGCGGGCCGGAGGCCCCTGTCTCGATGTAGAGGTTCCCGCCGATGGACTCGAGCCCCGCGGGGTTGATGAAGCTGGCGACCTCGACCTCGCCGACGTCGCTGAGCTCTTCCTCGCCGGGGAGCTTGACGAGGATGCGCCCGAAGGCGTCGATCACGACCTGCTCGGCGTTGTCGGGGATGGTGGCGTCGGTGTCGAGGCGGTTGCCCTGGTCGTTGACCATGACCATCTCGCCCTCGGAGTTGAGCGTGAACTGCCCGTTGCGGGTGAAGGCGAAGCCGCCGGGCCCGATCTCGGTGTCCACGCGAATGCGGAAGAAGCCGTTCCCGTTGATGCGGACGTCGAGCGGTCGGTCGGTGATGACGGTGCCGCCCTCTTCGAAGTTCAGTTGCGTGCCGGAGACCTTGGTGCCGAGCCCGACGTAGAGGCCGGTCGGTCGCTCGTCGCCGTTGGCGTTCTCGACGCCGGGGTGTGCGCGAGCCTGGTAGAGCAGGTCCTGGAAGTTGGCCCGCGACGCCTTGAAGCCGGCGGTGTTGACGTTCGCGAGGTTGTTGGCGGTCACGTCGAGCGCGGTGTTCAGGGCGCTCAGGCCGGTGGACGCGGATTGCAGGGCGATCAGTGCCATGGTTCAGTCAGCTCCTGTGGCGTTCTTCGTGCTAGCTGGTGCGTCCGAAGGTGTTGATGGTCTGGCCCATCAGTTGGTTGAAGAGGCTCATCATGCGGAGGTTCTCGCGGGCTGCGCCTGCGGCGCTCTGCACGCTCATGAGCGCCGTGATTGGGTTGACACCCGAGCCCTCGACGCTCCCCTGCAGGATCCGGCCGGTCGCCTCGGTGCGCTGGCTCAGCGCCTGCTGCGGGAGCTTGAACTGGTTTCCGGCGAGCTTCTCGAGCACGCTCGTGTCGTCCAGGTTGATGAACTGGAGTTCCGCGACGACCTCACCGTCCTGGCGGATGTTGCCGCGATCATCGACTGTGATCGTCAGAGTCGGGTCGAGCTCGATCTCTCCGTCGCCGGCATCGAGGACGCGAGCCCCGGTGGTGGCCTGGACGAGTCGACCCTCGCTGTCGAGCGTGAGGCGTCCGTCGCGGGTCAGTCGGATGCGATCGGCGCCCTCGCCACTGGCGACCGCGAGGAAGCCGTCGCCTTCGATCGCCAGATCAAGGTCATTGCCGGTTGCGCGGATCGGTCCCTGGCCGAAGTCCACGTGGGGTGCGTCTGCGAGGACCCCGCCCCCGAGGCGTTCGAGGAGGTCGTTTGAGTCCATGTGGTGGAGGCCGTCTTCTGCCCGGGCGGTGTCGCGAGCACGCATCGCCAGCGCGTGGGGCTTGAAGCCGACGGTGTTGAGGTTGGCCAGGTTGTTGGCCAGCACGTCCTGTCGGTACATGCTGGTGAGCGCGCCGCCGGCCGAGAGGTGGATGCCGTAGTTCATCGAGTGCCTCCCCAGCGTCCCGGGCGTGGCGTGGGCCCGCGCCACGACGTGCGATCGATTGCAGGGGCGAGCGTGGCATTGCTCGCCCGGTCCATCGCCCGCGTCAGCGCAGGGTCGACGAGCGGGCCCGAAGCGACGGTGGGGGAGGGGGTAGTGGAGCCGGGGGCGTCCGTGCCCCCGGCTCCGTGATCCCTTGCGGCCTCCCACATGTGCATCGCGACTGCCGCTCGTGCAAGCTGCACGATCCGCTTCCCCAGCTCCGCCGGGTTGGCGTGTGCATGAACTCCCAGTCTGTGCGTCGGCCGTCCTGGCTCCTCGCGCATCGGGACTACTCCTCAGTTGCCCCGCCTCCGCGGGGGAAGAGCGTTCCACAAACGGCGTGCCAAGTGTGAGGGCCTGTCAGCGTGCGCACGCGGTGCGCACGTCGTGCGCATCGCGCCGATTCATGCGCATCGACGGACTGATCGCCCGTGCCATGAGATGGGTACTCTCGCTTCCGTCCTAGTTCATCGAGCCGCAGCCGCCGCCTGGCTTGCCGCAGGGGCAGCACCCGCCGAGGGGGACGTCGGCGCGACCGGAGGGGGCGCCGCCCTTGGCCTGGAAGGTGGACTGACGCCGCACGAAGGCGCGCCCCTTCCCATCGGGGTCGGTGACGGGGTCGTCGGCCTGTGCCATCGGGCGGAGCAGCTCGATCACGTCGCCGGTGGTCTCGCAGACGTACTCGTACAGCGGCATGGGGCTCTCCTGGGCGTCTGGCCGGGGCTCGCGGGGCCGGTCGTGAACCGGGGGTGGGGTGGGGGGGTGGTACAGTGTGCTCATGAAGAGTCTATTCGACGGGTTGTGCGTCGTCGTCACCGGGGGTGCGGGTGCCCTGGGCTCGGCCGTGGTGATGCGTCTGCTGGATGCCGGGGCACGGTGCGTGGTCCCGTGCTTCGACGCGGGCGAGCTCGAGCGGTCCAGCGACGAGGACGAGCGCGTCACGCTCATGCCCGACTGCGACCTGACGGACGAGGCCCACGTGATGCGCGTGTTCGACGAGGCGGAGCGCGGGCCGGCGACGTTCTTCGGCTCGGTGCACGTCGCGGGCGGCTTCGCGATGAGCCCGATCGAATCGACCAGCAGTGACGATTGGGACAAGTTGATGCGCATGAATGCGCGCACGTGTTTTCTGTGCACGCGCGAGGCCGTGCGTCGGCTCACGCACGCGAAGCGTGAGGGGCGCATCGTCAACGTTGCGGCCCGTCCGGCGCTCGAGCCACGAACGGGCGCACAGATGGTCGCCTACACGGCCTCGAAGGCGGCGGTCAGCGCGATCACGCAGGCCGTCGGTGAAGAGGTCGCCGGGCGGGGGATTCTCGTCAACGCGGTCGCGCCCTCGATCATCGACACGCCCGCGAACCGCGACGCGATGCCGGACGCGGATCACGAGTCGTGGGCGACGACGGACGACCTGTCGCGCACGATCGTGCACTTGGTCAGCCCCGAGAATACATGCACGCGTTCCGCGGTCGTGCCGGTGTACGGGCGCAGCTAGCAGTTCCTATCCGATCACGTGCCCGCTCGAGACGAGCGTCTCGTCCACGGCACGAAGGAACTTCTCGTACCCCGCGCGACCCATCAGGCCGAACGTTGCCTGCTTGCCGAGCTCGACGGCCGGCTGGTCGTACGCGTCGATGTTCAGCAGCAGCCCGGCGTAGGCCGTGGTGACCTGCCAGAGCTGGATGAACTCGCCGACGTGGTGCGCATCGAGCGTCGGGAACGTGATCGTGAAGTTCGGGCGGTGCGACGCGACGAGGGCGTACTCGGTCGCGCGCTTCTCGGCAGCCAGCAGGCGTCCGAGGCTCTTGCCCTCGAGGTAGCCGATCGCCTCGACGCCGAGGCCGGTCGGGATGGCGACGTCATCGGCCCCACCGTCGAGGTCGGCGACCTCCATGAGGCCGATGACCTTGTCGTTGGGTCCCTCGCGGTAGAGCTGGACCTGCGAGTGCTGGTCGGTGGTGCCGAGCGCCTTGATGGGTGTGAACCCTGCGTAGACGTCGTCGCCGCGCCGGTCGCGGAGCTTGCCGAGCGACTCGGCCCAGAGCTGGCGGAACCAGTCGGCGAGTAGGTAGAGCTGGTTGGCGTAGGGCATGAGCACGTGGTTGGGCTTGCCCTTGCGCAGGCCGAGGTCGACGAGCAGGTATGCGAGCATGGCCGCCGGGTTGGCGTGGATGTCGTCATTGGTGCAGCGCTCGTCCATCTGCGCGGCCCCGTCGAGGAGTGCCTTGATGTCGATCCCGCACATCGCGGCGCTGAACAACCCGACCGGGCTGAGCACGCTGAAGCGCCCGCCGACGCCCTCGGGCACGGGGAGCGTCGCGTAGCCGGCGTCGTCGCAGATCTTCCGCATCGTCCCCTTCTCGGGGTCGGTGATCGCGACAACGTGCTCGCCCGCTTTGTCGGCGCGCGCTGCGCTGAGCATGTCCCGGATGATCATGAACTGGGCTGCTGTCTCCGCGGTCTCACCGGACTTGCTGATGACGTTGAAGAGCGTGCGTTCGAGACCGGGGTCGGACTGCTTGATGAAGTCCATGACACTGGCGAAGTTGGCGGGGTCGACGTTGTCGACGACGAAGATGCGCGGCCCGCCACGCGTCTCGTTGGGCAGCAGGTTCCACGTCGCGGGGTTGAGTGCGCTCTGAAGCGCGATGTTGCCCAGCGCCGAGCCGCCGATCCCGAGGACGACCATGTTGTCGAACTTGCCGCGGCAGCGCTCGACCTGCTCGTGCACGCCAGCGAGGTGCGCGTCGCGGGCCTCACCGAACGGCAGGTCGCGCCAACGCTCCCAGCCGGTCCCGCGGGTCTGGGCCAGCTTGGCGGTCAGCTGGGCCAGGCCCTTGGCGGCCTCTGCGCCGGACTCGAGGCGGGCCGGGTCGAGCCCGTGCGGACCCACACGATCGGACAGGCAGTTGGCGTAGTCGAGCTTCAGCATGCCGGTACCATACCGCCCCCCCGCAGCCCTGGGGTTCGGTTTGACGCCGAACAGGGCGCAGCGGCATTGGGGAAGGGAGCGAGGCCGAAATGGTCCATCCGTGGCACGAGGTGACGCCGGCATTCGAGGAGGTCCCGCTCCCCGAGGGCTGCCGCGCGATCATCGAGATCCCCAAGGGTTCCTCGAACAAGTACGAGCTCGACAAGGGCTCCGGGATGCTCCGCCTGGACCGGGTGCTGAGCTCCGCGGTCTACTACCCGGCCAACTACGGGTTCGTCCCGCAGACGCTGGCCGAGGACGATGACCCGCTGGACATTCTGGTGTTCAGCGCGGAGAAGATCGAGCCCATGTGCATCTGCGACGCGCGCATCGTCGGGCTGATGACGATGGTCGACGAGGGCCAGCCGGACCACAAGGTCATCGCGGTGCTCTCGAACGACCCGGAGTACGCCGACTACACCAAGGCATCGAGCTTCCCGAAGCACACCTTCCGGATGCTCAAGCGGTTCTTCGAGGACTACAAGACGCTCGAGAACAAGGGCGTCGAGGTCGACGAGATCCTCCCGGCCGAGGTCGCCCACGCGATCCTCGAGGACTCGCTGGACCGGTACGCCCGCCAGCGCAGGATCGGGGGCATGAAGGGCCTGGTGATGTGAGCCTGCCCGGCTCCCGGCCCTCCCGCCCAATCCGCCCCGCGGTATCCTCTCCCGATGGATGAACGCGTTGAATCGATCCTGATCCCGCGGACCCAGATCGCGGCCCGGATCCGCGAGATGGGCCAGCAGATCACGCGTGAGATCGGACCGCTCGTCGGCGGCCCGGAGGCCGGCCCGCTGGTCATGATGCCGGTGCTCACCGGCGCGATGGTCTTCGCGGCGGACCTGATCCGGCACATCCCGGTCCAGATGACCATCGAGCCGGTCACCGTCTCGAGCTACCCCGGCAAGGCGACGTCCAGCCAGGGCGCGTCGATCGAGGGCGGCGTCCCTGCCGACCTGGGCGGCAAGCACGTGTTGGTCGTCGATGACATCCTCGACTCGGGCAGGACGCTCGGACTCCTCCGGCGCGTGATCGAGGCCCAGCGCCCCGCGTCGGTCCGGATTGCCGTGCTCTTGGCCAAGGAGAAGGCCGAAGGGCGCGACGAGGAGGTCGTCGCGGACTACGCGGGCTTCGAGATCGAGGACAATTTCGTCGTCGGCTACGGGTTGGATTACGACGGGTACTACCGCAACCTGCCGGACATCGGTGTGCTCCGCGACCCCGGCCCGCCATCCTCCACGCCGACCTCGCCCGCGCAAGGGCACGCCTCGTGACATCGGACGCCCCCTCGCGGCCGACCGAACGAGGGGCCCAGGTTCCGTTTGCGCTGCGGGGGCGCATCGGTGACGACGAGCGCGTGATCTGGTCCGATCGTCCGCATCCCTTGTTCATCCTGCTCGCGTCGCTCGGCCTCGTGATCGGGCTCGGCGTCGCGTTCGTGGTCGCGTTGCTGATCGGGCCGCTGCTCCCGGCGAGTGTTCGTTGGTGGGCGGTGCTCGTTCCCGTCGGGCTCACCGTGCTGTTATTGGCCTGGCGTGTGCTCGACTGGTTCTTCCGCGGGTATGCGCTCACGGAGACGAACGCGCTCCGTGTCTCCGGCGTGCTCCGCCAGACGTTCGTGGAGCTGCGCCTTTCGCGCGTGCAGCACACGGTGCTGGACCGGACGCTGCTCGAGCGCATCCTCGGGCTGGGGACGATCGGCTTCGCGAGCGCCGGGACGGGTTCGGTCGAGCTTGTCTGGAGGGGCATCGGTACACCCGCCAAGGTGCTTGACATGGCGCGCGGACGCATCGGAGGCGAGCGGGGGGGCGACGACCGACGAAGCGCGCCGGCCGGTGCGAGTGGGGGGGACGGGGACGAGCGGCCGCCGTTGATCGGGCTCGCGGGCGGGATCGGTGCGGGCAAGTCGTTCGTCGCCGGTCTGTTCGAGTCGCTCGGGTGCGTCGTGGTCGACTCCGATCAGCACGCCCGGGCCGCCCTCGATGAGCCGGGCGTCCGCGATGAGCTCGTTGCGTGGTGGGGCGAGGACATCGTCGGTGCGGACGGGAACGTCGATCGGCGGCGCATCGCGGACATCGTCTTCGCCGACTCAGATCAGCGACGCCGGCTCGAGGCGCTGATTCACCCGGTCGTGCACCGCAAGCGGCAGGAGGCGATCGAGCAGGCCGCCCAAGCGGGCAAGCGCGCGGTGATCGTCGATGCGCCGCTCCTGTTCGAAGCGAAGGTCAACGAGCAGTGCGACGCGGTCGTGTTCGTCGACGCCCCGCACGAGGTCCGGGTCGAGCGGGTCCGCGAGCGTGGGTGGGACGAGGCGGAGCTCGCCCGGCGCGAGGCGGCCCAGTCCGACTTGGGCGGCAAGCGTGAGGCATCGGATTTCGTCCTCATGAATGACGGGCCGCGTGCCGATGTTGAGGTTCGCGTCAAGGAGATCCTCGAGGCGGTCCTTCGGGGCTGACGGAGGATCCCGGTCGCGTCCCGTCGAGGAACTCACACGAGCGTTGGTGGCCCGGGCTCCGGCGCGCGTATACTGATTGTGGACAGCGGATGAGCGCTCGGCCCTGGGGGGCTGTCGCGACTCGTCCCCCGGGGGCGGTTTGGCCGCCCTTCCCTCACGGTTTTCGCCACCTTCCGCGTTCTGCCGGCCCGAGCCGGCTGTCGCTGGACCGTCCGACCAGACGGGCGTTGCGTGGCTTGATGGCGGGCCCTGCCGCCCCGGTTTCCCCTCTCTTCCTCAGCGCCGGCCCCTGACCCGAAGCCCGGGTCGCACACACCGGCAAGGAACCACGACCGATCATGGCAAAGCAGCCTTCGACGGAGGTGCTCGACAAGCCGGACGCCGGCGCCGAGCCGAAGCCCCGCAAGCGCCCCTCGACCAAGAAAGCCAAGGAAGCCAAGCCGATGTCCGACGACAAGCCAAAGGCCAAGGCAGAGTCAGGCACTGAGACCGCCACGCGCCCCGAGAGTTCGGGTAGTGGCGGCGGCGGCGCCAGCGACGGCGCCGCGAACTCCGACGGGGGTGCACGCAAGCCCCAGCAGCGACAGCGACGCCGCCCCGATGGCGACAGCAAGAACCAGGGCGGCGGCGGTGGGCACCAGGGCGGCCAGCAGCAGCAGGGCAAGGGGCGTCGCAAGCGCAAGAAGCGCAAGGGCGGCGCCGGCGGCGGGCAGGGCATGCCCCAGCCGCGCGACTTCGTCCTCCCCAGCGACGAGGAGCTCGAGGCCGAGGCCGCCGAGCTCGAGAAGATCGTCGCCAAGGCCGACCCCAAGACCCTCGAGAGCGCGCTGACCATCTCCGAACTGCAGTGCATGGAGATCGACGACCTGCACAAGGTCGCCGCCGACGAAGGCCTCGAGGACTACCACCAGACCCCCAAGCAGGAGCTGATCTTCAAGGTCCTCAAGGCCCGCGCGGCCAAGCAGGGCCTGATGTTCGGCGAGGGCACGCTCGAGATCATGCCCGACAAGTTCGGGTTCCTGCGCTCGCCCGAGCAGTCGTACCTCGCGGGCCCGGACGACATCTACGTGTCGCCGACGCAGATCCGTCGCTTCGGCCTGAAGAAGGGCATGATCGTCAAAGGCGCCATCCGCCCGCCGAAGGAGTCGGAGCGGTACTTCGCACTGCTCCGCGTTGACGAGGTCAACGGTCGCGAGCCGGGCGATATCCACGAACTGAACAACTTCGAGGACATGACCCCGCTCCACCCCGAGGAGCGACTGATCCTCGAGACCGAGCCGAACATCATCGAGACCCGCGTGATCGACCTGGTCATGCCGCTTGGCAAGGGCCAGCGTGCCCTGATCGTCGCGCCGCCCCGTACGGGCAAGACGGTGCTCCTCCAGCGTCTGACGCAGGCGATCACGAAGAACTGCCCCGAGACGAAGATCATCGTGCTGCTCGTGGACGAGCGTCCCGAGGAAGTCACGGACTTCCGTCGCAACACGGCCAAGGAGGTCGAGGTCGTCGCCTCGACCTTCGACGAGCAGTCGGCCCGCCACGTGCAGGTCGCCGACATGGTCATCGAGAAGGCCAAGCGGATGGTCGAGTTCGGCGACGACGTCGTCATCCTGCTCGACTCGATCACGCGTCTGGCCCGCGCCTACAACGCCGAGATGCCGCACTCCGGCAAGATCATGACGGGCGGTCTGGACTCCAACGCGCTGCAGCGCCCCAAGAAGTTCTTCGGCGCGGCCCGCGCGATCGAGAACGGCGGGTCGCTGACGATCATCGGCACCGCCCTCGTCGACACCGGCTCCAAGATGGACGAGGTGATCTTCGAGGAGTTCAAGGGCACCGGCAACGCCGAACTGCACCTGGACCGGCGTCTCGTCGAGAAGCGCATCTACCCAGCGATCGATGTCGCGGCCTCCGGCACCCGGCGTGAGGAACTGCTCATGGATCCGAAGGAACTCGCCCTCGTCTACCGCCTGCGCAAGGTCCTGTCGGATATGAACGTGGTCGAGGCGATGGAGCTGCTCAAGAGCCGACTGTCCAAGGTCAAGACCAACGCCGAGTTCCTCGTGGCGATGAACATCGGCTGACGCACTCGGCGTCGGGCGCGATCTGGGCGCGATCTTGGGCGGGCCGGTATTCTCCTCAGTCGCACCACGGACCGGGGAAATCACGCGTGCCGCGGACTGGCTACTCACACCTGCTCTCGGGCGTCGTCATCTTCTCATTGGTGGCATCGTGGGCGTTCGTGATGGTGGTGCTGGGGCTGCTGTGCCTCACGGAGTGGGGTGAGCGGGGCCTGCTGAGCCAGCGCATCGCCACGCCTCTCGGCCTCTCGTTGATCGGTCTGGGTCAGTTTGTGTTCACTGCTGGGCTTGCTTGCCGACTCTGCCCGAGGGCGAGCCGTCTGCTGACCGATAGCGTGATGGCCCTGTCGTTTGGGTTGTTCGTGCTTGGGATCGCCTCGCTTGCGGGGATCATCTCGGGAGTCGCCGCCTGATGCGCACCCGCCTCACTGGTCCAGACCTGATCCCGTGGCTCGTCGTGTTCTGTATCGGCGCGTTCGCGCCGCCATGCATCGGCGCCCAGGACGAGCCGCAACCAGAGCCAACCGCCGCTCCCGCCCCGGCCGAGCCCGAGGCGCTCGACCTGGCGTCGTTGGCCGGGCGCGACCTCCTGAGCTTCGTGCTGATCGAGCTGCAGCGCGACTACCGGGCGGGCCTGATGGACTCGGACTTCGAGTTCGCGGGCATCCTCCTCGAGGTCGCGCACGAGCTGCGTCCCGATGATGCGGAGATCGTGCGTCTGCTCGTCGAAGCACACTCGCGTGCCGGCAACCGCGAGCGAGCCGAGGAGTTGACCAGGCGTGTGATCCGTATCGATCCCCGGGACACGCCGGCACAACTGCGACTCATCGCCGACCGGATCGGCGCCCTCCAGACCGTCGATGAGCGTCTCGATGCGTACGACCGCTTCCTTGGCCCGCGTGGTTCGGGGCTCGACCCGTCGGTCCGCTCGCGTTTGGCGCTCGACGCCGCGCTGCTCCTACGAGAGCAGGGCCAGCTGCGCGCCTTCGCCGATCGCCTGACATTGGCCCTTCAACTCGATCCGACCAACAAGACGGCCGCCACCCTCGCCGCGGCGTTCTACACCGAGCGCCTCGACGACGCGCCGGGACGCCTCGAGATGCTCCTCTCGCTGCTGTACGCGGATCCGCTGGATCACGACACGCACCTGGCGATCGCCAGGCAGCTTGCCGCCGAGTGGGACTACGAGGGCGCGGCTCGCTTCTACAACCTGGCGACCGGCCTGCTCCGCGCCTCGAGCATGGAGGTGAGCCCGACGCTGTTGTCGGAGTCGCTGCTCACCGCCTGGTTCGTCGATGGGCCCGAGGAGCTGATCGACGAACTCGCGACCGGCCTGGAGACCTCGCGCCGCGAGGCGGCTCGAGACCGCGACCGGGGGGTCGAGGCTGGTCTCGACCCCTTCGAGTTGCCCGATCCTGACGCGATCCTCCCGCTCGTCAGCGTTGCGCGCGTCCGGGTTGCGGCCGCGAGCTCGTTGCGCGATGAGGAGCGCATGCGCGCCGCGCTCGACGAGGGCGTCAAGAGCCTGAACGCCGACATCGAGGACCTGACGGCGATGCTGGAGGCGGACCCGGGTGCGCCCGGCCTGATCAGCGCAATCGGCGCCGCGCACGTCGAGCTCGCGATGCTCAGGTTGTGGTGCGGGATGGACCTGGATCTCGCTGGCGAGTCGATGGCGGCGGCGCGTGACATCGGCACGCCCGATCCGACCACCATGCGCCGCCTCGAGGGATGGCTCGCCTTGCGACAGGGGCGCTTCGACGACGCCCGGGCGATGCTCGAGGCACTCCCCGCGCGGGATATCTTCGGTGAGATCGGGCTCGCGATGCGCCTGGAGTTGATGGGTGAGCCCGAGAAAGCCGCGTCGCTCTACGCCGAGGTCGCCCGTCGCGACGGCGGGACGCTGGCGGGTCTGTGGGCGTACACCAGCGTGGAGACGCTGACCGGCGAGCCGCCGACCGAACCGGCCCTGGCGTCCCGGATGCGCGAGCTGTCGGCATCGGTGCCGACTTGGATGGACCGGTACGTCATCCAGCCTCGTTCGTTCCTGACGGTTGAGTTCGAGGTCGGCCCGTCGGCGCTGGGGTGGTTCGACGAAGCGGAGATGACGATCGTGATCCGCAACCGCGCGCCGATCCCGCTGGCGTTCGGGCCCGACCGTGTCATCGACGGGCGGTTCCTCGTCAGCGCCAACACCAGGCGGGGCGCAGACAACGTCTACGAGCCGGCGGGCTCGC
>JANQQG010000054.1 GCA_028285065.1 Phycisphaerales bacterium
CGACGACAGCGCGATCCGCAGGCTGATCCCGAAGGTGGGCATGGTGCGGGGTTGGACTGACTGTTACGCGCACGTCCTGGTCGCGACGGGGCGCGCGGACCTCGTCGTCGAGCCCGTGGTTGCCGCGTGGGATGTTGCACCGATGGCGATCATCCTCCCGGAGGCGGGGGGGCGATTCGGCGACTTCAGCGGGCGCTCCGACATCCGCGCGGGCAACGCGTTCTCATGCAACGCGTCCGTGTACGAGGAACTTCTCGGGACCTTCCGCTAGCGGTCAGGCCACGCGGCGGGGGTGCTCGTCGGAGTCCGCCTGAGCCTTGACCTCGACCTCGGAGGACGCGCCAGGCTCGTTTGCATCTGCGCGTCGGACGGCCATGACGAGCAGGACGAGCCCGCCGATCGTGGCGAACATCGAGCCGCAGAGCACGCCGAGCTTCGCGGCGTTGAGCATGGCGGCATCCGAGTAGCTCAGGTTGCCGACGAACAGGGACATCGTGAAGCCGATGCCGCCCAGGAACGAGACGCCGAGGACGTGCAGCCAGGTCACACCGTGCGGGAGCGTGCCCAGGCCGGTCTTCACGGC
This sequence comes from Phycisphaerales bacterium, assembly GCA_028285065.1. Lineage (GTDB taxonomy): Bacteria > Planctomycetota > Phycisphaerae > Phycisphaerales > UBA1924 > JANQQG01. The sequence continues at coordinate 584 of JANQQG010000054.1, forward strand.
GAGGTAGGACGCCCCGAAGATGCCGAGGGGCTTGCCGAGGAGCAGGCCCAGGGCGATGCCGAGGGTGACCGGGCTGGCGAGCATCGCGCCGATGTCACCGGCGAGGACGACGCCGGCGTTGGCGAACGCGAACAGCGGGATGATCAGGAACGCGACCCACGGGTGCAGCCGGTGCTCGAGACGGTTGAGCGGGGCCTCGACCTCGCGGCACGCCAGCTCCAGGTGGTGCAGTGCTTCCTGACGACGACCCTTGGCGGTCGCGGAATCGGAGTGTCCGGAGGCGGCATCGAAGTCGCGCAGCGCCTCCTCGGCGTTGGCGACGAAGGCGTCCTCGTTGAACTTCGCTCGGGCGGGCACGCACATCGCGACAAGCACGCCCGCGAGGGTCGCGTGCACGCCGGAGAGCATCATCGCGTACCAGAGGCCGACGCCGACGATCAGGTACCACAACGCGCTGCGGGCGCCGAGGCGGTTGAGGACGATCAGTCCACCGACCAGCAGGCCGGCTGCGCCGAGGGCGCCGAAGTTGAGCGACTCGGTGTAGAAGAGCGCGATGACCATGAGGGCGCCAAGGTCGTCGACGATGGCAAGCGAGACGAGGAAGACGCGGAGCCCGAGCGGGATCCGACGTCCGAGCAGCGCGAGCATGCCCATGGCGAAGGCAATGTCAGTCGCCATCGGGATGCCCCATCCGCGCATCCCGTCGCCGCCCATGTTGATCAGCGCGAAGATGCTCGCGGGCACGACCATGCCGCCGATGGCGGCGACGATCGGGACTGCGGCCCGCTTGGGCGAGGCGAGCTCGCCGACGACGATCTCACGCTTGAGCTCGAGGCCGACCAGCAGGAAGAAGACGGCCATCAAGGCGTCGTTGATCCAGTGGACGAGGTGGTGATCGATGTGCACCCAGTGCCCGATCGCCACGCCGATCTCCGTGTGGTGGAAGAAGTCCTCGTACCAATGGCCGAGGGCCGAGTTGGCGACGATCAGAGCGGCCACCGTGCAGCCGAGGAGCAGGAAGCCGCCCGATGCTTCCAGCCTGGCGAAGCGCTGGAAGGGGCGGAGCATGTGATCCAGCGGCTTGCTGGCGTGGTCGGATCCGTGCGTCATCGATGAACTCCCCAGTCGTCGTAGGTCCCCGCACTCGCTGGATCGGCATCCCCCCGGGGTGCCCTGGGCCCACGATCGGCTCTCGCGGGCGTGGCGGGTCAGGCTTTGCTGTTCATGCCCCGGAAGCAGGGGGCGTCTCTCGAGCGGGTGGGGCGGATCCTACCCTCTCGTGCGATGTCTGCGCCCCTCCTTCAGATCGATGCCTTCGCCGATCGGGTCTTTTCGGGCAACCCTGCCGGCGTCTGCCTCCTCCACGGGCCGGAGCACGCGGCTCTTCGGGAGGCCGACGACTGGATGCTCGCGCTCGCGGGTGAGATGAACCTCTCCGAGACGGCCTTCGTCTGGCCCGACGAGGATGCAGAGCCCGGGACCTACCGCCTTCGGTGGTTCACACCCGGCGCCGAGGTCGACCTGTGTGGGCACGCGACGCTGGCGACGGCCCACGCGATCTGGCACGAGGCATGCCTCGAGCCCGCGTCCCGCCCGCTGACGTTCATCACACGATCGGGCCCGCTTGTCGTGACGGCGGGGGAGGCGCGGAACGATGCTGGTGACCGGAGCGCGGCACCGATCAGCATGGACTTCCCAGCGGCCCTGCCCGAGTCGTGCCCGGTGGGCGAGGGCGTGCTCGATGCGCTCGGGCTGGAGCGGAGCGATGTTGTGTGGGCTGGGTCCGCACCGCACAAGCTGCTGCTGCATCTTGATTGGGTCGAGACGCTGTTGCGGGTCGCGCCGTCGTTCGACGTGCTGGGCAAGGCGACGGAGCGTGGTGTGATCATCACGTGCGAGGCGCCCGAGACGCCGCGCGGGCGGATTCCTGCGTGCGACTTCGTGTCGCGCATGTTCGCGCCGGCTTGGCGTGTCAACGAGGATCCAGTCACCGGCTCTGCGCACTGCATCCTTGCGCCGTTCTGGACGAGGCGCCTCGGTCGGAATGAACTGGTCGGGTTCCAGGCGAGCGAGCGGGGCGGGATCGTCCGCACCACGATGGCCGGTGATCGCGTCACGCTCACCGGCACGGCGCGGACGGTCTTCCGCGGCACACTCGACGAGCGTGCGTTGGGCTAGCTGTTCTGCCTAGTCGCTCGCGACCTCGAAGAACAGCAGGCCGAAGTAGCCGCGCGGATCGGTCCAAGTCTCGCTGGGGCGGGCGCCGTGGCGTTCCATGCGTGCCGCGAACTCATCGATCTCGAACTTGTGGGAGTTCTCCGTGTGGATCGTCTCGCCCTTACGGAGCCGGAACCGCTCATCACCGATCGTGACGGTCTGGTCCGCGAGCGAGACGAGGTGCATCTCGACACGGCTGTCGTGCTCGTTGTAGCGGCTCTCGTGGCGGAACGCGTCCACGTCGAAGTCCGCGTCCAGCTCTGTGTTGAGGCGTCGCAGGAGGTTCAGGTTGAACTCGGCCGTGACGCCCTCATCGTCGTCGTACGCGCGCTCGAGGACCTCGCGGTCCTTCTTCAGGTCGATCCCGATGAGGATCCCGCCAGCCGGGCCGGCGGCGCGGACCAGTTGCGGGAGCAGGACGTCCGCCTCATCGGGCGCGAAGTTCCCGATCGTCGAGCCGGGGAAGAAGATGATCTTGCGACGAACCTCGGCACTCGGCTTCGGTACCGGCACGGGTCCCGTGAAGTCGGCGCAGACGGGGAGCACCTCGACGTCGGGGTAGGCCTCGGCGACCTTGGCGGCCGCCATTCGGAGGTGCTCCTTCGAGATCTCGATCGGGACGTAGGCAGCGGGGTCTTCGAGAAGGTCGAGGAGCATCGAGATCTTCTGCGCGGATCCGCTCCCGGGTTCGATGACCATGGCGCGGGGCCCGATGGCATCCCGGATCTTGTCGGCGCACGCTTCGATGATCGAGAGCTCGGTCCTGGTCGGGTAGTAGTCCTTGACCTCGCAGATTCGATCGAAGAGGACGGAGCCCGCCTTGTCGTAGAGGTACTTGCAGGGGAGCGTCTTCTGGGCCGACGAGAGCCCTTCGAGGACTTCATCCCGGATCGATCCGATCTTGGGGTGCAGGTCGAGGATGGGGATGTTCTCGTCAGTCCTGGTCACATGACGTCCTTTGCGAGGCGGATGCCGCTGAACTGCCAGCGTGCGTCGGGCGCGAAGAAGTTGCGGTAGGTGATTCGTGCGTGACTTCGGGGGGTTGCGCACGACGCCCCGCGGAGGACGAACTGGTCGCACATGAACTTGGCGTTGTACTCGCCGATGGCGCCCTCTGGGGGACGGTAGCCCGGATAGGGGCGGAACTGCGACCCGGTCCACTGCCAAACCTCGCCCATCGCCTCGCGCGTGTCGCGTACGACTTCGTCGGGCGCTCCGACCGGATGAAGATTCTGTGATTCCAGGAACCCGTGCGCGCACGTGGCCGATCCGGGTGCAGACGCACACCCGATCTCCCACTCGGCTTCCGTCGGCAGGCGACAGCCCGCCCAACGGGCGTACGCGTCCGCCTCGTAGAGGCTCACGTGCGTGACGGGGGCGTTCTCGTCGATCGGGCGCATGCCGCCGAGCGTGAACTCGTGCCAACCGGTGTCGGACTCTTCCCAATACAGCGGGGCTCGCCAGGCGTGGGCCTGGACCTCGCGCCAGCCTGCGTCCAGCCAGAGTTCCGGACGCTCGTACCCGCCATCGGCCATGAACGCGAGGTACTCCCCGCTGGTCACCAGCCGATCGGCCAGGTGGAACTCGCCGACGAAGACCTTGTGACGCGGGCCCTCGCAGTCGTACGCGAAGCCTCCGCCCTGGTGCCCGATCTCGCGGACGCCCTCGTGGAAGTCCAGCCACTGCACGCGCGGGGTCGACGTGCGCCGTGTGCTCGCGGCTTCGGCGTTGTACGCCGGACGGAGCGGGTTGCACGACAGCAGGTGCTTGGCGTCGGTGACGAGCAACTCCTGGTGCTGCTGCTCGTGGTTGAGCCCGATCTCGATGATCGCTCCGAGGTCGGGGGCCAGCGTGGGCCGATCGAGCAGCTCCAGCATCCGCTCGTCGACGGCTGTGCGATACGCGGTTGCTTCGTCGAGTGCTGGGCGAGAGAGCAGGCCGCGTGATTCGCGGGCGTGCTGCGGACCGACGGCGTTGTAGTACGAGTTGAAGAGGAACTCGAAATCCGGATGGAAGGGTCGATGGGCGGGGTCGGAGCGTGCGAGCACGAACCGCTCGAAGAACCAGGTGGTGTGGGCCAGGTGCCACTTCGCCGGGCTCGCGCTCGTCATCGACTGGACGGTGCAGTCTTCGGCGCTCAAGGGCGCCACGAGCGAGTGTGTGCCCGCGCGTACCTCGCGATAGCGCTGGAGCAGACTGGCGTCCTGCATGGCGGACGCGTCCCGGCAGCGAGCATGGGCGGGCGTGTCGGGAACCACTGGACCCTCCTTTCCCTCCACGAGGATCTCCGGAAGAACCTTACCATGCCCATCCTCCGGCGTCCGCAACGCCGAGGAATCTCCGGTGATTCCCACGTGCACGGTCATCTCCCCCGCTCGGGCGTCTGGAGGAGGCTCTCAGGAGATACAGTCCTCCGCAGATGGGTGAGCCGACCCGGACAGACCGAGCGCAGGCCGGCGCGGACGCCGGCGAGCTGCGGGCGCTGCTCGATGCGTGCATGCTGACGCATCGGCGGCGCTTTGCGCGCGCGCTGCGTGAGTTCGAGTCCGGACCCGCCCCCAAGGGGGGTGGGGCGGGCGGCCATGCAACGGGGCGGAAGGGGCGGCGTCGGATCGATGTCGAGCGGTTGCGTGCGGACATGCTCGAGTCTGCTGCTCAGCGACGCCGTCGCGTCCAGCGCGCGCCACGGCCAACCTATCCGCCCGAGTTGCCGGTCGTCGAGCGCCGCGACGAGATCATCGAGGCGATCAAGGACAATCGTGTCGTCGTCATCTGCGGCGAGACGGGGTCGGGCAAGTCCACGCAGCTCCCGAAGCTGTGCCTCGACGCCGGTCTCGGGTCGGGCGGGATGATCGGGCACACTCAGCCCAGGCGCATCGCGGCCAGGAGTGTGGCCGAGCGTGTTGCGGAGGAGCTGGGGTCCACCATCGGTGGGGCCGTGGGCTACAAGGTGCGGTTCGGCGATCGGACGAGCCCCGACACGTACATCAAGGTGATGACGGACGGGATCTTGCTTGCCGAGACGCAGAGCGACCGGCGCCTCGAGCAGTACGACACGATCATCATCGACGAGGCGCACGAGCGCAGCCTGAACATCGACTTCCTGCTCGGCTACCTCAAGCGACTGCTCGATCGGCGCGACGACCTGAAGATCATCGTCACGAGCGCCACGATCGATCCGCAGCGCTTCGCCGATCACTTCGCGATCAACGGAGAACCCGCACCGATCATCGAGGTCTCGGGGCGCACCTACCCAGTCGAGGTCCGCTACCGCCCGCTCTCCAGCGACGAGGCGGGCGACGAGGACATCGATCAGGTCGAGGGCGTGCTCCAGGGGGTCGACGAGCTTGCGCGCGCGATCCCCGGCGACGTGCTTGTCTTCCTTCCGGGCGAGCGTGAGATCCGCGAGACCGCGGAGGCGCTGCGCAACCACCATCCGCCGGAGACCGAGATCCTCCCGCTGTTTGCGCGACTGTCGGCGGCCGAGCAGCACCGTGTGTTCGAATCGCACCCGGGGCGTCGGATCGTTCTGGCGACGAACGTGGCGGAGACATCGCTGACGGTTCCGGGGATCAGGTCGGTGATCGACACGGGCGTCGCGCGCATGAGCCGCTACAACCCGCGCTCGGGCGTGCAGCGTCTGCCGGTGGAGCCGGTCAGCCAGGCGTCGTCGAACCAGCGCTCGGGCCGATGCGGTCGTGTCGGCCCCGGCGTGTGCATCCGCCTGTTCAGCCAGGAGGACTACGAGTCGCGCGAGGCCTTTACGCCGCCGGAGATTCTCCGGTCGAACCTCGCGGGCGTGATCCTGCAGATGAAGAGCCTGCGCCTGGGCGAGCTCTCGGATTTCCCGTTCATCGATGCGCCGCGCCCGGAGATGGTGCGCGACGGGTACCACACGCTCTGGGAGCTGGGAGCGATCGATGCCGATGGGCCGAGCGGGGGGCTCACGCCGGTTGGCCAGGACCTTGCGCGCCTGCCGATCGATCCGCGCATCGGGCGCATGATCGTTGAGGGCCAGCGCGAGGGGTGCGTCGAGGAGGTCCTCGTCGTGGCCGCGGCGTTGTCGATCCAGGACCCGCGCGAGCGTCCGACAGAGAAGCGAGGCCTGGCCGACGAGGCGCACAAGCAGTTCGCGGATCCGAACTCGGACTTCCTGGGGTATCTGAACCTGTGGGAGTTCTGGACGACGCAGCGTCGGAAGCTCTCGTGGAGCAAGCTGCGCAAGGCGTGCCGCCAGAACTTCCTGTCGTTTGCGCGGATGCGTGAGTGGGACGAGGTCCACCGGCAGCTGCGCCGGCTGGTCCGCGAGCGCGGCGCGGCCGCCAGCGGGGGCAAGGCGGACGACGACGAGGATCGCTACGACCGGATCCATCGCGCCCTTCTGGCGGGTCTGCTCGGTCACGCGGCCAGCCGGAAGGACCCGAGCGCTCGCCCGGTCAAGGCGGACGGTTCCAAGCCCGCTCCGGCACCACGCACGGGTTTCTCGTACGAGGGGGTGCGTGGACGCCAGGTGTTCATCTTCCCGGGGTCGGGGCTGTTCGAGACCAAGCCGAAGTGGATGATCTCCGCTGAAGTGGTCGAGACGACGCGCCCGTATGCGCGGACGGTTGCGCGCGTGCAGCCGGAGTGGATCGAGTCGGTCGGCAAGCACCTGCTGGCACGGAGCTACTCCGATCCGCGATGGGACCCAGAGGGTCAGCGGGTGGTGGCGGAAGAGACGGTCCGGATGATGGGCCTGATCGTGGTGCCGCAACGGACGGTCGGGTATGCGAAGATCGACCAGGCGAAGGCCCGGAGCGTGTTTATCCACAACGCGCTGGTCGAGGAGGAGCTGCGCACGAAGCGCCGGTTCATGAAGGTCAACCGGCGTCTGGTGGAGGATGCGCGTGCCCTCGAGGCGAAGGCGCGCAGCGCTGACATCCTCGCGGACGCGGCGCGGCGGTTCGCGTTCTACGACCAGCGGATCCCGGCGGACGTCAGCTCGGGGCGTGCGCTTGATCGCTGGCTGTCGCGCGTCGAGCAGGACGACCCGGACATTCTCGTAATGTCGCCCGAGCATGTGATGGCGCGCGAGGCGACGGAGGCGGGGCCGGAACGTTTCCCGGATGAGGTCACGCTCGCCGAGACGCCCACGCGCGTGCGCTACCGATTCGAGCCGGGGCATGTGGCCGACGGGGCGACGCTGAGCGTTGCGCGCGATGCGCTGCCGGAGGTTGATGAGCGACGCGCTGGGTGGTTGATCCCCGGCTTGCTCCGAGCTCAGCCATGCACGCGTCCGCCGAGTCCGGCGCCGGCACGAAGGCCGTCCGCACGTTCTTCGGCAGCCCCCGGATCAACTCGA
>JANQQG010000061.1 GCA_028285065.1 Phycisphaerales bacterium
GTTGGGCCGTGAACGCATCCGTGAAGCCCAGACTTGCACATCCCGTGCCACCCCATGCCCGCCCCTGCCCCCCACCCCCGCTCGACCGCTCAAGCCCCGGGGGGGCCGGATCGATACACTCCCGCCCCATGTCCGCCGACGCGCCAAAGACCTCGCCCGAGACGACCCAGCCGACAACGCTCGAGCCGCTGCGCACCGCGCACACGCCCGAGCAGGTCCTGGAGCGCGTTGGTCAGCGCGCACGCCGCGGGAAGCTGCCGGGCTTCGAGCACGCGCCGTCGGGCGCTGACTGGTTGTTCTCGGTGACCGACGTCGGCACGCCCTTCGAGGGGCGCGTGCTGGTGCATGCCGCGCGCGATGGCGACTCGACCGAGCTGCGCTTCGAGTCGAAGCTCAAGCCGACGCTCCCGGCGGTCTTCGCGATCTTGCTTCTCGTGACGATCTGGCCCGGCGTATGGATGACCGACTCGCTGCTCGTGACGTACTTCTCGTGGTACCGGATCGAGACATGGTGGTGGTACCTCCCGCTGACGATCCCGTTCGTCCCGTTCGCGTGGCGCAAGGCGATCGCGATGAGCCGTGCATCGATACTGCGTGAGGCGCTCGAGCGGCGCGACCTGATCGAGGAGTCGCTCGCGGAGGCGTAGCGCCCCCCAACCACCGACTCCGTCACACCGCAGCACACACAAAAAGAAAGAGGGCCCGCGATCCCCCGACCGCGGGCCCCAACGCACCACCTCCCATGAGGTGACAAGATCAGTATAGCGGGTCGGGCGCCTGTGCGCGGGGGCGAACGCCCGACCCGAGGCGATTCAGTTCAACCGATCACTCGACATCCTTGCCCTCGACCACGTCGGTGATCGATGACGGGGCGTGCGGGTGGAACTCACCACGCTTGAGCTTGCCCATGTACGAGTGGTACGCGCGCATGGCCTTCGGCCCGAAGATCAGCATGATCGGGATGTTGGCGACCAGCATGCAGCCGAGCCCGAGGGTCGTCCACATGTCAAGCTGCGCGTCCGTCTTGATGAAGCCGAGCGTCGAGACGACGATCAGCAGGCAGTAGATCAGCTTGTAGACCAGGACCGGCTTCGTCCCAGCGAGGAAGACGACGCCCTGCTCGCCGTAATAGCTCCACGAGATCATCGTCGACAACGCGAAGAGCCACGCGGCGATGACGACCAGCCACATACCCAGACCCGGGACCACCCGGTCGAACGCGTGAGCGGTCAGCGAGGCGCCGACGTAGTTGCCGAAGACGTGGATCTCACCCTCGTCATGGAATGTGGGGGCCTGGCCCGTCTCGGACGTGTGCGCAAGCCATGAGACCACGAGCGGGCCATCGGCCTCGCCCTCGATGTCGCGGCGCACCGAACCGAACAGGCGGGCCATGTTGTTGTCCTGGTCCGAGCTGTAGTCGCCCTCGACCAGGATGAACACACCGTTGTTGGGCTTCCACTCGCCGTTGATGTCGCGCGAGGCCTTGTTCTTGCCGCCGAGCATCGGCTCATCGGGCGCCCACTTGTCGACGAGCACGACGCGTCCCGGCGCGCCCGGGCTCTCGAGCGGCGCGAGCGAGAATGGTGTCGCATCGGCGTCGAGTCCGGCGTTGGCCTCGCGGATCCGGGCCAGCTCCTCGCCCCTGAACTCGCTTGCCTTGCCGACGTCGAGGTCGGCCGCGGCGATCGTCCGGATCGGATCGGCATCGCCCTCGTCGATCCCGAGGACGAGCACCTCGATCTCCTCGCCGACGTCGGTGAGGACGACGACGTCGAGGCTCTCATCGTCGCCCTGGGTGCCGTCATCGTTCAGGTCGAGCCAGATCCGCTCGGCGTTGACCATCTGCGGTGCGCCAACGCCACCGAGGTCCGACTCATGCCCGCGATCGAACGCCCCGCTGCAGAGGATCACCAGCGCGGTGATGGTGCAGACCACGACGGTATCGATGAACGGCTCGATCCCGGCGACCACGCCCTCGCGGACGGGCTCGTTGGTCTTCGCGGCCGCGTGAGCGATCGGCGCCGAGCCCTGGCCGGCCTCGGAGCTGAACAGGGCGCGCTTGATGCCCCACATCATGGCGAAGCCGAACGTGCCGCCGAGGAAGGCCTGCGAGGCGCTGGCGGATTCGAGCCCCAGGCCCTGCTTGACGATCAGGACGACCATCTCGGGGATGACGTCGATCTTCATGATCAGGACGAGGATCCCCGCGATCAGGTACATCGCGCACATGAACGGGACGATGCGCCCGGCCACGGCGCCGATGCGCTTGATGCCGCCGATGATGACGAGCCCGACAAGGACCGCCAGCACGATGCCGATGCCCTGCTTGGGTACCTCGGGGAAGTACTGGTGCGTGACCTCGGCGACGTTCCACGCCTGGAACATGTTCCCGCCGGTGATCGCGGAGATCAGCAGCGTGATGCAGAAGACGCCGCCGATCAGGATGCCCAACGGCTTGAGCGCCGGGCTCATCTCCGCGAGGCCCTTGGCGACGACGAACATGGGTCCGCCGTGCGGGTTCTCGGGGTCATCGGTGTTGCGGTAGAGCATGGACTGGGTGACCTCGGTCATCTTCAACGCCATACCGACGACACCGATGATCCACATCCAGAAGACGGCCCCCGGCCCGCCGAGCGCGACCGCGACCGCGACGCCGCCGATGTTGCCAAGCCCGACCGTTGCCGAGAGCGCGGCCGAGAGCGCCTGGAAGTGGTTGATGGCGCCGGGATCGCCCTTCTCGTCGTACTTGCCGCGGATGACGCCGACGCCGTGCGTCATGGCGCGGTACTGGCCGAACACGCTCCAGAACGTGAAGAGCACGCCCGTCGCGAGCAGGGCGTAGACCACATACTCATGGAACAGGAACCCATTGAGCGTGTTGACGAAATCCTCGAGCTTCTGCATCCAGGCTGCCCTTCACTAGCGGGTGGCTCGCGCTCCATGTGGCGAACGCCGGCGGAGCGCAGGGGGGACGGGGGTCCAGATCAAGGCGGCGATCATCCCCCAACCGGGCCACCATTGCAACCGAGGGGCCCCCGCCCACCCTGGCGCAAACGCCCGCGCGCTCGCCCGGCGCGAGGAGCCGCCCGCCCGCGTAGGCTCCCGAGATGTGGGCGTTTGACGACCTCGCCGACCACGCCGAGCACGCGCTCCGCGCGCAAGCCGCGGCCCTCGACGCCGAGCAGTCGCCCTACGGCCTGGACGCCCTCGAAGAAACGGCCCTCCACCCGGTCCTCGCCTCCGGCTTCGAAGGGGTGGACCCTCCCATGCGCGTCCACCGTGAACGCGCATACCCCGCGCAGCTCACCCCACGCACCCCGAAGAAGCGGGACCTGGCCGCGACCAGCGAACGCGACCGCTGCGATCTCGTCTTGACGCACATCGACCCCGCGGCCCCGGACCTCCCGCTCGCCGACACCGTGGAGGCCGTGCTCGAACAGCGCGAGCGCGAGGCCTCGCTGTTCCGCGACACGGCGCCCGCGGGCGCCCCCTCGATCCCACCGACCGAAGCGTGCTGGATCGAGGTCAAGGCGGTTGCGCAGTTCGCGTTCGTCTCGGGGGTGCCCGGTCCGAGCCGTGCCTACGCGTCGCTGCTGACGCGCGGGCCGCTCGCCGACGTCCGCAAGCTCGCCGAGGACGCGCACATCGCGTTCGGCGCATCGCTGGTCGTGCTCTTCACGGCCGACGATGAGGTTGCGCGTCACGACCTGGCGCGCCTTGCGCACCGGGCGCTGGACCTCGAC
>JANQQG010000070.1 GCA_028285065.1 Phycisphaerales bacterium
GAACATCGTCGTCAAGGCCTCGCCTGACGGGTCGGTCGTGCGCCTCAAGGAGGTAGCCGAGGTCACGAATGGGTTCAGCGACGTCGACGTCGCGACCCGGCTCAACGGGACGACCGCGGTCTCGATCACCGCCTACAAGGTCGCCGACGAGGACGCGATCGAGATCGCGTCGATGGTCCGCGCGTATGCCGCCGGACGCATGGGCGAAGAGCTCGACCTGACCGCTCGTGAGCGGCTCGCGGCCATGTCGTCACGGGGCGGCGAGGCGCCCTCGCGTCGCATCGCCGCCTACGAGGCTGGGCTGGCCCGCGCCGGCACACCGCCGCCGGGCGAGCTCATCATGTCCAACGACCTCTCTCGTTTCATCGCGGGACGTCTGGATCTGCTGACGCGCAATGCCCTCTGGGGCGGGGTGCTCGTCTTCGCCACGCTCCTGCTCATGCTCAACGTCCGCGTCGCCCTCTGGGTGACGGCGGGGCTGGTGATCTCGATCCTCGGCACGCTCGCGTTCATGCACTTCGCGGGGATCACGCTGAACCTGCTGACGATGTTCGGGCTGATCATCGTGCTCGGCCTGCTCGTCGACGACGCGATCGTTGTGGCCGAGAACATCAGCGCCCGACACGAAGCGGGCGAGCCTGCGCAGGCCGCGGCCGTCGCGGGCACGAAGATCGTCGCCTGGCCGGTGGTCGCGACCGTCTTGACGACGATCTTCGCGTTCAGCGCGCTGGCGCTGATCGAGGGTCAGATCGGCGATCTGCTGGCCGTGCTCCCGATGGTGGTGATGGTGGCGCTCGGTGTCTCGTTGATCGAGTCGCTGTTCGTGCTGCCCTCGCACATGTCGCACTCGCTGGCGAGCGCGGACCGCGCCAAGCCCGGGCGCGTCGGTCGTTTCATGCGTCGCCTGGACTCCCGCCGGGCCCACATCATCCAGAACGTCATCGTGCCACGGTACCTCCGTGTGCTGCGCCTGTGCCTGCGTCATCGCTACCTGGCGCTCGTCAGCACGATCGCGGTCCTGCTGGTCTCAGTTGGCATGGTCGTCGGCGGGCGCGTCAGCTTCACGTTCCTCGGCGAGCAAGACGCCGAGACGGTCATGGTCGACCTGCAGATGCCCGTCGGCACGCCGTTCAGCGCGACGGATCGGGTGGTCGGACAGATCGAGGAGGCGATCGCGAGCCAGGGCGATGTGATCAAGTCCGCCTTCGCGATCGTCGGCGGGCGCACCAACACGGACGGGGCAGACTCTCTCAGCTCGGCCGCGACTGCTCAGATCTGGGTCGACCTCGAAGAGGCCGCCAACCGCGAGATCACATCCGACGAGGTCATCGAGAGCATCCGCGATGAACTCGGCGTGCTCACCGGCATCAAGTCGCTGCGCCTCACGCCCCTGCACGGCGGCCCCGAAGGGCCCGACCTGAACTACACGGTCGCGTCGTCGCGCCCGTCGCGGATCTTCCCCGTTGTCGACGAGGTGCAGCAGCTGCTCAAGACATACGAGGGCGTGCGCGACATCTCCAACGACGCCAACGCCGGCCAGCGCGAGCTGCGCATCACGCTGCTCCCGGGCGCTCGCGAGATGGGCTTCACGACCGCGGGCGTTGCCAGGCAGGTCCGCGGGTTCGTCTTCGGGCTCGAGCCGCACACGTTCGCGGCGACCGACGAGGACGTCGACGTTCGCGTGATGATCGATCGTGAGACCCGCCGCTCGATCGGCGCGATCGAGGCGCTGCACATCTTCACGCCCGACGGGCGACCCGTCCCGCTGACCGAGGTCGCGCGCCTCGAGGACAGCGAGTCCTACGCCACAATCCGCAGGCTCGAGCGCCGGCGCGTCGTCAACATCACCGCCGACGTCATGCAGGGCAAGAACGCCGAGGAGATCAACGCGGCCATCCTGCCCGAGCTCAAGAGCATCGAGGCGGCCAACCCCGGTGTGAACATCATCCTGCGTGGTCGGCAGAAGGAAGTCTCGGACTCGCTGGCCACGCTCCCCGCGGGCATCCTCGGCGCGTGCGCACTCATCTACGTCGTCCTCGCGTGGCTGTTCAACTCCTACACGCAGCCGCTGGTCGTGCTGTGCGCTGTCCCGTTCGCTGCCATCGGGATGATCTGGGGCCACTTCCTGCTCGGGTTCGACCTCACGCTGCTCTCGCTGATCGGCTTCATCGCGCTCACGGGCGTCGTGGTCAACGATGCGCTGATCTTCATCGAGTTCTACAACCACAAACGCCACGAAGGCGTGGACGTGATCGAGTCCGCCCTCGAGGCCGGACGCGCACGTTTCCGCGCGATCATGCTCACGACGACGACGACCGTGCTCGGCCTGACGCCGTTGCTCGCGGAGCAGTCGTTCCAGGCGGCCTTCCTCAAGCCGATGGCCGTGACCATCACGGGCGGGCTGGTCAGCGCGACCGCGATCGTCCTGCTGGTGACGCCCTGTCTGCTGGTGATCGGTCGCGACGTGCGCCTCGTGCTCGGGACACTCTGGCGCGGGCGCGTGCCGGAGGGAGACGAGGCGTCGGGCCTGTTCGATCCGGTCGCCTGACGCTTACGAGACGCCGTACTCGGCCCAGCTCGATGAGGTCTCCGTGACGCGGACGCGCTCGAGGCGGACGCCGTCGGGGAAGCGGTAGCTGCTTCCGTCCTCGTCGGTCAGCGCCTCGCCGGAGGCCAGGCACGCACCGAGGTGATCGAAGACGCATTTGGCGAGCACTTCCGTCGTCGGGTCCTGGCCCTCGAAGACGACGACGCGCTCGCCGGCGTCGCCGAGCGATTCGCGGATCGGGTCGGCCGAGTTGACCGCCAGCGCGTGGTCCCAGCGGTCGAGGAACCCACCGAGCACGAGCTTGATCGCCTTGAAGTCGCAGACCATGTCGAACTCGTCGAGCGACTCCGACGCCAGCACCACATCCACACGGCGCGAGTGCCCGTGCGGGTAGCGGCAGCGGCTCGGGTGCTTCATCAGCATGTGCCCGTGCTCGATCTCGAACGACTTGCAGACGCGGTACGTCATCGGGTCATTGTTGGCAGCGTCCCCGCTCGGGGCAGGAGATGGAGTTGAAGCCGAGGGCCGGGGGGGAGGGGGGTCAGGTGCCGCGCCGGTCGCCGAAGACCTCGATGTGCACGCGTGGGCAGAACCGCCACCCGCGCTGGATGCACCAGTGGGCCACCCGCTCGCTGGTCTCGCGATCGGGGACGACCACGCCCTCGGGCATGAGCATCACGTCCTCGGGCCGCCAGTGAGGCCTTAGCTCGTCGAGCAGGGATTCGATCTCGGTCAGATCAGCCTCGCCCATCTCGTCCGTAACGACGAACTTGAGCTGGCGGTCCGCGGCCCGGTCCGGCGCGAGCAGGTCGCGCAGCACGTCCAGGTTCAGCCGGCGCTGCTCGTGCAGACCCTCGGGACCGACCCAACGCTGCGGCACGCCCGCCTCCGCGAAGTCGTGCTCCGTCACCTGCGGCGTAGACGACGCCAGCTTCGGGCTGATGCTCATCAGATCGCACGCGACGCCGGGCTGGTCGACCGTCCCGGCCGTCTCGATGGTGATGTGCATGCCGAGCTTCTTCAGGTCGGTCGTCAGAGGCGCGACGGCGGCGAAGAGCATGGGCTCGCCGCCGGTGATGACCGCGTGGCGCACGCCGGCATCGGCGTGCTCGCGTGCCTCGGTCAGCAGCGATTCGAGCGCACGGGTCGTGCCCTCGGGCTTCCAACTCGCGTACGGCGTGTCGCACCACCTGCAGCGCAGGTTGCACCCGCTCGTCCGCACGAACCAGCTCGGCACGCCCGTGAGCTTGCCCTCGCCCTGCAGGCTCACGAACGTCTCGCTGACGAGCACGCTCGCGCCGGCATCCACGCCAGTTTCTTGCTGAGGCAACTCCACGCCGAAGGCTAGCCGTCCGCCCGGGATCACCCCGGTCGCCGATCCCTGCTCGCCGATCGAC
>JANQQG010000082.1 GCA_028285065.1 Phycisphaerales bacterium
GGCGGGCCCCGTGGGGGTGGGGGGGGCGGGAGTGGGGGCGGGGGGCAGTATCGAGGCATCACCGGGACTGGTCAAGCCGACCGGCCCGGTCAGGGGCCCATCTTCGCTCGCCTGCCGGCGAGCTATGCTCGCCATACGCCCGTGTTCACCGGCCTGATCCAATCCGTTGGCCGACTCGTCGAGGTCCGGCCCACCCCCGAAGGGCTCCGGGTGGTCGTCACGCCCGGCGAGTCGAGCTTCCTGGCCGACCCGGCGCCCCTGAGCCTCGGGGAGTCCATCAGCGTCAGCGGGACCTGCCTGACCCTCTGCGCAATCGAGGGCGATCGCATGGCCTTCGACGTCATCCCCGAGACCATCGCCCGCACCAGTGCGGCCCGCTGGACCGAGGCGGGCGTGGGCGCCCGCGTGAACCTCGAGCGATCGGTCACCCCCACGACTCTCCTCGGCGGGCACCTCGTCCAGGGGCATGTCGATGGGGTGGGCTCGGTCCTGAGCATTCAGACCGAGGGCGAGTGGCGGGTGCGCATCGCGCCGCCCCTGCGGACCGCCGACGGGTACCGGTTCATGGAGTGGGTTGTGCCGAAGGGGTCGATCACGCTCGAAGGGGTCTCGCTGACGGTCGCGGGCCTGGACATCGGGAGCGAGTCCGAGGCGGGGTGGTTCGAGGTTGCCCTCGTGCCGACCACGCTCGAGAAGACGACCCTCGCCGAGCTGAGACCGAGCGATGCGGTCAACCTCGAGGCGGACGTGAGCGCCAAGACGCTCGTGCACTGGGCGCGCAACTTTGGGTCCGGCTCGACCGGGCCGCGCTGAGGAGCCCGCGCGTGCCACGCATCCTCGGCATCGACCCCGGGCTCCGCATCACCGGCTACGCGTGCCTCGAGGCGCGCGATCCCGGAGCGCACGACCCCGCGCCGGGTGCGACGAGCGACGGGATTCACCTCGTCGAGGCGGGTTGCTTCACCTTCGGTTCGGGGCGCCCGGTCGAGGATCGTCTCGTCGAACTCGAGCGGGACCTGATCGAAGTGATCGAGCGTGGGGGCGCCGAGGCGATCGCCGTCGAGAAGCTGTACTCGCACTACAAGCACCCGACGACGAGCGTGATCATGGGGCACGCGCGGGGGGTGATCCTGCTCGCCGGCGCACGTGCGGGGCTCGAGGTCATCGAGCTCGAGGCCACGAGCGTGAAGAAGTCCCTGACCGGGCACGGGCACGCGAGCAAGGGGCAGATCCAGGCGGGGGTCGCGCGGGAGTTGTCGCTGGGCGAGGTTCCGGAGCCGCCCGACGTCGCCGACGCCATCGCGATCGCGCTGTGCGCGATCCGGCGTCACGGTGCCGCCCGATAGGGGCAGATCGACCAACAACGCCGTGTCTGTCGCCTCCCTGGCCGACTTGCGGGCGTGGTGGCGAGTCGTGTGGTTGGGGACGTGCGGGTCGGGCAAGGATGACTATGGCCCAATGTCGGGTGGTGCGTGGCCTCTCGCCCCTCGGGTGCCGATCTACCCCCGGAATGTGTGATTCGGGGCCGGAGCCCGGGAGGGTCATGTGATTCGGGTACACGACATGGGACGAGTCAGCCGGAGCGGATCCAGGCGCTTCCGGTGCATGACCAAGGAGTTCTCGGACGGACGCGTGCGCTACCGCGATCCGGGTCGCACCGGCTCGATCGTGCGCGGCGCCTTCGGCGGGCTCATGATCGCCGGCGGGGCCTCGAGCTGGGTCGCCGGCGGCGTCCTCGGCGGGGTCATCCCCGGCGCGCTCGAGTTCGCGCTCGCGACCATCCTGGTCGGCTTCGGCACCCTGGCGGCCGCGTGGGGGATCGTCCAGGCGATCTGGCCCCCGCAGGTCGTGTTCGACTCGATGTGCAAGGTGGTGCGCTTCCGTGCCTTCGGCATCACCGGCCTTCGAACCCGTTTCTACGGGTACGACGAGGTCGTCGCGGAGATGGGTGTCAGGAAGCCCGGCTCCGGCGGGGCCAAGGGCTCGAGGTACCTATTCGTCGTGCGCGCCCGCGGGGCGGCTATGGCGTTCGCGGGGCACCCGCGCAAGTCCAAGTTCGTCGAGGAGGTCGCGGGCGAGTTCGAGGACTCCGCCGGCATGGGCGTGGTCTGGTCGGACGAGCTGGGCGGCGCGGGCGCTCGGGCGCGTGCACGTTCGGAGCGCGAGCAGCGCAAACGCGAGCGGGCCGAGGCCGAGCGCATCAGGCGTGAACTCGCCAGCGCCGAGCCCGTCGTCCGCGAGATCCCAATGACCGAGGTCGTCGTCGAAGACGTGGACGTCTCGGCGGCCGCCTGACGCGACGCCCCGGGCGAGTGGCTCTCGTACACTTTCCCCGATGGCACAGACCCCAACGGACCCGACTCCCGGGCAGGCCGATCGCCTGGCCGCGCAGGTGCTGATCGTCGAGGACGAGCCGGACCACGCGGACGTGATGGCCGAGGCCCTGCGCAAGCCGGGTCACGTCTGCACGATCGTCACGGACGTGCCCGGCGCCCTCGAGGAGCTGCGCGGCG
The DNA here is from genome assembly GCA_028285065.1 of Phycisphaerales bacterium. Taxonomy (GTDB): domain Bacteria; phylum Planctomycetota; class Phycisphaerae; order Phycisphaerales; family UBA1924; genus JANQQG01. The sequence goes on from JANQQG010000082.1 coordinate 2,514, forward strand.
GCGCGTTCGATGTGATCGTCACCGACCTGCGCATGCCCAACTCCGGCGGTGACAACGGGGTTGCCCCGGATGGCGCGGACGCCGGCCTGGTCGTCCTCCGGAACGCCAAGGACCTCCAGCCTGAGGCGGAGACCATCATGGTCACGGCTCACGGCGACGCCACCACTGCGCGCAATGCCTTCAAGGAGGGCGTCTACGACTTCATCGAGAAGCCGCTCGAGCTCGTCGTCTTCCGCGAGCTGGTCAACCGGGCGGCGGAGACGGTGCTCCTGCGTCACCAGACCTCCGGTGACGCGTCGGGCGAGCTCGTCCAGCACGACGGCTTCGAGGGGATCGTCGCGGGCAGTGAGCCGATGCGGAAGATCCTCTCGACCGTGCGGACGGTCGCGGCCAGCACGATCCCGGTGCTGGTGACCGGCGAGAGCGGGACGGGCAAGGAGCTGATCGCGCAGTCCGTGCACAGGTTGTCGACGCGTGCTTCGAAGCGATTCGTCGCGTTCAACTGCGCCGGGCAGAGCGAGAGCCTGCTGGAGGATCAGCTCTTCGGGCACGAGCGCGGCGCGTTCACGGGCGCGGAGAAGGCGCGCGAGGGCGTGTTCGAGTACGCCGACGGCGGGACGCTGTTCCTCGATGAGATCGGCGACATGCCGCTGACCATGCAGGCCAAGCTGCTGCGTGTCCTGGAGACGGGCGAGGTGGTGCGTCTGGGTTCGAACGATGCGAAGAAGGTGGACGTGCGTTTCGTCAGCGCGACCAACCGCGACCTGCAGGCTGCGGTCAAGGACGGGACGTTCCGCGAGGACCTGTACTTCCGTATCAAGGGCTCGCAGGTGCACCTGCCGCCCCTACGCGAGCGGCGCGAGGACATCCCGAGGATCGTCCGTCACGCGATCAGTCGCTTTGCGCAGGAGATGAATGCACAGGCCGTGCCGGGCATCACCGACGCTGCGCTGCTGCGCCTGACGAGCCACGACTGGCCGGGCAACGTGCGGCAGCTGCTGAACGTCGTCCAGAACATGGTCGTGATGGCGCTCGGCGACGGGGAGGGCGCGACCCTCGACGTGCGCCACATCCCCGACGAGATCGTCAGCGAGACGAGCGATGCCGATGCCGGTGATGTGCCCGCCTCCGCGGGCGCGGGCTCGCTCGCCGGCTCGAGTCTGGAGCAACTCGAGAAGCGGGCGATCCGCGAGACGCTGAAGCTCACGGGCGGGAACCGCGAGAAGGCCGCCAAGATGCTGGGGATCGGCGAGCGGACGCTGTACCGGAAGCTCAAGGAGTATGGGCTTCGGTGAGTCCTCACGGCGACGCAGCGACGTCGGGCCCGCCCGCGAGCAGGATGAGCACGACAAGAAGCGCCAGCATGCCGGACCAGACGACGATCGCGATGCGCGTGTACTTCTTGGCCTTGTCCGCTTCCCACCACGAGCGCGGGCGCACGCCCTGAATCAGGAACATCGCGACGCCGGACAGGTTCACGCACACGACGTTGACCGCCAAGAGCAGCACCGCGCCGAGCGCGGCCGACCACTCGCCAACGGACGTCATCAGCCCGACCGTTGCCAGCGGGGGCAGGAGCGCGACGGCCACCATCACGCCGACCAGTGTCGCGGGCGCACCGGTTGTGAATGCGAGCGCACCCGCGGCCCCTGAGGCCAGGGCAATCGCGATATCGGTCGGGGCGACGGAGGTGCGCGCGATGATCTCGGTCTCTTCCGGGTTTGCCCCGAAGAGCAGGCCGACGATGATCGCCAGGGCCAGGGCGAACATGCTCCCGGCGCCGTTGGCGATGAACGCGCGTTTGGCCATCTTCCAGTCCGCGAGCGTCGTCGCGAGCGACAGTGCCATGTTGGGGCCCAGCAGCGGCGCGATCACCATCGCTCCGATGATCACGGCCACGTTCGAGCGCAGCAGCCCAAAGGCCGCCACCACCGTCGCCAGGAACACCATCATGAAGAAGACACGGCTGAGCTTGCACGCGTCGTTGATGTCGTCGGTCAGTTCCTCCCGGCTGATCCGGCGCGAGACTCTCTTCTTCGGTCCGATCTCGGGCGCCTGCTCGGGCTGCTTCTCCGGCTCCGGGGGCTTTGGCAGCGAGGCCTCGACGGGCAGGACCGTCACGACGAACCCCTTGGTTCCGTCGATCAGGCCCTTGAGGCAGTCCATGATCTCTTCGGTCTGCTCGGCCTCGACCAGCACGCTGGTGATGCGCTCGTCGCCGGCGAGCGGGGCCGTCCAGAGGGCGGCCGGCTCCTGCTCGGTCAGGCGTTCGACGACGGTCTCGCCGAGCGGTTCGGGGTAGCGGACGTGGACGAGCCTGCGGGCCATGCGCGGTGCCTCACGGGGGGCGGCGCTGGATGAGCATCATCCGGCGTTGGGCGTGGAGCGTACCAACGTCACGAACGTATGTGGGTGCTCGTTGCGCTCGTCGGCCTCGTGCGCTTCGCGCTCGGTCTCGCTCCAGCCTTCGTCGGGCGCGTTGACGCCCGGCATGCGCACGAAGGTGTCGCCATCAGGCGAGGCATGCACGATCGTCAAGAGCAGACGCGTTGCGCGCGCCAACGCCTCCTCGGCCAGTCCGGCGCCGCCGATGACGAACAGCTCCTTGCTCCCACCATCCAGCGAACGACCGAGTTCGAGGGCCGTGTCCAGTGACTCCACGGCATGCACACCCTCAGGGCGCTCGAGCGCGTCGGGCTTGCCGGTGACCACGATGTGTGCGCGTTTGGGCAGGGGGCGTCCATGAAAGGACTCCCAGGTGCGTCGCCCCATGATGATCGGGTGGTTCGTCGTCAGGCGCTTGAAGCGCTGCAGGTCGTCCGGCAGACGCCACGGGAGGTCCGCGTCGCGCCCGATGATCCCGTTCTCTGCAACCGCCAGGATGATGGTGATGCGTGGCGGCATCGCTTACACCGCCACCGGCGCCTTGATCGCCGGGTGCGGATCGTACGACTCGATCGCGATGTCCTCGTACGTGAACGAGAACAGGTCCTTCACCTCGGGGTTGAGCGTCAGCGTCGGCAGCGGGCGCGGCTCTCGCGTCAGTTGCTCACGAGCTTGGTCGAGGTGGTTCGTGTACAGGTGCACGTCGCCGAACGTGTGCACGAACTCGCCGCGTGCAAGGCCGGTGACCTGCGCCATCATGCACGTGAGCAGCGCGTACGAGGCGATGTTGAACGGGACGCCCAGGAACAGGTCGGCCGAGCGCTGGTAGAGCTGGCACGAGAGCGCATCCTGTCCCGCTTCGTTCTGGCCGACGTAGAACTGGAACATCGTGTGGCAGGGCGGGAGGGCCATGTCCTCGACGTCCGCCGGGTTCCAGGCGCTGACGATCATGCGGCGCGAGTGGGGGGCGGTCTTGATCTGGCCCACGACACGGCTGATCTGATCGATCGAGTCGCCGGTGGGGGTTGCCCAGGATCGCCACTGCTTGCCGTAGACCGGACCGAGGTCTCCCTTGTCGTCTGCCCACTCGTCCCAGATGGAGACGCCGTTGTCGTTGAGGTAGGCGATGTTGGTGTCGCCCTTGAGGAACCAGAGCAGTTCGTAGACGACGGATCGCGTGTGGATCTTCTTGGTGGTGACGAGGGGGAACCCGTGCGACAGGTCGAAGCGGAGCTGTCGTCCGAAGACGCCGAGCGTTCCGGTTCCGGTGCGGTCTTCTCGCTTCTGGCCGTGAGCGAGGACGTTCTGCACGAGGTCGAGGTACTGGCGCATGGGGGCTCCCGTCCGTGGGTGTGGCCACTGTACGTGATCGTCGGGCCGGATTCACCACGCCGTCAGCAATCGACAGCGAGTGACAGCAATCGACAGGCAGCCGCGTCGGTAGGATGGGCCGCTCGCGTCCTGGGGGGGCGGCGGGGCGGGCGAGCGCGTGCTCTTCAACTCGTACGAGTTCATCTTCGTCTTCCTCCCCGTCACGCTCGCCGGGTTCTTTCTGCTGGGCAGGGTCGGGCGGAGTCGGGGACGTAGGGGCAGGGGGGGGCGACTGGCCGTCGGGTGGCTGGTGCTGGCCTCGCTCGTCTACTACGGCCGGTGGGAGCCGAAGTACCTCATCCTGATCGGTCTCTCGATCGCGCTCAACTACGCGCTGGGCAACGTGCTCGCCTCACGCTCGCTCGAGGCGAACCGCCCGCGCGTGCGAACGTGGCTGCTTGCGCTCGGCGTGACGCTCAACCTCGGGGCGCTCGGGTTCTTCAAGTACGCCGACTTCGCCATCGGAACGCTCAACGCGTTGACGGACGCTGGGCTGGGCACGCTCGGGATCGTGCTCCCCTTGGCGATCTCGTTCTTCACGTTCCAGCAGATCGCGTACCTGGTGGACGCCTACCGGCGCAAGGCGGAGGAGCACGACTTCGTCGATTACTGCCTGTTCGTGACGTTCTTCCCGCAGCTGATCGCCGGGCCGATCGTGCACCACCAGGAGATGCTCCCGCAGTTCGCGGATGGCCAGACGTTCCGGCCCAGGTCGTCGCACATCTCGGTCGGCGTGTCGATGTTCGCGTTCGGGCTGTTCAAGAAGGTCATGATCGCCGATCAACTCGCCCCTTTCGCGACGGGTGTGTTCGGTGGGTCGGAGGTTGCCGTCGCAGAGGGGCTGCCCGGTCCGGGCATCGCGGCCGCGTGGATTGGTGCGCTGGCGTACACGCTGCAGTTGTACTTCGACTTTTCGGGGTACTCGGACATGGCGTTGGGGCTTGCGCGGATGTTCGGCGTGCGCTTGCCGCTGAACTTCGACTCGCCCTACAAGGCGCGGAACATCGTCGAGTTCTGGCGGCGCTGGCACATGACGCTCAGCCGCTTCCTGCGCGACTACCTGTACATCCCGCTCGGCGGAAACCGGAAGGGCAAGTCGCGTCGCTACGCGAATCTCATGGTGACGATGCTCCTCGGCGGGCTGTGGCACGGGGCCGCGTGGACGTTCGTGGCTTGGGGCGGGCTGCACGGGCTGTACCTGTGCATCAACCACGCCTGGCGACGGGTGCGTTTCGGGAAGAACGAGGCGGGGACGGCGGGCCTTGCGGAGCGCACGCTGGGCTGGGCGATCACGCTGCTGGGCGTGATCGTCGGCTGGGTCTTCTTCCGCGCCGAGAGTTTCGAGTCGGCGTGGAGCGTGCTGCGTGGGATGAGCGGGCTGACGCCGGATGCCGAGACGTGGGTGCCGTGGCGCGTGGGGGATCCGACGCGTGCGTGGATCGTGATCGGGATCGCCGGAGCGATCGCGCTGTGGGCACCGAACACGGCCGAGCTGTTCAGCCGCGAGAAGCCGAGCGTGGATTGGGACGGGCGCGACGAGCCCAAGGGCATCGCCTGGCGTGCGGGCGGCGTGCGAGGGATCATCTGGTCGGTCGTGATCGCGGCCATGCTGGTCACGAGCATCCTGCACCTGATGGACGTCTCCGAGTTCCTCTACTGGCAGTTCTGAACGGATGGGTGAGTTGAACGAATCGCGCGCACATCTCGGGTACCTGCTCCGCTTCGGTGTGCTGGTCGTGCTCGCGCTCGGGCTCGTCGGCGGCTTCAACATCGCGATCGATCCCGAGCGGGTCTACGGGACCTCGCCGGAGCTGAACCCGCACAAGGCGCGGATCACGCGCACGGGCAGGGCGGAGTTGATCCGTCGGTCCGATGCGCAGGTCGTGCTCGTCGGCAGCTCGCGGACAGCGCGGGCGTTCTCGCCGCGCCATCCGGGGTGGGCCGCGCTCGGAGCCTCGGACGGTCGTGTGATCAACGCCGGCACTGGCGGGGCCAACGTCTTCGAGGCCCGGGCGCTCGCGCTGCAAGCGCTGGACACGTGTGACGACCTCGAGACGATCGTCCTGTTCGTGGACTTCATGATGTTCAATCGGACGGGGCCGTTGGTACCGGGCGTCAACGAGGGCGGCGGCCCGCAGCACGACTTCGCGAACTCACGCCTGAATGACGACCTCCCCCTGCCGGACTACTACCTCGGTCATGCGCTGAGCACGCATTCGGTTGGGCTCTCGCGTCTGACGCGCGAGCAGGAGGACAAGGGGCACCGGTCACAGATCTCGACCACCGGCATGCGCGCGATGGGGGCGCCCAGGCCCGCGTTCAACCACAGGGCCGCGTTCGAGCGACTGGCGGCCAACTCGCTTCAGCCGGGCTACCTCTACGGCAGGTGGGCCTACGCGCAGGAGGGGATCGCGATGGTGGCCGATGTGATCGCGGCGGCCGAGGGCCGCGGCGTGCGCACGGTCGTCGCCATCCCGCCGATCCATGCTCACCAACTCGAGGTGATCCGCGCTGCCGGCCTGGCGGACCAGTACGAGCAGTTCAAACGGGAGTTGGTCGGCGTGTCCCCGGACGGGGTGTGGGACTTCGCGGTCTACAACGTGTTCACCATGGAGCTCGTGCCGCCGGACGCGAAGGGGCGGATGGTCAACTGGTGGGAGTCGAGCCACGCGACGCAGGCGTACGGGAGCGTGGTCATCTCGCGCCTGACCGGGCGCGCCGATGCGCAGGGGGATGAGGCGGACGAGTCCGTTGGCGTGCCGGTAGACGCGAGCACGATCGATGAACACCTTGCCGGCCAGCGTGCGGCGCGTGACGTGTGGGCCGCGGCGAATCCGGATGAGGTCGCGACGATCCGCCAGATCTCGGAGCGTGCGCGTGAGCGGGGGTGGTGGGTGATCGACGGACCCGAGTAGGCCGGCCAGCCAGCTCAGCGAGTGAGCTTGACCAGTTCGATCGTGGTCGTCGCGTAGTTGTCGCGCCCGCGTCGGTACTCGATCTCAACGCGATCGCCGGGCTGCTTGGCGAGCATGACGCGGATCAGGTCGTTCATGTCACGTACGGGCTCGGCGTCGACGGTAAGGATGACGTCGCGCATCTTGAGGCCGCTGTCGCGTGCGCTGGTGGCGCTGACGGTGGTGGTGATGCGGATGCCGTCGGCGTCGGGCGATGGCGTGACCTTGAAGGGGAAGCCCGTCATGCCGCGTTTCAGGTCCTCCGGGACCTCATCGATCTCTCGAAGCCACGCGCGGAAGTGGGCCTCGACCTGCTCGAGGGGCTCGTCGAACGTCATCTCGAAGGCGAGGCGTCCGGTGTGGTCGTCGCTGTAGTTCTGGGTGTACAGCGCGTACCAACGCTTGAGCAGGCCGCGCTGGGCGAGCCAGACGAACAGCGCACGCGACTGCGCGTAGTTCGCCAGCGGGCGCTGCTTGACGAACTGCGTGTGCGAGAGTGTGAACATCTGTTCGAGCGGCATGGGCCTGCCGCGACGACTCAGGCGCTTGATCATGTTCGTGCGCCACGAGGGCATCGCGATCATCTCGCCGTCCGGGCCGACCTCGACGTCCTCGACGAGCGAGCAGAGGCCCTCCATGATCCAGATCGGGTGGCGCTGGCGCAGCTTGTTCTGGTGGCGCCAGTGCAGCACGTGCCAGAACTCGTGGCGCAGGCTCGAGCCGAGGCCGAGGCTGACGAGTTCCTTGCGGTCGTTGGAGTACACGCCGCCGATGCGGATCCACGCGGCCCCGTAGTGCGGGATCGCCCAGCGGGCGTAGTCCTCGCGCGTCGGGAGCAGGACGAGGACCCATGGTGGCTCGAACTCCTCGCCATCCGGGCCCGGGCGTCCCATCCACGACTCGCCCTCGGGGAGCACGTGGCGCACCCACCACTCGGCGAGGCGGTCGATCTCGTCCTTGGCGCGATCGAACGTCGTTTCGTCGAAGGCCGAGACGTAGGCCAGGCGCAGGTCGTTGTCGCGCTCGGTCGTGTAGCGGTTGCCGTAGACCTGTGCGGCCTGCTCGATGCGTGCGTCGACGCGTGCCTCCATGAACCGATCCCACCCCTCGACGACAACCAGGTAGTCCTCCGTCTCGCGGATCGGGCGCAGGTGGGGGTCCGACTCCATCTGTTGCTTGTCGCTGAAGCCGAGGATGACGGCCTTCTGCAACTCCTTGCCGGCGGGCTCGAGCTTGCCCTGCATCGAGAGCGCACACGCAAGGTTGTAGCGGTGCACGAAGTTCGCTTCGTCCAGCGGGATCAGCTCGCGCAGCAGCGCTTCGGCCTGGGCGTAGTCGTTCGCTCCGAACGCGCGGAAGATCGAGGCGTTCAACTCCCTCGCTCGCTGCGAGGTCGACTGGCCATGCGCGGTCGGTACGCCGAGCAGCAGGACGGCCAGCAATATCGGGAGCGTGCGGAGCAGGTGCATGACGCCTCTGGATACGGGCTAGGCCCGGCCCAGGATGCGGGCGCGCGGACCGACCCCCTGATCCCCGCCCTCCTCCACTTGGACGCGGCCGTCCAGCATCAGTTCCAGGGCCTCGGGCAGGGCGTCCTTCTCGAGCTCGAACACGCGGGCCGCCAGCGTGTCCGCGTCGTCGCCCTCGAGGACCGGGCACGCCTTCTGCAGCAGGATCGGGCCCCGGTCGTACTCGGCGTCGCAGAGGTGAACGGTGCATCCGCTGACACGGCAACCGCGTTCGAGGACTGCGCGGTGCACGTTCATCCCGTGCATGCCCGGCCCGCCGAACGACGGAAGCAGCGCCGGGTGGATGTTGACGACGAGGTCGTCGTACGCGCGAGGGATCTCGATCATGCGCAGGTATCCGGCGAGCACGACCAGGTCGATCGCGTGTTCGACGAGCAACTCCTCGAGGCGCGCGCCCGGGATCGTCCCGCCGATCACGCGGGTCTCGATGCCGGCGCGGGTCGCGATCTCAACGCCGCGGCACTCGCGAGATGCGATCACCAGCCCGATGCCCGGCTCACGCTCCGGCGCGAGCGTGCCCGCATCGATGCGCGTCAGGAGGTTGTCGAGCGTGCGCCCGGACCCGGACAGCATCACGCCGATGCGCACCGGGCGCCCCGGCCGGCCGACGTCGATTGTGCGCGACGTCCCGGCGCTCATGCGTCGGCTTCCTGAACGGTGGGGGGACTGGCGAACGGGATGGGCTTGCCGTCGGGGCCGACGGAGACGAGCGTGATCTGCGCCACGGTTACCTGGACGGTCTTGCCGGTGGCGTAACGCTCGGCCTCGACTTCGACGCAGACGCGCACGCTCGATGTCCCCGCGCGGATCGTGTGCGTGTAGAACGCGACGACGTCGCCGAGGTGGACGGGCTTCTTGAACTCCACGGCATCGAGGCTGACGGTGACCCATCGGTGTGAGCCGTGCCGACGGGCTTCGACGAAGCCCGCCTGGTCGATGTAGGAAAGGATGGTCCCGCCGAAGATGGTGCCGTACTGGTTCGTGTCCTTCGGCATCGTGACGACGCGCAGGGCGAGTCGTCGTTCGTTGGCGGGGTTGGCGGCAGTGGGGTCACTCATGCCTGGAGCATAGAGCGTGGGCGTAGGGGCGGCCGCCGATCAAAAAACGGCCCATCGCCGCAACAGTGCGTGGCGATGAGCCGTGAAGAGGAGGCTCGTGTTGTGCCGCTGGAATGAACACGGGCGGCGTACAGTGTATTTCGGCGAAAGGTCCTTCCGCGATGCAAACATCGGATGAAGTCTCTGAATCCAACCGTCCGCAGCGTGAAGAGTTGCGGGGATTGGATTGGTCGAAACTGATTGCCCGGTTCGGGGTGGGCGTTGAGAACTTCGATCGACGCGTTCTCGAGTTGGATGATGCAGCGTTGGATACGGCCTTCCGTGCTGAGTCCAACGTCGGTCGTTGGCCGGCGCGCGTGCTGCTTGGGCACCTTGCAGATGCGGAGGTGCTGTTTACGGAGCGCATGCGCAAGATCGTTGCCGAAGATGCGCCGATCCTCCCCAACTGGGACGAGCACGCGTTCATCGACTCCGGTGTGTATGGCACACCCGACACGGGGTCGAGTTACCCGATCGGGGCATTCATCGCGACGGTGCACACGCTGCGCGCATGGATGAGTGAGTGGCTCGCAACCGTTGATGACGCGCAGCAGCAGCGGCGCGGGATGCACCCGCTCCGCGGCGAGATGTCGCTGCGCGACGTGCTCGAGTACGACGTCTGGCACCTCGAACACCACGCGTGGTTCCTCGCACGGAAGATCGAGGTGCTGATGCCCGGTGGGTGCGGAGCGGGAGCGTCCGAGTCGTAGCACGGAACCAGGCCCACGCGCCATGCGGAGCGGGACCCACATGAGCAGTCTGCGGCACACATGGAGGCGGGACGCGGCAACGCTGGGGGTCCTCCTCTGCGTGGGCGCCCTGCTTGCCGCCTGCACGCCGCCGTCCTCGAGCGACCCCTTCGCCGACGAGAACTCGACCATCGTCCGCTACAAGCCGTTCTTCGCGGGGCTGGACGGTGCGACGTTCGGGACCCAGCCGGTGCTGACCGGGAACGACCGGGTCCGCCTGCCCAACCGCCTCCAGGGCGACGGGTCGCTGGTGACCCGGGGCGCCGACGGGTCCCGGGTGGTGAACTCCCCGAGCGTCCAGGCCCTCATGGCGGCCATCGAGATCCTCCTGGACGAGGGCGAGGACAAGCTGCTCCTGGATCAGTTGGTCAGTATCCAGGCGAAGGACCACTTCCGCAGCGAGGGGCGCGAGCCGATCGAGGTGGTCGATTACCTGCTCGATCACCGGCGGGACCTGGCGGTCCTGTTTGCGCGGATGCCGTTCGGCGAGCGGTCGCCGACCGTCAAGATGCGCAAGAGTGGGAAGAACACCTTCCTGATCGAGCTCTCAGGCCAGGCGCGCAGGGGCAGCAACTTCACGAAGCTGTGGGTCGCGCTCGAGGCGGGCAAGTGGAAGTTCGTCTGGGCGTCGTAGACGCGCGTGGGCCGGGGCGGGAGCGGGGCGGGGCCATCGAGAAAGACAGTGGGTGCTTGTCCACAACTGGGCACCGAGCGGGCCGGCTCGGCGTGCGGAAGGGGGCGCTGCGTCTACCATGTGGCCAGGAGCGAAGATGCCCCCGGACGATCGAGAATCCGCGCCCCGGCAAAGGA
>JANQQG010000087.1 GCA_028285065.1 Phycisphaerales bacterium
TCCCTCATCGACTACATCGTCGCCTTCGCGGGCAGGACGCGCAGCGAGGAAGAGCTCCGCATGGGACTCTCACCACGCGGCTCGCTCGCGCTCTCGCAAGCCGCGCGCGCAACCGCACTCCTCGCGGACCGCGACTACGTCATCCCCGAGGACATCCTCGAGAACGTCGTCCCCGTCTGCGCGCACCGCGTCATCCCGCGCGCAACCAGCGCCTCGGGCTCGCCCTTCGACGTCGCCGCGCCGATCATCGAGCGCGTGCTCCAGGGCGTCGCAAGCCCCGCATAGGCGCCAGACGCCGGCCCGGCCGCCCCACTACTTCTTGTCCGACGCTCCGCCCATCACCTTGCCCAGAGCCGCCCCGCGGACCTGCATGGCAAGCGTCTTGACGCTCCGGCCGGCCGTGATGAACAGGGTCTTCCCGTCCTCCCCGCCGAACGCGCAGTTGGTCGCACGCCCGGGGATCAAACCGAGCTGCTTGCCCTCAGGCGACCAGACCGAGATCCCACCGGGACCCGTCGCGTAGAGGTTCCCGTGCTCGTCGACGGCCATCCCATCGGCCATGCCGGCACCGGAGAGCGTGGTCAGATCGGCGAACAACTTGATCTCTCCCGAGGGGGCGCCCTTCTCGTCGAGCGAGAGCGAATGCACGCGCCTCGCGCCGTAGTCGGAGACGTACAGCGTGCGCTCGTCCGGCGACAGGGTGATCCCGTTGGGGCCGCCGAGGGTCTTGTCGATGCGATGGAGCTCACCCTCGGGATCCATGCGGAACACACCGCCGCCCGGATCGCTCGCGCCGCCGAACGCCGTGAAGTAGACGTTGCCGTCCGAGCGAGCGACGACGTCGTTGGGCCTGCTGAGCCTCGCGCCCTCGAACTCACTCGCCACGACCACCCACGTCTCGCCCTCGAGCCGTTCGACGTTGCCAGCAAACTGCGTGAGCAGCACGCGGCCCTCGTGGTCGACGTTCAGCCCGGCGCCGCCCCGGGTCGAGCGGATCTCTTCCTTCCCGGTCCCGTCGGCGTTGAGCGCCCACATCTTGCCCGCCGAGAGATCGACGAAGTGCCATCGCCCGTCGTGCCACAGCGGGCCCTCGGTGAACTGGAAGCCGCCCGCGAGCACAGTCGCGTTCACGCTCTCGCAGATCCCATCAATCCCCGGCGCGGGAGGACTCGAGGTCGCGGGCGCCTCGGGCTGTGAAGCGACGGCTGCGCCGGCGACAACGCCTGCGCAGATGAACGGGACGAGCAACGTGCGAGCGATCGACATCGGAAAGCCTCCAGAGGTTCGGCCCTCAGCCTAGCGCGCGAGCACACCTCGCGCACCACCCCATACATACAATGAGCGAACAGGATGCGAACGACGACACGCCACGGGGACACGTTGAGGACCACGATGCCCTTCACAACACCGCACGCCGGACGCCCGATCGTCCCTTGGTCGCTCCTCGGGACGCTCGCCACCTGCGTGGTCACGCCACCCGCCCTCGCCCAGGCTGAGTTCCCGCCCGACCCGGCACAACATCACGCCGCGCGCATGACCCTGATCCGCAAGGCAGTCGAGGCGCGATCAGCCTTGGCGCCCGAGCAGTGGGTTGACGGGACCCCTGCCGCAATGGCGGCGTTCGCACAGGCGCACGCCATCATGGAGACCATGGAAGACGAACGGGTCGACGGGATCCCCGCACAACCGACCCTCGCGACGGACACAGTGCTCGCGTTGGACAACTGGCCCGACACGATCCGGCTCCGCGAAGCCGCCCACCGATCCCTCCGCATCGCCTACGAGGAGGGCCTCTTCGACACACTCGACCGCGTCGCCGAGGCCGACTGGTTCAATCTGCCCGAGCCGCTCGAGTCTCACGGAGATCTCCGCGACGCCTTCCGGTTTGCCGAAGCCGCGTTGACCCTGGCATGCGACGCCGACGACTACGACGCAATCCAGCGCCACACGCGCCACTGCATCGCGATCAGCCGGTGCGCGGAGGCCTCCGGCGCCCTCGGCACGATCATGGCCGCCTACCAGGACCAAGCCCTCGCAAAGCAGATCCGGCGTTGGGCGCTCTCGACCCCACCGCACACCAAGGAGGACGCCCGAGTCATCATCGGGCTGCTCGCGGAGCGCGCCGCAGACCACGCCGCCCATCCCACCCGCGAACTCGCACACGCGTCGCTCGATCGCTTCGTGTTTGAAGTCCTCGAGTTCGAGCTCGGACTGCCCCCGACCAAAGTGCAGTGGCTCGCCTCGCGCCCCGAGGTACGACGCTGGCTCGATCGGATCGGCCCGATCCTCGACTCCGGTTGGCCAACTCAGACCGTCGCCGATCTCCGAGCCGAGTGTGACGAAGCTGAGGAGTTGTACGAGTCCGGCGAAGACGTCTCGACGAACGCGCTCGCGAACGCCATCGGCTCGCAGGCCACCTCAACTCGCCTGCTGATGGTCCAGACGCGCCGCGGCGCACACGCCGCCCTCAACGGCACCATCACACTCGTGGGCGTCGAGTCCTTCCGGAGGCTGCGCGGCGCGCCACCCAAGACACTGGAAGACCTCGCGCCGTTCCTGCTTGATAACGTCCCCACCGACCCCATCGCCGGCGCGCCGCTCGTCTACCGACGAACGCAGCCGATCTCGCAGTGGGCCGCACCCGGCAGTGGCTACGTGCTCTACGCCCCCGGCTTTGACGGGACCGACGACCAAGGCATTCCGAGCATGAACGGCGTCGACTACCCCGACGCGGCCCCAGACGGGACTGACCTCGTCTTCACGCGCTACCCGCGCTGAAGAACGTCGGCGCCGTCGTCCGGTTCGACCATCTCCCAGTCGTACTCCGCCTGCTGCGCACGCACGCCCAACAGCGCGCGCCGCACCTGCTCGAGCAGGTTGAAGTAGATCACCAGCGCGATCAAGAGACCGATCCCGCACATCCAGCCCGCGAACACGGCCGCCAGCGGGCACGCCCACATGGCCATCTGCGCCCGGCGCTCGAGTTGCGGATCGGGGATCCGGGCGGCCAGGCGTCGCACGTAGACGATCGACGCGAAGAACCGGGTCGTGAACGCGCCGAGTGTCCCGAGGGCCGCGACCACCATCAGGAGCAGCAGCAGCGGCGCCAGCGGCCCCTTGGCCGGCGCGAGCGCGCCGAGGACGTTCACGCACGCGTCGCAGACGATTGACGCGACCACGCTCGCGCGGATCAACCAGCGTGCATCGCCGACACTGCTGCCCTCGGTGTGCGCCGGGTCCGGTTCGGTGAACCGCCACCACCCCCACAGCGCGAGCGCGTTGACGGCGACGCTCAGGATGGCCGCGATCACGATGAACAGATCCGATGCCAGCAGGCCCGACTGCATCGGGCCGCCCGCGGCGCCTTGGCCGCTCGAGACGAGCACGCCCCAGAGGATCATGACCATCACGAACTGGAGCATGATCGCCCAGAGGACGGCGCGGAGTCCGATGGCGATGCGGCCGACGTGGTGGGGGCCGGCGAAGAAGAGCATCGACGCGTCGTGTGCGCGCGCATCGTGGTGTTCCACGTGGAACGTGTCCTGGTCGTCGTGGATCGGCGGATCCGCGTCGTTCATGCGCGCGCCTCCGATCCGTCCTTCGCTGCATTGGATGTGCGCACTTCGAGTGCGTCGGCGATCAGCTCGATCGGGTGTGGCACGTCCATTGCCGCGCCGTCATGCACTTGGTGGCGGCAGCTCGTGCCGGTTGCGCACAGTGTGCCGCCGGACCGCTTGAGGCGTCGGGCTTCGGGGAGGAGCGTGAGCTCGCCGATGGCCATGGAGAGGTCGAACTTGTCGTGGTCGAAGCCGAAGGATCCGGCCATGCCGCAGCAGCCTGCGTCGAGTGTTCGGACCGGGCGTCCGGTCGCCAAGCGCAGTGCGTCTTCGGTGTCGTCCGAGCCGGTGAGGGCCTTCTGGTGGCAGTGCGCGTGCAGGACGATCTCTGCGGCGTCGGTTGGCGCCGGCGCTTCGCGCTCCCGCTTCGTGAGTTCGCGTGCGACGAACGTCTCGGGTGAGACGGCCATGGCGACGATGCGTCCGATCCAGTCGGGGTCAGCCGTGCTCCGGACCAGCGGCCAGTCATCGGTGATTGCGCTCAGGCACGAGGGCTCGCAGACGACGATCGACTCGGCGCCGGTTGCTTGGATCTGGTCGCGGAGCAGTTCGACGGTGCGTTCGATCTCCTGGGCCGCGGCAGCGACGTTGCCCATGGAGATCATGGAGCGAGCGCAGCAGCCACCGCCTTCGAGGAGGGAGCCCTTTGCGCTGAGCACGGGCTCGAAGCCGAGAGCGCGGATGGCGCGGGCCGCGGCCATGCCGATGCGTGGCTCGTTGAACGTGGTGAAGCAGTCTGCGAACAGGATGACGCGCGGGGCGTCGGTGTCGCGCGGCTTGAGTCGTGCGTAGAGGCTGCGTTCGAAGCGTGGGAGCGAGCGACGTGGGTCGATGCCGAGTGTTCGGCGCATCAGTCCGCGGACGGGCGCGAGCGCACCCGTGGCGTTGGCGAGCCCGGGCGTGAGCGAGGCGATGCGGTTGAGCCTGCGGATCGCGCCGAAGGCTCTGGCTTTGAAGGTGGGGCCGCCGCGTTGGCGGAAGTGCTGGGCGGTGTACTCGGCCTTGAGGCGTGCGACGTCGACGTTGCTCGGGCACTCGCCCTTGCAGGCCTTGCAGCTGAGGCAGAGATCGAGCGTCGCGTGCGTCTCCGGGTCGTCCCACGCTGGGCGTCCGTTTGGCGAGGCCTGCCCGCTGACAGCCAGGCGGAGTGCGTTCGCGCGTCCGCGGGTCGAGTGGCGTTCGTCCATGGTGCCCATGTAGGAGGGGCACATGGTTCCACCCTTGCGTTTGCGGCAGACGCCGCTTCCGTTGCACATCTCGAGCGCGCCCTCGAATCCCTCCTGGTCGTCGTAGCGGAAGAAGGTGTCGATGTCGGGGAGGGCGAGCATCGGGCCATCGGGGTTGAGACGGGTCGACTCGGTGAGCGACTCGATGGGTCCGGGGCTGACGATGTTGCCCGGGTTCATCAGGCCGTTGGGGTCGAAGGCGGCCTTGGTGCGCCGGAAGGCGTCCATGAGCCGAGGGCCGAAGAAGCGCTCGAGGAGGGGCCCGCGTGCGCGGCCGTCGCCGTGCTCGCCGCTCATGACGCCGCCGACGGATCGGGCGAGGTCCGCGACCTCGACGGCGATCTCGCGCATTGCGTGTCGGTCGGCCTCATCGTGCAGGTCGAGCATCGGACGCACGTGCAGCACGCCAACCGAGGCGTGGGCCCAGTACGCGGCGCGGGTGCCGTGACGGGAGACGATTTCCTTGAAGCCAGCGACGAAGTCGGCGAGGTTCTCGAGGGGGACGGCGTTGTCCTCGACGAATGTCACGGGCTTGCGCTTGCCGCTGAGCCCGTGGAGGAGCGGCTCGCCCGCCTTTCGGAGTTTCCAGGCGTTGAGCATCGCGCCCGCGTCGGTGTGCAGGGCGATGCCGCGACCGGCGGCGATGCGCTCGGCGTCGGCGAATCCGGCTCGGACCTCGTCGTCCGCGGCATGGCCGAAGCCGAAGCGTTCGACGTACAGGACGGCCTTGGGCTCTGCACCGGCCGAATCGCGCGGGAGGAGGTCGACGTAGCGCCGGTACTCGATGTTCTTGTTGGCGGCGCTGAGCACCATGTCGTCGAGGAGTTCGACGGCCGTCGCGCCGGACTCGACGAGCGCGGGCACCGCATCGATCGCGTCCTCGACGCTCTCGAAGCCGAGGACGGCCAGTCCGCGGGCGCGTGGCGTTGGACGGAGCTTGAGCGTTGCGCTGGTGACGAGGCCGAGCGTGCCCTCGGAGCCGCAGACGAGGCCGGAGAGGTCGAGTTGCTCGTCGGGGACGCCGGCGTCGAGTTGACGGAGGATGAGGTCGAGCCCGTAGCCGGCGTTGCGTCGGATGGTCTTCGGGAAACGCTCTCGGATGAGGGGTGCGTGTTCGCGCGTGATCGCGGCGATCTCGCGCCCGAGGCGCACGGCCTGCTCGCCCGACGCGGCGGGGCGAAGGGCGGCCTGGCTGACAGCGCCGTGCGCGCCGATCATCGCGAGCTCGACGCCTGCGAGGTTCTCGCTGGTGCGTCCGTAGCGGACGCTGCGTGCGCCGGCGGCGTTGTTGCCGATGCACCCACCGACGGTCGCCTGGCGCGACGTGGCCGGATCCGGCGCGAAGAACAGCTCGTGCCCACGCCGAAGGAGCTCCGCGTTGAGCTCATCGACGTAGACGCCCGGCTCGACGACGCACGTCTGCGCATCCGGATCCACCGAGCGCAGCGCGCGGCAGTTGGGCGAGAGGTCGATGACGACGGCGTGGTTGACGCACTGGCCGGCGAGGCTGGTGCCCCCTCCTCGGGGGAGCACGCCGATGCCGCGCCGGGCGCAGTAGGTGAGTGCCGCGACGGCGTCGTCGACGTCTGCAGGGATGACGACGCCGATGGGAGTGACCTGGTAGAGGGAGGCGTCGGTGGCGTAGAGGCGGCGGTCGTGGTCGTAGAAGCGGACCTGGCCCCGGAGGCGGGCGCGCAGATCTGACGCGATTGCTTCGCGTTCGGTGCGGCTCGACTCGTTGAGGACTGGCAGCTTCACCCGAGTTCGGCTCCCTTTGCCCGAACCCGGGCGTGCCTTCTCGACTATATCGGTGCCGCCCCCCCCCCTCCGTTGGCTTCCAATCGGCGTTCGACAGGATGGGCCGGGCGGCCATTGAGGAGCGGGGCGGCCTGCGCGGCCGATCCGTAGTGACCGACACATTCATCCTGAAGGGGATTCACATGCGCAAGCTCATGACACGCCGAGCCGCGGCCCTCGCCCTTTGCGCTGGGTCGATCCTGGCTGTCTCGTCCGCCACGGCCATCGCACAGCCGGAGCGCGCCCGAGCGGGGGCGGCTGCGGCTCAGGGCGAGACGGATCTGCCGATCCGCAAGATCACGCTGTACCGCTCGGGGGTGGGGTACTTCGAGCGGGCGGGGATGGTCGAGGGGACGAGCAGCGTGCAGCTGCGGTTCGACGCGGACCAGATCAACGACATCCTGAAATCGATGGTGCTGCTGGATCTGGACGGGGGGCGGATCGAGACGGTCTCGTACGCGTCGAAGGAGCCCTTGAGCCGCAGGCTGGCGTCGTTCGGCGTGGACATCTCGGGCGCTCCGACGATCGCGGATTTGCTGCGGCAGCTGCGCGGGTCTGAGATCGATCTGACGGCGAACGGTGCCGCGATCCGTGGGACGATCCTGGGTGTCGCGATGAAGCGGTTGCCTCCGATGGGCGACTCGCCGGCGTACGACGCGCCGACGCTGGAGCTCCTGACCGAAGACGGGATGCGATCGGTTGCGCTGAGTGACGTCTCGAGCTACCGGCTGGTCGACGAGGAGCTGGCGGGCGAGCTGCGCAAGGCGTTGAGTGCTTTGGCGGAGTACCGGGCGGACAACGTCAAGAGCGTCGAGCTCGCGTTCGCCGGGCGCGGGGAGCGGCGGGTGGTCGTGGGGTACATCCACGAGACGCCGGTGTGGAAGACGTCGTACCGGCTCGTGCTCGGCGAGGACGGCGAGGCGTTGCTCCAGGGGTGGGCGATCGTGGAGAACACGACAGACCAGGACTGGGACGACGTGACGATGTCGCTGGTGGCGGGTCGTCCGGTGTCGTTCCAGATGGACTTGTATGAGCCGCTGTTTACGGCGCGTCCGGTGGTTCCGGTGCCGACGATCCCGGGCGTGGTGTCGAAGGCGTACGACGGGGGTCAGCGGGGTCGTGATCGCGACTTCGCGGGCGGGGAGCGTGTGCGCCTGGCCAAGCGGATGGCCCCGGCGCCGGAGGCGGCCCCGATGATGGACGCCATGGAGGATGCCGAGGGAGTGTTCTTCGGTGTGGAGGCGGCGGGCGGCCTGATTGCGATGGAGCGTCTGGGGACGAGCGCTGCTGCGAGCGGTGGCTCGATCGGGGAAGTGTTCCAGTTCCGGCTGGACGATCCGGTGACGGTTGAGCGTCAGCAGTCAGCGATGATCCCGATCGTGTCGATCGAGGCGCCGGCGCGCCGGGTGTCGATCTACTCGCCGGGCGACGGTGAGCACCCGATGCGGGGCGTGGAGCTGATGAACGACTCGGACCTGCAGCTGCTGCCGGGGCCGATCGCGGTGTTCGACTCGGCGGGGGACGTCTCGGCGTATGCGGGTGATGCGCAGATCGGGCACGTCTCGCCTGCGGACGAGCGTCTGCTTGCGTACGCGCTGGATCTGGATGTGGTCGCGAGCGTTGAGGAAGATGGCGATCAGAACGTCGTCGGCGTGCGCATCGTTGACGGGCTGATCGAGCAGACGGAGAAGACGGTGCGTCGCGTCGGGTACTCGTTCGAGAACAAGGACCAGGACAGCGGGCGGACGATCATCGTCGAGCACCCGCGCATGAGCGGATGGGAGTTGGTTTCGCGCACCGAGCCGGCTGAGCGGACTGGGTCGGCGCTTCGGTTCGAGGTCGAGCTCGATGCCGCGGAGGCGGGCGACCTTCAGGTCGACGCCGAGCGGATCGTGCGCAGGCGTTACGGGATCGCCGATTACGACCTGACCCTCGCGCTGTCGTACCACGCGGACGGGCGTTTGTCTGCGGAGGTGCTGGCGGTGCTGCGCGAGGTGGCGAGCCGGCAGGCCGCGATCGCGGACCTGGAGCGACGGGTTGCGGTTGCGGAGGCTGAGGGCTCGGAGATCTCTCGTGATCAGAGCCGCATCCGATCGAACATGTCGTCGATCTCGGCTTCGTCGGACCTCTACGACCGGTACATGTCGAAGCTGGCGTCTCAGGAGACGCGTCTCGAGGAGCTGGTGGCCGAGCGTGGTCTGCTGACGCGTGAGGCGGAGCAGAAGCGTCAGGCGCTGCGAGATCGTCTTCGCGGCCTGGACGTGGACTGACACAGGCTGGGAGCGGTTGGGGCGCCGACCGCTTCGGCCATGTCGTGCAAAAAAGAAGGGAGCCCGGCCGAAGCCGGGCTCCCTGTCATTTACGCGATCAGCGTCAGTTCCGGATCAGTCGATCCAGAGGTTGACGGTGAGCTGCGAGGTACCGGAGACGGAGAAGATCGGGCGGAGGAACATGTTGCCGCGCGAGGTGATGTCGGTGGGGGAAGCGCTGCCGGAGCGGTCAGCGTCGTCGATCTCGTCGACGAAGAGGTTGTCCGGGACTGTGGGCGGGGTGCCGGTAAAGCGGCGGTAGGTGATGGTCTCGGGGTTGGGCTCGGTGACGAACTGGACGCGTCCGTCGTTGAAGCCGATCTGGCCCTCCCAGGTGTTGCGACCACCGTGGATCTGGAGGGTGATGGAGTTCTGGCCGGCGGGGGTCAGCTGCCAGCGACCGCCCTGCGGGAAGGTGTTGCCCATGTACTCGGGGCCACGGTTACCGAAGACGGCTTCCTGGGAGTTGAAGCTGTCCTTCCAGTAGGCGCGACGGCGACCGAAGGGCGGGTTGTGGGCGTAGGAGTTGTTGGAGACGGAGGTGCCGTTGGAGGCACCGGCGAACCCGGGATCCCAGAGGGCGCGGTCCGGGTCGGCAGCGGCCTGCGGCTCGCTGTTCTCGTAGTCGGCGTCGACCTCGACGAGGCCGGAGAGCTCCGCGGGGCTGACGAGCAGCTCGGTGGAGACGAAGCCGTTGTAGACGAGGAGGGAGAGGATGTTGCCGGTGTTGTTCAGCGTCTGGAGCTGGTTCGCCTGGACGTTGAAGGTGGCGGGGACGCCAGCCGGGTGGATGGCGCTGGGGAGCGGGTAGTTGCTCTTGTTGTTGTTCGCCCAGATGGCCATGGACTGGACGACGCCACGGACCTGGGTTCCGTCCTTCATCTGGCGAGCGGCGGCCCGAGCCTTGCCGAGTGCCGGGAGAAGGATGCCAACGAGCAGCGCGATGATCGCGATGACCACGAGCAGCTCGATGAGGGTAAAGCCACGGTTCTTCTTCATGAGACTCTCCTGAATGAAAACGGGTGCCGCTATCCGCTCCGGAAACGACGGTTCCGGAGCCAACCAATTCCGTTCACGGAGACCCGGGGGTCCCCTCGACCGCAACCAAGACGGGCTGGGTCGATCGGGATGTCGGCTGGCTTGCGGCGGCGGAGTGCGGGATGAATAGCGGGAGAAACCCGCCATCAGTGCGTTCAGATCGAGATAATGGTCTCCACCGACCAACAACAGCCAATGCTCGCACGCGTGCGGAGCGTCACGATACAGGTTCCGATCCGCTTGTCAACGCGGGCGGGTTCCGGTTGGGCGGCAAGAAAAGCGACTCACCACTCCGAGGGGACCGAATGACACCCGAACACAGCCCTGAACAACGACTGGCCGCCCTTGGGATCGAGCTTCCCGAGGCGCCCGCTCCGGTGGCGACGTACATCCCTTGCGTTCAGGCGGGTGGGATGCTCCACATCTCGGGCCAGATCCCGATCCGGGACGGCTCGATGCTCGCGACGGGGAGCGTGCCGGATGCGGTAAGCATCGAGGAGGCAGCGGCATGCGCGCGTTGGTGCGCGGTCAACGCCCTTGCGGTGGCCAAGGCCGAGCTTGGTGAGTTGTGCCGGGTCGAACGGGTGGTTCGGCTGGGGTGCTTCGTCGCCTGCGGGCCGGGGTTCGGCGGGCACCCGGAGGTCGCGAACGGGGCGAGCGAGTTGATGGGCGAGGTTTTTGGGGAGGCGGGGCGTCACGCGCGTGCGGCGGTGGGATGCCCGTCGCTGCCACGGGATGTGCCCGTGGAGCTCGAGGTGACGCTTGCGGTGCGTCCGGCGTAGGAGTCGGAGAGGGGGCCGTGGGCTTAGCCGAAGGCCTTGTTGTAGTCGGCGACGAACTTCTCGAGTCCGGAATCGGTCAGCGGGTGGTTCATCATCTTGGTGATGACGCTGAAGGGGACGGTGGCGACGTCAGCGCCGGCGAGGGCGCACTCGACCATGTGCTTGGTGTGGCGGATGGAGGCCGCGAGGACCTTGGTCTGGTAGCCGTAGGTGTCGTAGATGGTCCGGATCTGGTGGATGACCTCCATGCCGTCGTGGGCGATGTCGTCGAGTCGTCCGATGAACGGCGAGACGAGGAACGCGCCGGCCTTCGCGACCATGAGTGCCTGGAGGGGCTGGAAGCAGAGTGTGAGGTTGGTGCGGATGCCCTCGTCGCTCATCGCCTTGCACGCCTTGACGCCGGCGACGGTGGAGGGGAGCTTGACGACGATGTTGTCTGCGATCTTTGCTCGCTCGCGACCCTCGGCCATCATGCCTTCGAAGTCGAGCGCGAGAACCTCTGCGGAGACGGGGCCCTTGACGACCTCGCAGATCTCACCGAGTCGCTTGGCGTAGTCGACGCCCTCCTTGGCGATGAGGGAGGGGTTGGTGGTGACGCCGTCGAGGACGCCCATGTCGTGGGCCTCGCGGATCTCGTCGATGTTCGCGGTGTCGATGTACAGTTCCATCGGGCTCCTTCCACTGGTGGGACTGGGCGATGCTAGTCGTTGTCGGGCGGGGTCTGCGGCGTCAGCGTGGTTGTTGAACGGAAATCCTCGGCTCGATAGAGCGCGAGCGGGAAGATGTCCTTGCGCAGGGAGCCGTCTTCGTTGAAGTCGCCGCTGAGGGCGATGGGGTCGATCGGTGCGCTGCCGGCGGGGGCGACGATCCAGGCGGCGCCGGCGAGACGCTCTTCGTCGGGCTCGCCGGCGCGGTGTCGGCCGAGCAGGGGCGGGAGGGGCGCGTAGCCGATGCCGACGAAGGCGACTTGGTCGTCGGCGATCGTGGGGCGGATGGTGTCGGCGAAGGCGGCGAGCTCGTTGCCGTAGCCGGTGCGTGCGCCGCGGGAGAGGAACGCCTCGCGTGCGCCGATGCCGGCGCCGGCGACGAGGGCGATGGCGGCGACGAGTGGTGCGAGTCGGGTTGGCGTGATGGGGCGGAGCATCAGCGCGAGGCGTGCGATGGCGTAGACGGCGATGATGGCGGTTGCGGGGTAGGCGGGGGCGACGAAGGAGCCAGATCGTCCCGCGGAGACGATGTTCATGGCGTAGACGATGACGATCCAGACGAGGGCGGGGGCGAGGGGGCCGGGGCGCCAGCGGCGCGTGATCCAGAGGGCGATCGCGATGAAGGCGGGGATGGCCCAGGGGGCGAAGCGTTCGAGGAAGAAGCCGGGGACGCGGACGACTGCTCGGAGCATTCGGAAGGGGTCGGCTTCGGAGGAGCCGCGTTCGACGCGTTCCATGAGTTCGCGTCCGAGCAGGGACGAGCGGACGTGCTCGGGGTCCACGTTCCATGCGGGAGCGAGCCAGATGAGGGGCATGGCGAGCATGACGGGGAGCCCGATGGGCCAATGGGTCCGGTTGATCGCGCGCAGCCACCCCACGGAGCGGTGGACGAGGAGGGCGAGGGCGATGATGTAGAGGGGGACGAGGAGGGCCATGGGGCCCTTGGCGAGCGCCGCGCCGCCGGCGCCGAGCCATGTGATGGCGGCCCATGGGCGTGCGGCCTTTGCGTTGGGCTCTGCAAGGCAGCGCGTCGCGCCGTACCAGGCGATGGTGAGGAACATCGTCTGGAGGACGTCGGGGCGGAGGAAGTAGAGGTGCTTGATCGCGCTTGGGCTTGCGAGCCAGGCTGCGCCCGTTGCGATGGCGAGGGGTGCGGCGAGTGAAGCGATCGTCCGGGCGGCGTCGGAGGAGGAGTCGGCGAAGCGCTCGAGCAACCAGCGGGCGGCGAAGACGACGATGAGTGCCGTGAGGAGACCTGCGAGGATGCAGGGGAGCTTGTAGGCGAGTTCGTCGTGCCACCCGGCGCGGACGAGTGGTGCGCCGAGCCAGTTGATGAGGGGTGGTTTGAGTGTGCGCTCACCGATGCCGTCGCGGGGGAGGAAGAGCTCCGCGTTGAAAGCGACGTCGGCGGTGAATGCCATCGTCTTGGACTGGTCGGTGTTCTGGTGGAGGTCTGATGCGCCGAGGACGCGCAGGCCGACGCATGCGACGACGGCGAGGAGTGCGATCGCGGCGGTCAGGCGGAAGGACGCGGCGGTGCGAGGCGTCGCCTGCGTCACGGATCACCGCCGTCGCCGGTGACCTCCGGGCGCTGCGACAGCGCTCGGCGGAGGACCTTGCCGGTCGGGGAGCGGGGCAGCTCGTCGAGCACGACAAAGCGGCGCGGGATCTTGAAGCCGGGGAGTTCTTCTCGGCAGTGCCGGATCAGCTCGGCCTCGTCGTAGGGCTCGCCCTCGCAGAGTTCGAGGAAGGCGATCGGGGTCTCGCCTCGCACGGGGTCGGGGAGTCCGACGACGCCGCTCTTTGCGATCGGTGGGAAACGGTCGAGGACCTCTTCGATCTCTCGTGGGAAGACGTTCTCGCCGCCGACGATGAGCATCTCCTTGATGCGCCCGGTGATGTAGAGGTGTCCGTCTGGATCGGTGCGACCCATGTCGCCGGTCTTGAAGTAGCCGCGCTCGTCGAAGACGGCCGCGGTCTGCTCCGGGTCCTTGTAGTAGCCGGCCATGATGTTTGGTCCGTCGAGCCGGACCTCGCCGTCTTCGTCGGGGCCGAGGTCCTTGCCGGTGGCGGGGTCGACGATTCGCTGGCGGACGCCGGGGATCGGCATGCCGACGGAGTGCGCTCTGTGGTCTTCGGGGCGGCACCAGTGCGTGACGGGGCTGGTCTCGGTGAGGCCGTAGCCCTCGTTGATGGTCACGCCGAAGCGTTCGCGGAAGCCGGAGGCGACTGCGTCTGGGAGTGGCTCGCCTCCGGAGACGATGAAGCGCAGTGAGGAGAAGTCGTCGGGGACGGCGTCCTTGAGTCGCAAGAGGGCGCCGTACATCGAGGGGATCGCGACGATCGCGGTCGGGCGGTGGTCGCGGATGGTTGTGAGCAGGCGCGCGGGGCTGAAGCGTGCGAGGCAGATGCCGCGGCATCCGACGGATGCGGGGAGCATCGAGAGGACTGTGAAGCCGAAGGAGTGGAACGGTGGGACGACGCCGAGGACGACGTCGTCGCGTGTGAAGCCGGCCCATGTGACGACCTGGCGGATGTTGCTGGCGATGTTCCCGTGGGTGAGCATGACGCCCTTGGGGCGTCCGGAGGTGCCGGAGGTGTAGAGGATCGTCGCGAGCTGTTCGTCGGGGATGAGGGCGGGCCAGCGGAGGTCGGGGACGGAGCGGAAGTCGACGTCTTCGAGGGTGATGGTCGAGCCGGCGCGAGGGTGGAGGTCGAGCCCGTCCATGAGGGCGCCCGAGGCGACGATCGTGTCGGTGCCGCAATGGTCGACGATGTACTGGAGTTCGCCCTCGGCGAGGAGGTAGTTGAGTGGGACGGGGATCTTGCCGAGCATCCAGCAGGCGAGGGTGACGGCCGGGAACGCGCCTGATGTTGGGACGAGGACGCCGACGGTGTCGGAGGTGCAGCGGCGCTCGATCTCTGAGGCGACGTGGGAGGCGACGACGAGGAGGTCGATCGCCCGCCAGCTTCGTCGGTCGTCGACGAAGAGGGTCCGCCCGGGGCTTCGGACGAGGGTGCGGAGGATTGGCCAGTGGACGCTCACGTGGAAGGACGCCTCCTGCCGACACAGGGAACGGGGCACGGGGTGGGCGATAGGCTACCGCCTCACGGATGAGAGAGCCCATGCAGCGACTGACGATTTGGATCTGCGTGATCGGGGCCGCACTGGCGACGCTGCCGGGCTGCGGGAGCGGGCGTGCGACGCGCCCGAGCGACCATGTTTCGCTCTACGAGGCGGGCCGGTACCGCGATGCCTTCGAGGCGGCCAGGCAGGCCGAGCGAGACGCGCCGAGGCGGGAGCGGAGCGGCGCCGCATTGACCGCGGGCCTCGCGGCCCACGCGCTGGGCGAGCACCACGAGGCCAAGACGCATCTCGAGCCGCTGGTGGATGATCCGGACCGCGAGATCGCGGGACGCGCGGAGGCCGCGCTCGGTCTGATCGCGGCTTCCGAGGGCGACTACGAGTTGGCGGCGTCGCTGCTGACGACGGCGGCACGGAAGCTCGAGGGGGATGACGCCGCGTTGGCGCTGATCCACGCTGGTGACGCCTCGACAGAGCTCGGGCGTCCGGAGACGGCCCAGGCGAACTACCGGCGGGCGTCGGGCGTAGCTCGGAGCACACTGGTGCGCCTTCAGGCGACGGAGCGGATCGAGCGGGGGACGTTCACGATCCAACTCGGGGCATTTAGCCTGCGAGAGAACGCCGAGGCACGGGCCGGCGAAGCTGGCGCGATCTCGCGCGGGCTCGGGCTGGGCGAACCGATGGTCCTCGAGGGCAACGCGAGCAGCGGGGTGTGGATGTACTTCGTCCGGGTCGGATCGTTCGGGACGCGCCAGGAGGCGACGGGGGCCCGGACGCGTCTGGGCTTGGGCG
>JANQQG010000103.1 GCA_028285065.1 Phycisphaerales bacterium
TCGCCAGTCCTGGGATCGGTCACGATCATCGTCGTCGTACGTCCAGCGCGTTCGAACCGCACCTCGTTCCCGAGATCGCGCTCTCTGGTTGCGGGGCCACCATCGACATGGTCTTGTCGATTGAGCTCCTCCAGCGACCGGTGCTCACGGCCGATCGTGGCGGCCTCCCATCCGAACGCCTCCGTCGACATGATCCGCCAGAGCGAGCCGTCACGCTCTTCGTAGCTGAATGCAAGGATGCTCTCGGATCTGCTCCCGATCCACGCATGCAGGATCGACGCCCCCACCGTCGTCGCGCACCCCAACACGAAGCACACCACGCCCCGCACGATCCACCGACGCCGCCGCCCTGGCCGTCGCATCGTTTGCAACCCCTTCGGCTACTTCCCTCCGAACCAGTCCTCGCTGATCGCGCTGTCCACGACCAGCGGCACATCGAGCTCCATCGCCCCCTCCATCCGTTTGACGATCCCCGCACGCGCCCGCTCGGCCGTCTCGCCCTCGGACGCCTCGAACACGAGTTCGTCGTGGATCTGCAGGAGCATCTGTACGTCCGGACCGGCGCAGTCGTTCGGCATCGGGTGCAGGTCCACCATCGCAAGCTTGATCAGGTCCGCCGCGGAGCCCTGCACCACGGAGTTGATCGCCATGCGTTCGGCAAGCGACCGGCGCGCCGGGTTGCGCGACTCGATGTCGAGGATGGGGCGCCTGCGCTTGAGCATGGTCTCGACGTACCCCTGGCTCTTGGCCTGCTCGATGCACTCCTGCAGGAACGTCGTAATCCCGCTGAACCGCTTCTTGTACCCGTCGATGATCTCCTGGGCTTCGTATTGGCCGACGCCCAGGCGACGCGCGAGCCCGAAGGGTGTAATGCCGTAGACGATGCCGAAGTTCACCATCTTCGCCCCGGAACGCTGCTCGCCCGTCACCTCGTCGGGAGAGACGTCGTGGATCTGCGCGGCCACGGCCCGGTGGATGTCCTGCCCCTCGTGGAACGCCTCGATCAGCGCCGGGTCCCGCGACAGGTGCGCGAGCAGGCGCAGCTCGATCTGCGAGTAGTCGGCCGTGATGAGCACGCGGCCCGGGGGCGCCCGGAACGCCTTTCGGATCTCGCGCCCGACCTCGGTGCGGATCGGGATATTCTGCAGATTGGGGTCGCTCGAGCTGAGACGGCCTGTGGCCGCGACGGTCTGGTTGAAGCTCGCGTGGACGCGCCCGGTCTCGGGGTTGATCGCCTCCTTGAGGGCGACCAGATACGTCCCAACCAGCTTGCTCAGCTGCCGGTTCTCGACGACCAAGCCAGGGATCTCGCTCTCGATCGCTGGGTCCTGCGCAAGGCGCTCGAGCACCTCGATGTCAGTCGAGTAGCCGGTCTTCGTCTTCTTCAGCGGCTTGATGCCCAGCCCCGGCTCGCCCGCGTCCGGCTTATTGAACAGCAGGGTCCCGAGCTGCTTGGGTGAGTCCGGGTTGATCGTGCGCCCGGTGCGCGTGTATGCCTCTTCGTCGATCTTGTCCTTGAGCTCGACGATGCGCGACTGCAGGCGCTCGCGTTGGCGGTCGAGCTCGTCGGCGTCGACGAGCACGCCGTTGTACTCGAGCTCCGCCAGCACCTCGATCAGCGGCATCTCGACGTCGCGGAACAGCTCGACCAGCCCCAGACGCGCGAGCTCCGGCGCCATCCGCTCGTGAAGACGCAGCACCACGTCCGCGTCCTCCGCGGCATACGGGCCCGCCTGGCTCAAGGGCACCGTGTCGAACGTCCGCTCGTTCTTGCCGCTCCCGATCAGTTCCTTCAGCGGCACATTGGCCCGCCCGAGCAGCGCCAGGCACAGCGCATCGAGCGAGTGGCTCGAACGCGACGCGTCGATCAGGTAGCTCGCGATCATCGAGTCGAACTCGACGCCGCGCAGCTGGATCCCGCACCGGCGCAGGATGAGCATGTCGAACTTCAGGTTGTGCCCGATCTTCTTGACGGACTCATCCTCGAGCAGCGCGCGTGCGCCCTCGATGACCTGATCCTGATTCAGGTGCGAGCCCGGCTCGGGCGAGCGCACGGGGACGTAGTACCCCTTGCCGGGCTCGGGCGAGAAGCTCAGGCCGCAGAGCTCGCACTGCATGGCCTCGACGCCGGTGGTCTCGGTGTCGATGCTGATCCGCTCGGCGGATCGCAGCGCCTCGAGCATCGCGTCGAGTTCGCTCCGCGTGCGCACGATCGTGTACTCGCCGTCCTCGGGCCCGCCGGCGCCCCCGTCGTCGTCGAGTTGATCGAACAGTCCACCCCGCGGCAGGTCCGCGCCGGGGCTCGGCGGGGCGACGCCGGTTGCGGGCGCCCCGTCCTGGCCCTTGCCCGTCAGCGCCCGCAGTTCATCGATGAACCTGTTGAATCCCAGCTCGCGGAGGATCGGCTCGTGCGCCGGCAGGTTCA
>JANQQG010000110.1 GCA_028285065.1 Phycisphaerales bacterium
TGACCCAGGACCCTGCGACGCCAGCGGCGTGCGCGATGGCGACGAAGACGCCTGTGCCGACCATGGAGCCGGGGCCAAGCAGGACGCTGCCCGGGACACCGAGCTCGCGTTTGAGTTGACCCTCGTCCGGGGTCATGGAGGCTCCACCGCAAGACAAGCGGGCATGGTACGGTGACACCCACCCCGCTACCCCCCACCGCCGGAGGCGCCGATGCACGCATCAGAGGACCGCTCGCCCCCCCCGCCCCACCTCATCTCACGACGTGACGCGCTCGGGTTGATCGGCCTGGCTGGGGCCGCGGCCCTGACCGGCTGCGCCGGATCGGGGCTCGGCGGCTCTGGTTCGTCAGCGCCGCTCTACGACGTTTCGCTTGCGCAGTGGTCGCTGCACAAGCCGCTGTTCGCGGGGGGGCTGGACAACCTGGAGTTCGCAGAAACGAGCGCTCGTCTCGGGATCTTCGCGATCGAGTACGTCAACAGCTTCTTCAAGGAGAGGGCGAAGGACAGCGCGTACCTGGGCGAGATGAACGCGCGCGCGTCGGACGCGGGCGTGCGACAGTTGCTCATCATGGTCGATGGTGAGGGAGCCCTCGGGGATCCTGACGAGGGAAAGCGGACACGAGCGATCGAGAATCACCTGCGTTGGCTGGATGCCGCACGGACGCTTGGGTGCCATTCGATCCGCGTCAACGCGCAGAGTGCGGGGAGCTACGAGGAACAGATGGAGCGGGCGGCCGACGGGCTTGCACGTCTGACGGAGCACGGGGCCGAGCGGGGGCTGAACGTGATCGTCGAGAATCACGGTGGGTTGTCGTCCAACGGCGCGTGGCTCGCTGGTGTGATGCAGAAGGTCGGGAATCCGAGCTGCGGGACGCTCCCGGACTTCGGGAACTTCCATCTGGGTGGCGGAGAGTGGTACGACCGGTATGACGGCGTGCGCGAGCTCATGCCGTTCGCGAAGGCCGTGAGCGCGAAGTCGCACGAGTTCGACGCGGACGGGAACGAGACGGGTACTGACTACCGGCGGATGATGCGGATCGTTGTGGACGCGGGGTACCGGGGGTACGTGGGCGTCGAGTATGAGGGGTCGAAGCACGCGCCGGAGGATGGGATCGTGCTGACGAAACAACTGCTCGAGCGGGTGCGCGGGGAGCTTGCCGACTAGACCTTCGGCATCACGACGTCGACAGTCTCTCCGGTGACTGACGCTTGGTGTGCGGCGATCCCGGCGGCTGTTGCGCGTGCGGCGTCCTCGAGGCTCGTTGCGCTGGGGTAGCCATCGATGGCGGCGGCGAGCCAGTCGGAGAGCGCGTAGTAGAGCGGGCTGTGTGGGAGGCCGATGCCCTCCTTGAGCTTGCCCTGGCTTGCGAGCTTGGTCGCGTCGGCGATGAGGATGATGCCTTCGTCGTTGTGGAACTGCTGGCGCGTGGCGTAGACCTCCCAGCCCATGGTCGGGGCGTCGGCCTCCTTGAAGAACCAGGCGTGCGTGCCGGCAAGTCTGACGGTGCCGGCGGTGCCGATGACGGATTCCTGCGTGCGCCCGTGGGTTGAGCCGAGGGTTGCGCTGTGCTGGAAGAGGAGGTCGTCGAAGAAGAGGTCGGTGGTGACGGTGTCGTAGACGGTTCGTCCGTCGTCGTAGGCGCGGACGCCGCCGTGAGCGCGGACGCTGGTCGGTGCCTTGTCGAGCATCCACATCGCGACGTCGAACTGGTGGGTCCCCCACTCACCGGCGAGGCCGATGGTGCGATCGGGGTCGAGTCGCCAGTTGAGCGCACGGTCACGATCGGGCGAGCCGCCGGGCACGCGCCAGGACGTGCGTTCGTGTCGCTGGGCGCGGAGTGTGAGGATGTCCTCGACGCCCCCGGAGCGGACAAGCTCCCAGGCGCGGTTGTAGACGGGATTGGCGCGGGCGTAGAGGCCTGCGCCGGCGATGCCGCTCCCCGCGGCGCCTGCGCGGACGATTGCCGTGCAGTCTTCGAGGTTGGTCGCGAGCGGGGCCTCGCAGTAGACGTGCTTGCCGGCTGCGCAGAGTTGCTCGACGAGGGGGCGGTGGGTGTGGGTGGGGGTTGCGATGATGTAGGCGATGATCTCGGGGCGTTCGGCGAGGAGTGCGTCGACGGAGGCGAAGCGTTCGGCGCTCGCGGCCCGCCTCTTGGCGGCGTTGAGGCGACGCTCATCGATGTCGCAGACGGCGACGAGGTTGGCGTGCTCGATGGCGCTCAGTTCGCCGATGATGGCGCGGCCCTGCTTGCCGAGACCGATGAGGGCGACGTCCATCGCTTCGTGGTCGTCGCGGCCTGCCCAGGACGCGGGAGTGCGCGCCTTGGCAAACTCCGGGATAAGGGCGATCCCGGCGAGGCCACCGGCGGCTTGGGTCAGGAATGCGCGCCGGGTGACCGGCGGAGGCTTCGGAAGGTCGGTCACTGGGGAGGCTCCGTGTGGAGGAGGTCGGTGTCTCGCCCGCCGATCGTCCATCCGCTCTGGGTGGCGACGGCGTGGGTCAGATCGGTCGGGGTGGTCGCGGGCGCTCCGCGGAGAACGAGCAGGGCGGTGGCCCAGGCGTCGGTTGCGAATGCGGAGGGGCCGATGACGAGTGCTGTATCGGCGCCGATGGCTGGGCGTCCGGTGCGAGGATCGAGGACGTGAGTACGAGGACCATCATCGGTCCCGATGACTCGGCCGTGCGGGGCGGAGATGGAGAGGGCGCAGTCGGCGAGGTCTGCGGTGATCGGGCCGGTGGGTGCGGGGGTGCGCACGCGCCAGGGGGCGCCGTCGGGCCGGGATCCGATGGCGACGGAGGTGCTCGTGCCGGCGTGGATGAAGGCGCTCGTGATGTCGTGCTCGCGGAGGGCGTGCGCCGCGTCGTCGAGTGCCCAGCCTTTGGCGCAGGCGCCCAGGTCGAGCTCTGCGGCGTCGGTCAGTCGCACGGTCTGGGTACCGGCGTCCAAGGCCATGCCGGGGACGCTCCAGGGTTCCTGCTGTGAGTTTGGTGCGTCGTCGCGGAAACCGAGCTGATGCATTGCTCGCCCGAGGCAGGGGTTGAATGCGCCCTCGCTCGCACCCATGAGGGCTGCGCACCGGGCGAGCAGTTCGAACAGGTCGCCCTCGACGCGAACGGGGCGTTGGTGCGCGTCGCGGTTGATGTGGCTGAGTGCGGAGGCTCGGTCGAACGCGCTGAGGCGATCGTGCCACTCGGTGATGGCATCGAGTGCATGCTCGGCGATCGCGCGGGCATCGGCCGACGCCGGGAGCACGATCTCCACGCGCGTGCCCATCGCCTCGCGCGCGAAGCGCTCGACCATTCCGGGATGTGGGGCGCACTCAGACGGCGGCGGCGCGGAGCTTGCTGGGGTCGAAGCTGTATGCATGACCATCCCACATCGACCGGGTCGCGAGATCGACGATCACCATGACCTTGCTGGCCAGGTCGATGTTGCTGGCGGCCGGCTCGCGCGAGCGGATCGAGGCGAGCCAGTTGCGTCGCAGGGCGTCCTGGTCGTTGCCGATGTTGGGGCACTCGACCTTCATCGGGTCCACCTCGTCCACGTAGATCCGCTCGGGGCGGAGGTCGCAGTGGCGGCTGTTGAGGTAGATGCTGGCCTCGTGCCCACGGATGACGGTGTCGAGGCCGACCTCGTTGGCCGTGGACCCGGCGATGACCATGGTGTGCCCGTTCTCGAACTTGACGGTCAGGTTGACCTGGTCGTGGTTCTCCATCTCCTTGTCGACGGTGTGCTCACCGGTGGCGACGACGTGCGTCGGCCAGCCCGCGTCGAGGGCGTAGACCAGCGGCGTGGTCACGTGGACGAGCAGGTCGCCGATGATGCCGGTGGAGAAGTCCTTGTAGCGGCGCCATCGTGCGTAGACGTGCGGGTCCCAGTTGCGCGGGCCGAGGTGGCCGCACCAGGCTTCCCAGTCCAGGTTGACGCCGGGCTCCCACTTGGGGTCGATGGCGTAGTACTTCCACTCGCCGTCGCGTGAGTTGCGGCAGTAGCTGGTCTGGCTCCAGACGGGCGTGCCGATCGCGCCTTCCTTGATGAGGCGGCGCGCTTCCTTGTACTTGGGGAGCATCATCATCTGCGTGCCGACCTGGAAGATCCGGTCGGGGTACTCGTGAACGGTGCGGCGCACGTCCATGGCCTGGTCGAGGCGCAGGGTCATGGGCTTCTCGCAGTACACGTCCTTGCCGGACGTGAGCGCGTCGATGGTGTGCTGGGCGTGCCAGTGCTCGGGTGAGGCGATGAGGACGCAGTGGATGTCCTCGCGCTTGAGCAGGTCGTGGTAGTCGCGGTAGTCATCGGGGGCGCTGCCCTGGTTCTTGTCGATGACGCTCTTGGCGTTGGCGCGGCGCGAGTCGCAGACGTCGGCGATGGCGACGATCTCGAGGTCTTCCAGGCCCTGCTTGGCGAAGTTGGTGAAAGCGGCGCAGTGGCCGGTGCCCATCCCGCCGGTCCCGATCACGCCCATCCGGATCTTCTCGCCGGCCTTGGGCGGCTTGCTGCGTCCACGCGCGACGGTCGGCTCGGTCGGGGGCAGCGCCTTGCCGGCGGCGGCGCTGACGAAGGCGGCGCCCGCTGCTGCGGCGGCGGTGGTCGCGAG
>JANQQG010000151.1 GCA_028285065.1 Phycisphaerales bacterium
GAGCGACGGCGCCGGCGTGTCATGCTCACCGTGCGTGCGGAACGGGATCGGCGCATCGTCGTGGCGTCTGGAGGCGCTGCTCATCGTGCGCCCTCCTCGGCGTTGGTCGACGCCTCGGCGCCTGGCAGGAAGAGCTCCAGGAGGGCAACCCGCGCGTGGTGCGCTCGCACCTGCTGGTCGAGGCGGCGCTTGCCCTTGGGCGTCAGGCGGTACCACTTGCGACGACGGCCCTCGGACCCCTCGTCGGCCCGGTCCGACACCACGGCCTCCCACTCGGCGCTGATCAGCTTGTCTTTCTCGAGCTTGCGTAGGAGCGGGTACATGACGCCCGGCGTGAGCTTGACCTGCTCGTCCGACCGAGCCGCCACCTCCTTGGCGATCGCGTACCCGTACTGCGGCGCGTCGGCGAGGATGGAGAGGACGATGAGTTCGCCGGAGTCCTTGAAGAGTGAGGTGAGGCTCATGGCTGGCTCCTTGCCAACAGATATATCGGCTTCCGATACATCTGTCAAGCGGGAATGTGGTACCACGATCGCCGAATCAGTTGGTAGGATTCTGATAGGAGTGCAACATGAACATCAAATGGTCTGCCGCCTACGCCGAACTCGGCGTTGCAAGCGGCATCGTCTTCGCGGTGGGAGCGGGCCTGATCGTCTTCCAGGAGATGGGCTGGATAGCCCGAATGGCAGTGACCCTCTCACTCGTTGGGGCGTTCACCACGATGGTGCTAAGCCAGATCGTGCGCGCAACCTCAGTGATCGCGGGTGAGCCGGTCCCGCACCCGCGGGTGCTCGGTCTGCTGATCGGCGTCGGGTTTGCGTCAGGGCTGTTGCTCCTGCAAGGCACCCTCATC
The DNA here is from genome assembly GCA_028285065.1 of Phycisphaerales bacterium. Classification (GTDB taxonomy): domain Bacteria; phylum Planctomycetota; class Phycisphaerae; order Phycisphaerales; family UBA1924; genus JANQQG01. The sequence goes on from JANQQG010000151.1 coordinate 854, forward strand.
GTCGCGACGGAGAGTGTGACCCTCGGGTCGGTCCTGGCGATCGCAGTGCTTGCCGTAATCGGCTACCTGGGCGCCCGCATCATCGACGAGGTCCCTGACGCTAAGGCGCAGGCCGCGACGTCTGCCTCCCTAGACTCGCCTTCAGATCCTCCAACCGACGATGAGCTGTCCCATGCCGAAGATCACGCTTCCTGATGGATCCATCAAAGAGTTCGACGGGCCCGCTTCCGGGCGCGACGTTGCCGCCTCGATCGGCGAGCGCCTGGCCATGGCGGCCGTGGGCGTCAAGGTCGACGGCGAGCTGAGCGATCTCGACACGACCATCACCAGCGATGCGACCGTCCACATCATCACGCCCAAGGCGCGCGATGGATCGCAGGACCCCGATGCGTTGCAGCTCATCCGGCACTCGGCAGCCCACGTCATGGCGGAGGCCATCCAACGCATCGTGCCGGGTGCCGAGCTTGTCTACGGCCCCCCGCTGCCGACCGGCTTCTACTACGACATCCGCTTCCCCGACGATCGCCCGCTGCGCGAGGGCGACTTCGAGGCGATCGAGAAGGAGATGGCCGCCATCATCAAGGAGGACCGCCCGTTCACCCGCTACGGGATGGACGCGGAGGCCGGGATGGCCAAGCTGCAGGACGAGGGGAGCAAGTACAAGCTGGACAACGCCGAGCGCGCGCTGGCAGCCGGTTCGACCGAGCTGTCGTGGTACGCAACCGGCGAGCCGGGTAAGGACTGGGAGGACCTCTGTAGGGGCCCGCACGTGCCCAGCACCGGCAAGGTCGGTGCGGCCAAGGTCATGTCGCTCGCCTCCAGCTATTGGCACGGCGACGCGGACTCGGATTCGCTGACGCGCGTCTACGGCACCGCGTTCGCTTCGAAGAAGGAACTCAACGCCTACCTCCACCAGCTCGAGGAAGCCAAGAAGCGCGACCACCGCGTCATCGGCAAGAAGCACAAGCTCTTCCACATCGACGAAGAGGTCGGGCAGGGTCTGGTTCTGTGGACGCCCGCCGGCGCGACGCTCCGGAAGGAGTTGCAGGACTTCATCGGCGATGAGCTGCGCAAGCAGGGGTACCACGAGATCTTCACGCCGCACATCGGCAAGCTGGATCTGTACCGCACGAGCGGTCACTTCCCGTACTACAAGGAGAGCCAGTTCGCGCCGATCCCGGAGCGTGAGACGCTCAGCGCCCTTGCGACCGAGGGGTGCAGCTGCGCGGAACTGAGCAACCGCCTCGAGGCCGGCGAGGTCGAGGGGTTCATGCTCAAGCCGATGAACTGCCCGCACCACATCAAGATCTTCGCCAGCCAGCAGCACTCCTACCGCGACCTGCCGATCCGCCTGGCCGAGTTCGGCACCGTCTACCGCTGGGAGCAATCGGGCGAGCTGTCCGGCATGACGCGCGTGCGCGGGTTCACGCAGGACGATGCGCACCTGTTCTGCACCGAGGAGCAGATCGGCGAGGAGATCGCCGGCTGCCTGAGCCTGGTCAAGCTGATCTTCGGCGTCCTGGGGATGCACGACTACCGCGTGCGCGTGGGGCTGCGTGATCCGGATTCGTCGAAGTACACCGGTGACCCTGCCAACTGGGATAAGGCGGAGGAGGCGTGCCGCCAGGCTGCGCGCACGCTGGGCGCGCCGTTCAGCGAGGAGCCGGGCGAGGCGGCGTTCTACGGGCCGAAGATCGACTTCGTCGTCAAGGACGTGATCGGTCGCGAGTGGCAGCTCGGCACGGTCCAGTGCGACTACAACCTGCCCGAGCGATTCAACCTGACGTACATCGGCGCCGACGGCAACGAGCACCGCCCGGTGATGATCCATCGTGCGCCGTTCGGGTCGTTCGAGCGGTTCGTCGGCGTGCTGATCGAGCACTTCGCCGGCGCGTTCCCGACCTGGCTCGCGCCAGAGCAGTGCCGCGTCCTGCCCATCAGCGAGAAGACGAACGCGTACGCCCACCAGGTCGCCGCGGCCCTGAAGCAAGAGGGGCTCCGCGCGACCGTGGACTTGGGCAACGATCGCGTCCAGGCGAAGATCCGCGACGCCGCCGAGGCCAAGGTCCCGTACATGGCCATCGTCGGCCCACGCGACGAGGAGGGCGGCAACGTCTCGATCCGTGTCCGAGGGCTGACCAAGGACGCCGGCACCATGAAGCTCGATGACTTCGTGCGTGAACTCGGCGACGAGTACCGCTCACGCGGCGAGACGACGGTCGCGAAGGCGCTGGGAGTTGAGGTCGAGGCCTGACCTACCGGGCCCACGAGCTCCGATCACCGGCGTAGGCCTCGATCGTGCGCACGAGGCGCTCCCGCTCGGCGTGGGTGCCGTGCAGTTCTGCCATCACCAGCGCGAGTTGAGCGCCGGTCGCACGGGTCAAGGCATCGCCCGCGCGTCGCGCCTCGATGGACCGTTCTACCCCGTCGAGCGGCGCCAGGGCATCGAGTCTCCGGTCGGCCTCGGCGCTGATCGCGAGGCGTGCCCGATCGGACATGCGTGCGTCCGCGCTGCGCTCACGCTCGGCGACTGGTCGACGGACCGCGTGCAGCTCCAGAATGGGATCGTGCATGCGCTCGCGGTGGATCCAGCGTCCCACGAGTTCGACCTCGCCCCGCTGGCTCGGGAACTCGTGCGGGTTGCAGGCGACCTCGACCGGCTCGCCATCGAGGGTGTTGATCGCTCGCACGGCTCCGAAGCGAGGATCAACGCGCACCGGCCCGCGGACCGGGTCGGTGAGCTCGATCCAGACCGCCGGGCCGTGGAACCGGTCGTCGTCCAACCCAAGGCGGAGTCCCTCCCACGAGTACTCGGTCGGGTTGGCATCGTGGATCGCGTAAGAGAGATCGGCCAGGTCCGCATGGATGCGCACGCTCCGCTCGTCCGCCGGCGTCTCGAGCAGCTCGGACGGCGTCAGGAGCGGGATCGCGTCGGGTCGCTCGATCGCGACGGGGTCGCCCTGCGCTCCGGGGCCCGTGGCGTTGCAGCCGAGAAGCGAGAGCGGAACGAGCAGGGTCAGGCTCGCGAGTGACCGGGGTGCT
>JANQQG010000177.1 GCA_028285065.1 Phycisphaerales bacterium
AGTAGGGCCCGAACCAAGAAGCGAGGATCACACGATGCCCGACAAGCCGAACACGCCCGAAGCGCCGACCGCCCCTCCCCCGCCTCCGAGCACCTCCGCGACCGGGCCCTACTACGTCACGACGCCGATCTACTACGTCAACGACCGGCCCCACATCGGACACTGCTACACGACTTTGTTGGCTGACGTTGCGGCGAGGATGCACCGGCTGCTCGGTCGGGACGTGTTCTTCCTGACGGGGACGGACGAGCACGCGGAGAAGGTCGTCAAGACGGCCCAGGAGCGGGGCCTGAGCCCGATGGAGTGGGCCACGCAGAACGCGGACCGGTTCCGGGCGGCGTTCGACTTCATGGGGTTCACCCACGACGACTTCGTGCGGACGAGCGAGGCACGGCACAAGGAGCGTGCCTCGGCCTACATCCAGCGCCTGGTCGATTCGGGCGACATCGAGCTCGGCGACTACGAGGGCTGGTACGACCCGTCTCAGGAGGAGTACGTCACGGAGACGGTGGCGAAGGAGCACGAGTACAACAGCCCGGTGACGGGGCGTCCGCTCGAGAAGCGGGTCGAGCAGAACTACTTCTTCCGGCTGGACAAGTACGAGGGGTGGCTGCGCGAGCGCTTCGAGTCGGCGGACGTGCGGGTGCTGCCCGAGGCGCGCCGGAACGAGGTGCTGGGACGTTTGCGCGATGGGCTGCAGAAGGTGCCCGTGAGCCGCCGGATCAAGGAGGGGGACGCGGACTGGGGGATCCGCATGCCGAACGACCCGGAGCACCGGGTGTACGTGTGGATCGAGGCGCTGTGCAACTACCTGACGATGGTGGACGAGCCGGCGCGTCGGAAGTACTGGCCGAGGCCGGACGGTGCGCAGCCCGAGGTCGTGCACCTGATGGCGAAGGACATCCTGTGGTTCCATGCGGTGATCTGGCCGGCGATGCTGCACGCGCTCGGTGAGACGCCTCCGTCGACGGTGTACGCGCACGCGTACTGGATCGCTGAGGGTCGGAAGATGTCCAAGAGCCTGGGCAACTTCATCGAGATCGATCAGCTCGAGGCGTACGGGGAGCGGTACTCGTTGGACAGCGTGCGCTGGTTCCTGACGACGCAGGGGCCGCTGGGTGCGACGGATGCGGACTTTGCGCACGCTCGGTTCGTGGAGGTGTACAACGCGGATCTGGCCAACGGGATCGGCAACGCGGCGAGCCGCGTGGGGAACATGATCGCGAAGTACTTCGATGGCGAGGCGCCGGATGCTGGTGGGTGTACGAGCTTGACTGCCGGGGAGGGCGAGAGCGCCGCGACTTACGACTGGGCGTCGCGCACGCAGGCCGCCCTCGATGTGTTCACGCGCGAGGCGGCGGGCGTCGGGCTTGCGGGCGCCCTGAACGCGGGGCTTGGGTTGTCGAACGACGTCGACGCGTACATCGGTCTGACACGACCGTTCTCGATCGCGAAGGACCTCGATGGTGATCCGGTCATCGAAGGGATGAGCAACCGTGAGGCGCTGGCGGCGATCCTCGCGCACTGCGCCGAGGCGCTGCGGATCGCGAGCTTGCTGCTGTGGCCCGCGATGCCGGAGAAGATGGGCGAGCTGTGGCGCAACTGGAACTGTTCGCCGCTGAACGACCCTGAGGATCCACGTTCGGGGTTCAAGGCGCCGCTTTCGGAGCTTGCGCAGTGGGGCGGGGCGCACTCGATCCAGCCTGGGCAGCGGATCGCCAAGGGCGAGGCGCTGTTCATGCGCGCGGATGTGAAGGAAGACCCGCCTCAGGCCGCGGGGGCGCAGGACGCGGGCGCATGAAGCGGGTCCGTTCGTTCCACTCGTTGCTCGAGGCTCGCGCGGCGGCGGCGTACCTGCTCGAGCACGCGATCGCGGCGACGGTGATCACGAACGACTCGGATGCGGTGGCGCTCCGGAACGTGACGAGCCGCGTGACGCAGGGTGGCGCGCACGATCTGTACATCGCGAGCAACGACGATCATGCGCGGTCGCTGGAGCTGCTCGAGGCGTTCGACCGGGAGCCGGCGGATTTCACGCCGGAGTGGGAGGCGGATGCGGTTCCGGACCTGAGCCGCCTGGATCCTGCGCTCTTGCCGGATTGCCCGTCGTGTGCGCGGACGCTGCCCGCGGATCCGTTCCTGGATGCGTGCCCGTCGTGCTCGGCGGAGGTGGACGTGGGGGAGCTGATCGTGGCGCGGCACGGTCCGGACGCCCTGGCGGACTGCTATGTGGATGAGCCGCGGCAGTTCGATCCGGAGGTCGTTGACCGGATGAGCCTGGTCTGCGATGGGTGCGGGTACGCCCTGAAGAACCTGGGCGTGAGCGGGCGTTGCCCGGAGTGCGGGACGGCGTACGACAAGATGGCGATCCTGCGGCGGCTGCTGGGTGAGCACCCGCACTGACGCATCGGGGTTTGGGCATTCCGGGGTCCGATTGGCCCGGGGCAGGTCGTCCCTATACTGCCTTCCCACCCAACCCCGCTGCCGGACCGGATCGGCGGCGTGTGCGTCTAGAAGCCCCGAGAGATCCCAGGCATGCCCCACATCATCGGTGAGCCCTGCATCGGCACCAAGGACACCTCGTGCGTCGAGGTCTGCCCGGTCGACTGCATCCACCCGACCAAGAACGACGAGGACTTCGAGCAGCACGACATGCTGTTCATCGACCCGGACACGTGCATCGACTGCGGCCTGTGCGTCGATGAGTGCCCCGTCCGCGCGATCTATCCGGAGGAGGACCTTCCGGAAGAGTGGGGCAAGTACGTGCAGATCAACATCGACTACTACGCCAACAAGTAGCCCTCGCCCACCCTCCCGCTTCCCCGGTGCGCGAGGCGATCGTGCCGGGTAGGCGTGGATTCCGCTCGCTCTTGGACTTCCCCGTGCGCCCCTGAGGACCCGGTCCTGAGGTGCTTACGCCGCCTTGCGCTGGCTTTGGTCGCGGGTGAGGTGGCTCGCGCCTTCGCGGACGCCGGAGGGGGCGTCGTGGGACTCCTGCCAGTCTTCCGCGTTGCGCAGCTTCAGTTCCATCGGCATGGTCTTGCGGTAGCCGAGGAGCCGGACGACCTCGAGGACGTCGGTCCAGGTTGGGAAGGTCTTCTCGTTTGCGCGCTTGAAGGACTCGATGGCCATGACGAAGAGGAACTGCTCCTTCGTCATTTCGCCTTCTTCGGCGGCCTTGGTGAAGTCGCTGCGTCGGCGTCCGGGCCCGCGGCGGCGCTCGAGTCCGGTCTGGCCACCGTCTGCGCGTCTGTCGACGCCGGCGCGCCGATCGACGACTTCGCCGGTCCAGGGGTTACCGGACTCGGCGTGCTCGTTCCGCTCATTGGAGGGGTTGGTGGTGCCCATCTGCGGCTCTCCTGTCGCGGGCCGGAGAGCCGTGTCGCACACACGCGCGAGGGCGCGGCTCAGAGGTCCTCGTCGTCCTCTTCGTCGTCGTAGGGGTCGTCATCCAGTTCGTCTGACTCGTCGTCTTCGAGGAAGTCGTCGTCGTCCTCGTAGTCGTCGGAGTCGTCAAACTCGTCGTCGTCGTCATCGTCCTCGAGGAAGTCGTCGTCATCGTCATCACGGGCGCCGAGGGGCCCGTGGGCGGGGGCCTCTCGTCCGGGCGTCCAGATGGCGGTCCTCTCGTCGCGATGCTCATCGAGCACGACTGCCGCTCCGCTTCGCTCAAGCACGTCCACAATCGACATCGCCATTCCCCTGCTTCGGTCGGGCTGCGCCCGCCACGCGCTGAACGCTCCTTCCGCGTGACCAAGCCGGACCCCCGAATGGTCCGGGCATGGGCCCGTGGCTGTCGAGCGGCCCGTACACTACTCCCCCGTCCTGACGTGTCAACCACCCACCCCCCCCGTCCCCGCTCTCCCCCCTTCTGCTCCCGCCACCTCTGTCCGAACCGGCAACCGATCCGGCGAGTACCGACCGTGGTTCTGCTCGCTGACTTGCCGTGCGATCCTCACGAATGAGCCAAGCCACCCCGCGCCAACAACCCGCTCCAGACGAGCCGCAGCCCGTTGCGGCGCTGCTCGCCATCGCCCTCCCGGGCGCGGGTCATGCGTTTCTCGGGGAGGTCAAGCGTGGTCTGTTCATCTTCGCGGGCGTCATGGGTCTGTTCGTCAGCGGGCTGCTGATCGGGGGGATCGACGTGGTCGACCGGGAGGAGGACTTCATCTGGTTCCTGGGCGAGGCGCTGGTGGGTCCGGTGGCGTTCGGGGTGGACTACGTGCACCAGAGCCACCTCAAGGCGATCGACCCGGGCGTGCTGGCGCAGGTGCGTGCGGCGTCGAGTGTCGAGGAGGCGAAGCGTCGCGTGCGGGCCGCGCGCCGTGCGCCGCATCCTGGCGAGCAGCGTCGAGTGGATCGTGTGCCGACGGCGAACGGGGCGACCGTGAGTGTGCCGGTGTGGTCGCCTCCGCCGGTGCCTGGTGTGACGCAGGCGACGTACTCGAAGAGCCTCGGGCGCGTGAACGAGTTGGGGACGCTGTTCTGCACGATCGCGGGGATGCTGAACCTGATCTGCATCATCGACGCCGGGTACCGGCCGTCGCGTCGGCGTGAGGGTGTGACCGGGGGTGTGGCGTGAGCGGGTTGGTGCTTTCCTGGCGTCCGTTCCTGGATCCGATCGACGCGTTCCACGTGTACTGGTGGGCGTTGTTGGTGCCGCTGTCGCTGGGCGTGGCGGTGGTGTACAAGGCGGTGCGTCTTCGCTCGCTGGATCACTACGTGCGTCACGTGTTCGTGCTGACGACGCAGATCGTGGCGGCGATGATCGCGCTTGGGATCGCGGTGCACCTGTTCGTCGAGGTGTACGTGCGGTTCATTTCCGGGGCGGGGCACTAGCAGTAGCGCCCGCGTCCGGCCTTGCGCGGGCGCTCGAGGTTGATCAAGAGGTAGCGGAGCGCGTCGACGGCGTGGTCGGGGCCGTCTTTGACGGGGTCGAGGGAGTCGGGGCGTTTCTCGGGGTAGTGGTAGGTCGCCATCGATTCGATGAGCGTGGTGCAGCGTGCGTGGACCATGAGTCGCGCGCCGGCTGGTTCGCAGAGGTCGTGTGTGGGGTCGTTGGTGTCGGGTGCGCGGGATGCGGGGTCGAGGCGTGCGCGGATGAGGCCGAGGCCCTCTTGCACGCCGGAGCGCCGCCAGCGGACGCTCAGGCCGGCGTCGCGCAGGACCGAGATCGATGAGACGCCGGTCTGCTCGCTGCGTTGGCGTCCGGCGGGGTCGACACCGAGCCAGGCGGGCGGGCCGAGTGGGTGTGCGCGGATGCGTTCGGCGATGCGCGCGACGGTGGTCTCGGTGACGACGAGCTCGTCGACGATGCGCAGGATGGCGTCGGTGAGCTGTGCGAAGAGGACGACGCTTGGTGAGCGGAAGCCGAAGTCCATGCCGGCGATGAGCGTCGCGCGGCGTTCGGTTTGTGCGCCGACGGGCGCGGATGGGTCGGCGTAGACGTGGCGGGCGGGAT
>JANQQG010000203.1 GCA_028285065.1 Phycisphaerales bacterium
ACACCCACAACTCGCGAACCGCATCGCTCATTACACCGAGCCTACATCCACCGGACCCCCCCGGTACCATCTGATCCGGACCCTCGGGCAGCGCCCCTGGGGCGGGAGACGGCCATGAGCAAGGTCTTGCTGATCGTGCTGGCGATCGTCGGCGTGCTCGCGCTGACGTGCCTCGGTGGGCTCGTCATCGGCGGTGTGTGGCTGTTCAACAACTACAAGCCGCCGGAGGGGATCCGTGTCAACGTCGATGCCCCAGTCAACATCGCGCCCGGCGAGACGTTCACGATCAGCGTCACCGTTGCCAACGACCTCGATCGCACACGCGAACTGCTGGACATCGGCCTCTGGAGCGGCATCGCAGACCTGCGCGTCATCAGCATCGACCCGCCTCCCGCCTACTCCGACATGACCTTCGGGATCGGGACCTACTCGTTCAACACACAGATGCCGCCGCGCTCAGAGATAACGATCACGTTCGACGTCGTCGCCGATGCGCCCGGTGTCTACGCCGGGAGCGTCGACGTCAGCGTGGACTCGATGCTGCGCGTCGCAACCACCTCGATGAGCCTCAGCGCCTCCGGCGATGCCCCGGCAGACTCGGGGTCCGGCGCAGGATCCGGAGCTACCCCGGACAACAGCGGCCAAGCACCGGACTGGTAACTGCGCGCGACCGCACCATCCGGACCACCCCACGCTCCCGCCCCACCTCCGAGCCGGCACGACGCCCGCTCGGCCGCGGCGAATCCGCAACACAAACAAGCCCCGGCGGCAGGATGCCGCCGGTCGGTCGCCGGACCGTCACGCGCGGACCACACTCCCATCCCGAACGTCACTCGCAGGACCCGCCCCACACCCATTACCCGATCACCTTGCAAACAGATTCCGATAGGTGTATGATCGGGTCATGGGACGGGATACGGGAACAGCACGGACGCCGCGGACACGGACGAACTCCACCTCCCCGCTGGCCGGCATCGGCCCGCAGACGCCATGGACGCCCGGCAGAGGCAGGGACGGCGTCCTGCGGGAGCGACGACCAGGCTCGGAGGCAGAGTCCTCGCCGCCGCGTCAGCCCCCAGCGCCCCGAGGACGCGGGGCCGCGATCAACCCCACCAACCGCTTCGAGAAGCTCAGCCTCGAACTCGTCCCCGACCACATCGACGAGATCATCGCCGAGCAGCCGGATGGCCAGCGCGTCAGGACGCTCGTCTACCTCGACCGATCGCGCACCGTCATCAACCGCGTCCTCGACTCGCCCGACCTCGGCTTCGACTGGACCATCAACCCATACCGCGGCTGCGAGCACGGGTGCAGCTACTGCTACGCACGCCCGACGCACGAGCACCTCGGCTTCAGCGCGGGCCTCGACTTCGAGACCAAGATCGTCGCCAAGGTCGACGCGCCGCGCCTCGTCCGCGCCGAGCTTCGAAAGAAAAACTGGCCCTTCGCGCCCATCGTCATGAGCGGCGTCACCGACCCCTACCAGCCCGTCGAACGCAAGCTCCGCATCACCCGCGGCATCCTCGAGGCCTTCGTCGACGTCGGCCAGCCCGTCAGCATCATCACCAAGAGCGCCCTGATCGAGCGCGACCTCGACCTGCTCACGGAGCTCGGCACGATGGACGCCGCAAGCGTCGCCGTCAGCCTCACCACACTCGACAACAAGCTCTCCAGCGTCATGGAGCCCCGTGCGGCCTCCCCCAGTGCGCGCCTCGCAACGATCCGCGCACTCACCGACGCCGGTGTCCCCGTCTCCGTGATGGTCGCGCCCGTCATCCCGGGCATCAACGACCAGGAGATCCCCGCACTGCTCGAGGCCGCCGGCGAGGCCGGCGCGACGAACGCCGGCTGGGTGCTCCTCCGCCTCCCGCACGGGGTCAAAGACGTCTTCCTCCAATGGCTCCAACGCGAGCTGCCCGACCGAGCCAAGAAGGTCGAGGCCTTCATCCGCGAGACCCGCCTCGGCGAGCTCTACGAGGCCGCACACGGGATCCGCAACCGCGGACGCGGCGAGCGCGCCCGCCAGATCGCCATGCTCTTCGAGCTCAGCGCCCGGCGCGCGGGGCTCTCGACCGGCCATGAATCCCTCGCGAGCGGCAGGCGACGCCTCGACGGCGGTCAGCTCGGGCTGTTCGCGTAGATCGCCCGGATCTCCTCGAGCGCCTCGGCGATCAACACCTGATCCTGCGCCCCCGCGTGCACGACCAGCCACGAGCCGACGTGCGCCAGATCAATCGTCTCCGCGATGACCATCCGCTCCGCGAGATCGGGCACCAGGTCATCGAGCGAGTCGTACAGCGCAGCAGTCGCCCCACGCCGATCGTCACGCATCGCGCCAACCACGTCCGCCACGCGATGAACACGCACCCACGTCCGCACGTCACCCCCAGGTGGCGACGGCGTCACGACCACCTCGCCCTCGTGCACGTCCCACCACCACGAGCCCTGCGCGTTCCGCACCAGCTCGTCGAGCGCCGCCGCAGCACTCTGTGCGCGCACCTCCAGATACACCGGCTCATCCACATCGAGCACCAGCGGCGCGCGCTCCGCGTCCCGCTCGACGCGCACCCGCACGCCCGTCACGAGCGTCAGAAGCTCGAACGCATCCCCGAGCGTCGCCTCGCCAGGGATCACCAGCCCCGACTCGATCGGACGACCGAGCGACTCGAGCGCCGCTCGAGAGGCCAAGTCCGGCAGGCCCTCACGCCGATCGGTGCAGGTCTGCGCGATCCGCGACGCGAAGATCCGCGTCTGCCAGCTCCACGTCTCGCGCCGGTCCACACGCCCGAGCAACTCCACCAACAGAGGATCACGCGCCAGCCGGAACGGCCGCGGCGACAACTCGTACAGCGGCGCCTCGATCGGCGCGATCAGCACGAGCACGCTCGTCGGAACCGCCGCGACAGGACCGCGTTGCCCGACCCGCGGCGTCGCACGAATCGAGAACCCAACGCTGATCAGGATGATCCCCGCGTAGATCCGGATCGGGTGTCGGCGCGTCCGAAGCAACTCCCTGGCTCCACCCCGACCCCGCCTCCGCGCCGCCCGCCCGCACTCCGGGCAGGTCCAGGCATCCGTCTCCGTCGCGCCGCTCATGTCGTACCAGCAACGCGGGCATCGCCGACGCCCCCGAGCGCGATCCGAAAACAACCCCACGCCCACCATCACGACGCCCGCGCCCATGATCAGCAGACCACCGATCCAGAACAGCCAGTCCCAGTTCAAGCTCGCGCTCAACACGACCTCCACACGCTCGTCGACGCCCGCCGATGCGGCCTTGTACCCCCGAGCCGGGGACCGGTTCAATCACCCGCCTCCCAAACAGAGAGGCGCAACTGGCGTACAACTCCTGTGGAGACCCCCATGAAAGAGGACCCCATGAGACGCATCGTGGGCGCGATCGCATCGATCGCTGTGCTATGCGCATGCACGCCGCCCCTCGAGGCACGCCCGACGTGGCGCCAGCCCGCCGACCCCGAGCCCGAATCCGCGCCGGTCTTCGCCAACCTCACCTTCGACGAGGGACGCGCCAAGGCACGACAAGACCAGACCTACCTCATCGTAAGCGCACGAACCAAGTCCTGCCCACACTCCAAGCAGATGAGCGAGGCCGCCTGGCGCGCCGAAGGTGTCGTCGCATGGATCGAAGCCAACGCTGTCGCGGCCGAACTGGACATCGACGAGCAATCCGAACTCGCGCGCATCCTGCAGATCAACGAAACCCCCACGATCATCGCCTACGAGTACGGCAGCCGCGAGCACAGCCGCATCGTCGGACACCACGACCCATCCGCCCTGCTCGATTGGCTCGAAGACATCGTCCCGCCCGAGGGCGCTGCGCCCGACGACGACCCCGCCGAGCGCGGAGAGCGCCCGCCCTCGTCGATCTCCCTCGATGACCTCCGACGAGCGCAAGCGCTTGTTGCAGAGCGACGCTTCGACGAAGCGACCGACCAGTACCTCGATCTCTTCGATCGCTCCGTCGAGAGAGATCAGGCCTGGCTGACGTCCATGCGCGCCGCACTGGTCTCGGCCATCGAAGAACTCGCGGCTCAGCACGGACCAGCACGCGAGCGCCTCACCGACCGACGCGACGAACTCAGCGCACTGCTCGAGAGCGACCGCGCCCGCACATGGGAGCAACTCGGCGCCTGGCTCGACCTCAACACGATCCTCGGCGACGACGGCGCCACGCTCGAGTGGATCGACCGCATCAAGGACGATCGCGACTCCAGCGAGACAACCCAGCGCTTCATGAACCGCATCAGCGAGCTCCTCATCGAGTACGACCGCTGGGACGACCTCGGCGAGATCATCGATGAGCCCGTCGACGCCATCCACTGGGCCTCGATGCAGCTCCTCGACGAGCAGCCACCGCCCGGCTCGGCCCCGCCAGACCGCATCGCCCACGCGGAGGTGCATCGCTGGTACTTCGTGCGCCGCGCCTCCGAGATCCACGCCGCACTCCTGGCCGCCGGACGCGAGCGAGAGGCGAGGATCACCGCGGAGTTCGCCATCGACATCCTCGACGGCCCGAAGATCCGTCTGTTCCTGGTCGAGACGGCCATCAAGGCCCGTCAGGGACGCCCCATGCACCGGCAACTGATCAGCGAGCTCCTCGAGGCCGACTCGAGCCTCGACCTGGATAACCTCTCAGAGCGCCTCGAACACGCGATCGAGCAGGCGAAGAACGAGCCCAGCTAGACCCCCCTTCCGCCCCCCCCCACTCGCCCCCCCGTTCAGTCCGGCAACCCCCCGTCAATCCGCCGCCCCGCCCGACCGAAGAACAGTCCATGCGAATGACTGCACCAGGCACGCTGCTCGCCACGCTCGCACTCCTCGTGTGCGCACCCGTGTCGAGCGCTCAGACGAACGTGCCCGTCCCGGAGCGTCGCGGCGGACCGCGCCCACAGATCGGCGTCGTCCCGGAGGTCTTCACCGATCTCTCCTTCGACGAGGCCGAGCGCCGAACGCGCGAGCGCGACCTCTTCTTGATCGTGGTCAGCGCCGCACCGAACCCCAACTCCAAGAAGCTCGACCTGCACACCTGGACTCAGCCCGTCGTCATCGGATGGCTCGAACGCAACGCACTGCTCGTGCGTCTCGAGTCGCCAAAGGACGACACGCTCATCCAGCGCCTGCGACTGACCGACGTCCCGACCTGCGTCGCGCTGGTCGACGGAGTCGAGGTCGGACGCTTCATCGGCTTCCGCTCTCCCTCCTCCATGCCCGCCTGGTTCGCAACACTCTCCCGCTCCGATGGCTACGTCGTCGCCCTCAGCAACCGCGTTCGCGACGCCGCCGAGGCGGACGAACCGATCGGCGTCGCCGCACTCGACCTCGCCCAGACCCTCCTCATGACCAAACGCTACGAGGAAGCCCGAGAGCAGCTCGGAGACCTCTGGAAGGCGCGCACGCGCCTCGACGCCATCGACCGCGCGCGCCTCGCCGGACTCGTCGCGTCGCTGGCACGCACCGACGCCCAGGGCGAAGCGATGGTCCGCGCCTGGCGACGCGCGCTCGACGAACACGACATGCCGACCCGCGTCATGCTCAACGCGGCACTCGGTGAGACCGACGCCACACGCGCATACCTCCAAGACCCCGCCCGAAAGCCCGGCGACGCCGATGCGCTGATCGAGTCGCTCGACCCGCTCGCGGCATACCCCATGGCCCGCATCGGCGAGCTCGTCCGCAATGCCAACCCGATCGTCGATCGCATCGCGGCCCGACTCGACGCGGCAGAGACGCGCATCGAGAACGACCCCGTTGAGTGGCGCCGACGCATGGCCCTCGCCTCATGGCGCGCCGACGCATCACGACACCTCGCCGGCCTGCACGCCACCCTGCTCGCCGCCGGGCGCGACGACGAGGCCCGCCTCGTCAGCACGCGCACCTTGGACGATGTCGTGACCACGGACCCGACGCTGGGCGCACGCGCCCTGATCGCCGCAGCCCTCGAAGCCGACTCGGTCAGAACCTGGCACCTCGACATCATCGAACGGATCGATCAAGGACGCCCTCGCGACGTGCTCTCGCGCCGCGTGCGAGA
>JANQQG010000211.1 GCA_028285065.1 Phycisphaerales bacterium
GCTCAACCCTGGCAACCTCGAACTGCTCGAGTCGTCCATCCTCTGGCTCGCCGGTGACGAGAGCCTGATCGGCGCGAGCGCGAGCGCCCGGGCCGCCCCGACCATCGGCGCGATCTCCGAAGGGACACGCCGGACGATCACGTGGGCGCTGATCGGAGGCCTGCCGGCGCTGGTTCTCGCGCTCGGCGGGTTTGTTCGCCTCGTCCGAGGCTAGCGTCAGGACTACCGGGATCCACGCGCGCGACGCTTCTCGAGCATTCGCTCCTCGGCCATCCGCATCGCGGCCATCCGTGTCCTCCGCGAGGGGACCGTCGCCGGGTCCGGAAGCCCGATCAGCTCGACCTCCGCGTATCGAACATGGTCAGGCACCTCGCACATCTCACCACACTCCGGGCAGCGGACTTCCGAGTCGCCCGGGTCGATGTCGAGCCCGTCGAGGTCGTAGCGACACCCGCGGCAGAAGAACCCGGAACTCGGCAGCCTCGGGAGCAGGAACAGGAAGAGGCCGACGCCCATGACCAACGCGATGTACGGGTACAGGAGCGTCTGCATCTGACGCAGATAGATCGTGCCGTTGGTCCAGTCGTTGAGCTTGAGGTGGAAGAACGCAACGGCGGTCAGCCCCGACATCGCGACCCAGAGCGTGAGCGCACCGCGCCAGGTCCGCCGCCAGCGGCAGACGAGATACCAAGTCACGACGGCATAGACGACGAAGAGGATCAAGCCTTCGTCCGACTCCTTCACCCCCGCTGCCAGGACCCTCCCGCACCCCCGATGATACGAGCGCGCAGAGTCACGCCCGCAGAGGGGATTCGCCGGTGATCAGCGTCCGGATTTGAAGAAGGTGCGGATCGAATCGAGGATGTCGTCGCGATCGCGGACCTTGCTGGTGATCAGGCGCGAGGCGGGGGTGTCTCCAGGCTCGGAGGACTCCTCGGAGTCGCCCGAGCCGAACGCGTCGCGGAGGACGTTGACGAACCCACCGGAGCCGTAGGGGCTCGCGACCTGGCAGTAACCGAACATGTTGCAGACCGGCAGGAGGCTCTTGGAGAGCACGTCGACGCAGAGGCGGTTGTCGGCTTCCGATGAGTTGTCCCCATCCGAGAAGTGGAACAAGTAGATGTTCCAGTCCGCCGGGTCGTAGGAGCCGTCGAGCAGTTCCCTGGCGGCGTTGTACGCGGAGCTGATGCGTGTACCGCCGTCCTCGCGGATGGAGAAGAACGTCTCGCGATCGACTTCTCCGGCGACGACGTCGTGGACGATGTAGCGGCTCTCGATGCCCTCGTAGTTCTTGCGCAGCCAGGTGTCGATCCAGAACGCCTCGAGGCGCACGATCTCCTTCTGCTCGGCGCCCATGGACCCAGACACGTCCATCATGTAGATGATGACCGCGTTGGACTGAGGCGCCTTGACCTCGTTCCAGCTTCGGTAGCGCAGGTCGCTCTTGATCGGGATGATCACTGGATTCTCAGGATCGTACGTCCCCATCGCGAGCTGGCGCTTGAGCGCCTCGCGGTACGTGCGCTTGAAGTGACGCAGTGACGCGGGACCCTCCGGACGCACGCCCGTGTACTTGTCCTTGACGGTTGTCAGCCGGTGCTCGCCCTTGGGCTCGATGCGCGGGAGCTGGAGCTCCTCGCCGAGGATCTCGGCGAGCTCTTCCAGCGTCACATCAACCTCGAGAACATGGTTGCCCTTGTCCTCCCCGCCTTGCGCACCGCCCTGGCCCTGACCGGGTGCGGCATCGCCCTCTTCACCCTCGCCCATCCCGACGCCGCCGGAGTTGTCGCCGTAGCGGATGTTGGGGATGTCGATGTCGTGGATCGGAACGCTGACGAGCTTGCGTCCCTCGCGTGCGATGAACTCGCCGCGCGTGATGAACCGGCGCAGGTCGCGACGGATCTTGCCGCGCACGATCTGGCGGAAGCGTTGGTGGTCTTGTTCGATCTTGTTGATCATCGGTGCGTCCATCCCTGACGCCACCCGACTATCCGCACAGGGTGCGTCCCCTGTTTCAATCGGGTCCCGGGCCCGATTCATCCAACGAAGTCCGCGCCTGGGCGGTCCTGGCCATCCGGTAGCGACGACGCCACAGCCAGATCGAGGCCGCCAAACCCAGCGGAATGACGCATACGAGCTCTGCGGCCCGGTTGATCACGTCCGCCAACAACCCGGGCGCAAGCTGGTCCACAAGGCCCTGGGTGGTGCTCGCGATGCTCCCGGGGTCCGGGAAGAGCCCGCTGAACGCCCCGACCACCCATTCGCGGAACCCGAACTGGAACGGCACGACCATGGCCGCCTGGCTGATCGCGGCGATCAGACCCGCCCCCTCCAAAGAGACCGGGCGCCCGACCAACTCGAACACGATCCAGTAGCGGATTGCCCAAACGAGCGTGTCGGCGTATCGCACGCCGGTTGCCGCGATGAGTCTCCAGGCGAGAGCGTCCAGGTGCGTGCGCGCGCGCATCGCGAGACCGCAGGCAGGCAGCATGACGCATGGGGCGCCGATCACGACGAGTCCGAGCCAGCTCGGTTGGCCGCCTTGAGCGAGCGCATGTGCGCCGACGAGCGCGACCAGGAGGAGCGCGATCCCAGCGATGCTCGCGAGCATCGCGTGCCCGATGACCTTCGCCGAGTCGCGAACGCGGATCTTGTTGACGCTCTTGTGGTACGCGATGCGCCCGATCAGACCCGGGCGCGTCGGGAGCATGTTCAGAAGCCACGCTGAGGCGATCAGCCCCGCCATCTCCGAGAGCGCGACCTTCCCGTAGCGGGTCGTCAGCACCCAGAACGTCAACGAGGTGAGCAGCCAGTTGACCAGCGGGAGCGCCACCAGCAGGGCGAGACGGTGGACCGGTGC
>JANQQG010000220.1 GCA_028285065.1 Phycisphaerales bacterium
GTGCGCTGGCGATCTTCCTGATGGCGCCGCTGCTTGCGCGTCACGTGCTCCCGACGGTGTCGTTGGGCGCCGGGGCGACGCGTTCGCGTTTGGACGAGATGTGCCGCGAGTGTCGTGTGCGTGTGCGGGACATCCTGGTGTGGCGTACGCGTGGGTCGCTGATCAACGGCGCCGTGATGGGGCTGACGCGTCACGCTCGGTTCGTGCTGCTGACGGATGCGCTGCTCGATCGTCTGCCGGAGGCGGAGGTCGAGGCCGTGATGGCGCACGAGCTTGCTCACGTGCGTCTTGGGCACATGCTGTGGCTGGTCTTGGCGCTTGGGTCGACGATGTTCGTTGCGACGGTGTTGGCGGACGTCACGCTGCGAAGCGTTCCGGGCCTCGATCGATCGCTCGTGGAGGCGATCGGTGTGAGCGGGGTCGAGGTCGCGATCACGGCGGTCGGTTTGCTCGTGGGCGTCGTCGTCTTCGGGTTCGTCAGCAGGCGCTTCGAGTGGCAGGCGGATGCGTTCGCGGCCGCGTGCTTGAGTGAGTCGGAGGAGCAGGTCGATGGGGCGGGAGCGGGCGCGATGGCCAGCGCGCTGGCGCACGTCGCCGCGCTGAGCGGGGTTCCGCCGGAGCGCTGGACCTGGCGTCACGGCTCGATCCTGGGCCGGATCGACCGGCTGGTGTCCCTCCGAGGTGCGCCCAAGGCGGCGCTCCCGATCAACCGGACCGCACGGATCATCAAGGGGCTCACGCTGGTGATGTTGGCGGGCGTGGCGGGGATCATCTTCTGGAGCTCGCTCTGATGTCCGACGCGATGGGCGCCACGCGGTTTGCGAAGGTCGAGGCGTGCGGGAACGACTTCGTTCTCGTCGATCAACGCGAGGCCGCGCCCGTCGGTGATGAATGGCTCTCAAGCCTGGCGATCACGATGTGCGCTTCGAAACGGGGCATCGGGGCTGATGGACTGCTGGTGCTTGCTCCGCCGAGTCTCGACGGCGCCGGCATGCGGATGCGGATCTTCAACGCGGACGGGAGCGAGGGGCTCGCCTGCGGCAACGGGTTGCGCTGCGTCGGCGCGTGGCTTGACAGGCACGATGGGTGGGATGGGGCGATCAACGTCGAGGTCGGCGGGTTCGTGCGCGCGCTGCGGCGGCTCGATGCTGGGTACGGCGCCGAGATGGGTGAGCCGGGGCTCGGCGAGGGTGCGGTTCGGACGGCGACTGATGGGATCGAGTCGCTGGCGATGTCGGTGGTCTCGATGGGCAACCTGCATGCGCTGGTGTGGGGGGAGTACGACCTGGCGGTGCCGCCGCTGGCGTCGATGCGTGCGATGCACGAGTCGCTGGCGTGCGAGGGGCTCGGTGGCGTGAACCTCAGCCGTGTGCATGTGACATCGGAGGGGTTGGTTCTGCTGACGCGCGAGGCGGGTGCGGGGTTCACGCTGTCGTGCGGGTCGGCCTCGTGTGCCGCGGCTTGCGGTGCGATCGCCGAGGGACGGGTCCAGCCGGGGCTGGTGGAGGTCCGCTCGCCCGGGGGTGTGGCCGGGG
>JANQQG010000230.1 GCA_028285065.1 Phycisphaerales bacterium
CCGCAGCCTCCGCGCCGCTCGCGCTCGCGCGCGTTCGGTCCGCCGGCGTCGCATCCGTCGGCGCAGGAGCTTGGTTCGCCGGAGGGGTCGGCGCAGCGCCGGCAAGACCCGCGTCATCAAAGAACACGCTCTCCGCCGGCGGCAGCGGCGGCGGCAGCGTCACACGCCACACGATCGTCGCCGCGCCCACAACAACAAGCGCATGCACGACAAGCGACACCCCGACCGGCACCCACGTGCGCCCGAGCCCCGCGCCGGCCAACCAGCCGGCGAGTCGGTCAATCGTCGTCGTCATCGTCGTACTCGCTGGACGCAGCCCGCTGACGCCTGCCCACAAGCAAGCGATCCACGGACAACGCACCGGAACCGAGCAGTGCCAACGCAAGAGCCGCGCCCAACAGCGAGAGCTGGAAGAACAGCTTCGTCCACGCCATGTCGAACGCCGGGTAGTCCGGCAGGATCCCACCCGCCTGCACAGCCGGCCCGATCTGCGTCAACCAGATCGCACCGAGCATGACCCCTCCCAGCGACAGCGCCCACACGCGCGACAAGAGCCCCGCGAGCAGCAGCATCCCCCCCGCAAGCTCCACGATCACCACACTGATCGCCAGCAGCTTCGGCATCGACCCCTTCGCAAGCGCCTTGGGCCAGATCGCTGACGGAGCGGTCGCCACCCCGTTCTCATCCACGCCCTCCTCGGACCCCGCCTCGGCCGACACCCTCACAGGCGGATGCGCGGCAGTCTTGATGCTCAGCGCAAGCCCATGCACGCGCCGCACGCTCGGCATCTCCTCAACGCTCGTCGGCCACGTCTCCAGCTCCGGAACGTCCACCCCGATCTCCCGGAGCGACTCCGCCATCTCAGGCGAGTCGACGGGCATCGTCGCCTGGATCTTGCCCAACCCCGCCCAGATGAACACCAACGCGAGCACCAGCCGCAGCACCAGTGGAGCCACGTTCAGGCCCATCCGATCGCAGAAACCGCTTGCCATATGGAATCCCCTCGCTGTTCCCACCGGTTCGGTGGATGATAGACGATCAGCAGGGGCCACCGTGAGCGATTGCTACGATTCGACGCTTCAGCGGGCGTGGCGGAACTGGCAGACGCGCGGGATTTAGGTTCCCGTGGCCGCAAGGCCGTGCAGGTTCGACTCCTGTCGCCCGCATTCGACCTCCGCACGCGCCGTCGAGGCCCCACTCAGATTCTGACCCAGATTGCCCTGCCCGGGTGATTGCTCACCCCGCGCTCCACAAGGACGCTGGACGCTCACCCATGCGCCGGTTGCCGGCAGGAGTAACGTGCCGTGGAGACGAATGAAGTCGCATCGCTACGTGAAGACCTAAAGGAGATGCTCGACCGCAGGGAGGAGGACCGGAAGGCGCTCCAGGCGCTCAGCACCGAGATCGCTGTGATTCGCGCGCAGTTCAAGATCGCTATCGCACTTGTCCTGCTAGTCGTCGTGACTGCAGGGGGGGGCGTGTGGTTCCTCGGCAACATCAACTCCCGAGTGGCCGCGCTCGCTGGGCCCAAGGGGAGACTCACGGTACTGGAGACCAGAGCCTCCACCCTCGAGTCGCGATTCCCTACAGACGAGCAAGTGAAGAACTCTGAGGGAGCGACCGAGCGAGCCGATGCTGCGGCCAAACGGGCCAACGACGCGGCTGCATCTGTCTCGGTTGTCGCTTCCAGCGCCCAGAGAGCGGCACATGATGCCGACGCTGCGGCAGAGAACGCAACCCGCGCAAACCGGACCCTCGCGTTCTGGGTTGGTGACACCGCCAAAATCCTGGGCGAGACTCAAAGCGTGATCAGTCGCATGCTTGATGAGGAACAGTTCGCCAGCATCAAGGGTGACGCGACCGGGCAAGGTGGCGTCTTCACCCGCTGGAAGAGCCAAACAAGGCTGCTGCTCGTCCAGATCGAGCCGCTCCAGAAGCGACCGGGCGAGTCGCCCTAGCGCTCCTCCCCGCCCGGCTCACGCTCACCCAGAAACCAGCTCCGCCTCGGCTTCTTCCGCCACGTGAACCCGAACCGACGCTGCGCGCTGTCCGCGATGAACGCCGCAGCCTCGTCGATCGAGTCCGTGCACAACAGGATGTCCAGGTCCTGCGGGCTCACCGCCCCCTCCTCCAGCAGCGTCCCCTTGATGAAGTCCATTAGCGGCCGCCAATACGAGCACCCCATCAGCACGACCGGGAAGTCGTGGATCTTCCCCGTCTGAATCAACGTCGCCGTCTCGAACACCTCGTCCAGCGTCCCGAACCCACCAGGCAGCGCGACGAACGCATACGAGTACTTCACGAGCATCACCTTGCGCACGAAGAAGTACTCGAAGTCGATGAACGTATCCAGGTACGGGTTCGGCTCCTGCTCCATCGGCAGCTTGATGTTGCAGCCGACGCTCCGACCACCCACCTCGCGCGCACCACGGTTGGCCGCCTCCATCACGCCCGGCCCGCCACCGGTCATGATCGTGAACCCGAGCCGCGACAACCGAGCCGCCGCACGACGCGCCAGGTCGTAGTACTGGTGGTCCTCCTCCCACCGCGCTGACCCGAACACCGTCACGCACGGCCCCACAAAGTGCAGTCGCCGAAACCCACGGATGAACTCCGCGCCGATCCGCAGCGTCCGCATGAACTCCGAACCGCGCCGCTTCGGACCCGCAAGGAAATCCCCCTCCTCAAGCGCGGTCGAGATCTTCCCCCACGCCGCCGGATCCACACCATTGCGCCGCCGACGCCCGTCCGTCCCCGGGCGCGCCTCCGGATACCCCTCACCATCGGGCAGCTCCTCGGCAGGAGCATCATCGCGAGATGGAGGACTCTCGTTCATCGGGGCGCCCACGATACCGCCAGCTCACGCCGTGCGCTCGAGAGCCACCCCCCCAACACTCAACGATCGAGCTCCCCCCACTGAGGACCAACCTTCGGGTCCAACAGGTGCGGCAACATGTCACGAACCGCCGCGAAGTGATTCGGAAACACCGGGCCCTCATCCCCATGCTCGTACACGATCGGCGTCGCCTCGGGCAGCGTCTGCCACGGAAGCCGCGCCCACCGATGGTGCGTCGCATGATGCTCGACGTGCAACTGCGTCTTCGACGCACCACGCCCCACGCGCCCCCGATACACGACCGTCCGTGTCATCGCCAGGATCGTGTCACCCGCGCGCCCCAGATGCTCCGTGAACTTCCGGATCGTCTGCAGCGTCCCCGCGATCCACGCCGGGATCACGTGCCCGACCAGGAACCACCCCCACCACCCGTTCACGTCCACAACCACGAGCACGCCAACCCACACCACCACCAAGAGCGCCCATTCAACCACCAACCGACGACGACGCACCGGCGGAATCGTCCGCCACGCGCACGCCGTCCGGAACGAGTACAGCCCCGGCGTCACCACCCACCCGAACCCAAGCTCCGCCGCCGCATAGAACAGCCGAAGCGCACGCGACGTCCCCGGCAAGCTGTACGGCCAGAACTCCGGATCCTTCGGACCCGCCAGGTACGCATGGTGCTGATGGTGCACGTACCGGTACACACTCAGCGGCGTCAACGACACCGTCCCGATCACAATCCCCATGCACTCGTTCAGCACACGCGAACGCGTCAGCGTCGAATGAGCCGCCTCATGAAGCCGCGTCAGCGCCGCATGGTCCATCCAAGCAATCGCCAGGAACACCACCGGCAGCCCCGACCACCACGCCCACACGCCCCACCCCGACTGACCAACGCCCATGCGCCACAGCACGAGCGCAAGAACAACCAGCCCAAGGTGCGCCGCGGCCGAAAGAAGATGGATCGTGACGGGTCGGGTGCCCTGCTCGTACAGCGGCGCGAGCCGCTCACGCGTCGCCCGCGATGGTGACGGATCGGAAACGGGAACCGCTCCAGCACCCATGACGAGTCTCCGCAGGACTCTAGGGCGCGACCACAGGATCTACTTGTCCTTGCTGGCCCCCGGGCTCCGCCCCTCCACCGTCAGCGTCGCACGCGTCGCGCTCCGCTTGGCCTTGCGCTTCTTCTTCCCGGGAAGCACCCCGCGCAGCAGCCACACCAGCGCAAGCACGAAGCAGGCCGTCACAACCCAGAACTGCCAGTCGCCAACGGGGAAGCTCATGCCGCCGTGCTCACCAGCGCACGCCCTCACCCACCCGGCGCAGCACACGACCAAGACCCAAGGTGGCGCCCGCCTTGATCGCCGCGCCAGGAATGAACGGCCAAAGACCCGCCCACAGCAGATCGGACAACGCCTCGAACGACACGTTCGATCCCATCGCGATCCACAGCCAGATCAAACCAAACACAAAGATGATCGCGTACCCAGCCAGAACGCTCCAGGCGAGGCGGTCCCAACTCGGCTTCGCACCCCTCTTGACACCCAGCATCGCGCCGACAACCGGCGCCGCAATGATGAAGCCGAAGAGATACCCGCCCGACGCACCAAACAGAACATCGACCCCGCTCTTGCCCTCCGCGAAGAACCACGGACTGACCAGACCGAGCGCGAGGTAGAGCAGCATGCCGATCACGCCAAGGCGCGGCCCGAACGCGAGCGCCCCACCAACGACCGCGAACGTCTGCAACGTGACCGGGATCGGTGTATGCGGAAGCGGGATCGCGATGTGCGCACACAGCCCAGTCGCAAACGCGATCAGCCACACCGCCCCGAACCGACGCGCAAGCAGCCCCCAATCAACCCCGGCGTGTGCCGCACTCGCCGGCAGAGTCCGTGTGGCGCCCGCGCCATCGCACTTGGTCATCTTCATCACTTGCTGCCTCGCTGTCTGTCTGACGGGGAACGGGGGAGGGGGGGG
>JANQQG010000095.1 GCA_028285065.1 Phycisphaerales bacterium
ACGTCCTGACCAACGACCCGGCGATGGGCGTATTCCGCCACGCGGATGCCGGGTACGAAGAAGCGCGTCGCTGCGCCGACGAGCAGAAGTCCGACATCCCGATGCGCGACTGGTAGGCGGACGCGTCAGCGACGTCGGGCGGGGTATGCTGAGCGCATGATCCCGCATGTTGCGCCGCCCATCTGGCCCGAGACCAAGCTCGGGCGTTTCGCCGGGGCGATCTACAAGAACCGGACGGACTACCTCGACGATCGCGACGCGTTCGCGGACGTCGTCTCCAAGTGCCGCGTCGGACTGATCGGCCTCGCCGACGACACCGGCGTCGGTCTCAACGGCGGACGTCTGGGCGCGCGCGAGGGCCCGCACGCCTTCCGCGCAGCGCTCGCCCGCTACGGCGTCGCCATGCCGCTCAACGACGACCCCCCCTACCCGCACGTCCTCGACTGCGGCGACATCATCCCGGGCAAGACGCTGACCGAGACGCACGATCGCGTGACCGAGGCCGTCGTGGCGATCGCCGAACTCGGGCTGATCCCGCTCGGGATTGGCGGAGGGCACGACCTGACCTACCCCTTCGTTCGCGCGGTCGCGGACGTGCACGGGCCCATGGACGGGGTCTACCTCGACGCCCACCTGGACGTGCGCGACGCCGAGGGATCGGGCATGCCCTTCCGGCGTCTGATCGAGGGTGAGCATGCCTCGCGCATCTGGTGCATCGGCGCGGATCCCCTGGTCAACACCAGCGAGCACGGCGCGTGGTTCACCTCCAACGGCGGCACGATCGTCACCGTCGATCAGCTCCGGTCCGTCGACGGCCCGAGCGATCCGTCTCGCTTCATTCCGGACGGCCCGTCCTTCGTCTCGATCGATCTCGACGGGATGAACGGCGCGTTCGCGCCGGGCGTGAGCGCGGCCAACCCGAGCGGGCTGACGCCCTGGGAGGCCGAACGCCTCGCCCAGGGCGCCGGTGAGTCCAAGCACGTGCGCTGCTTCGACGTCATGGAGCTCTGCCCCGCCCACGACCAGGACGAGCGCACGGCACGCCTGGCCGCGCACCTCGTCCTCCGCTTCCTGCACGGCGTCGCCAGACGGGACGTGTGACATGGCGCTCCTGATCCGCAACGGACGCGTCCTCACCCTCGATGGCCACGCGGGCCCGAGCGGTCCGCGACGTGGCAACGACCTGGCACACCTCGGCGCGCTGGACGGCGCCGATGTTCTCATCGACGGCGCGCAGATCCGCGCCATCGGCCATGGGCTCAAGGCGCCGGAAGGCGCCGACGTCATCGAGGCCGCCGGGCGCGTCGTCATGCCCGCCTTCACGGACTGCCACACCCACGCGTGCTGGGCGGGCGACCGCCTCGATGAGTGGGAGATGAAGAAGCGCGGCGCGACCTACCTCGAGTTGCTCCAAGCCGGCGGCGGGATCATGTCGACCGTCCGCGCCGTGCGTGAGGCGAGCCGCCAGGAACTCTGCGCGGGCCTGCTCGATCGCCTGGACGCGATGCTCGGCGAGGGAACGACCACCGTCGAGGTCAAGAGTGGGTACGGCCTTTCGACCGACGACGAGCTCAAGATGCTCGGCGCGATCACGGATGCCGCGAAGTCGTGGAGCGGCACGCTGATCCCCACCGCGTGCATCGGGCACGCGATCGACGGCGAGCACGCCTCGTTTGTCGAGCGCACCATCGACGAGACGCTCAGCGCCGTCTCGGAGGCGTTCCCAGGGATCACACTCGACGCCTATTGCGAGCAGGGCGCGTGGTCGCTGGACGACTGCCTGCGTCTCTTCGAGCGTGGTCAGGAACTCGGGCACCCGTTCCGCATCCATGCCGACCAGTTCAACTCGCTCGGCATGATCCCCGCGGCCATCCACCTCGGCGCGCACTCCGTCGACCACCTGGAAGCCTCGCGCCCCGACGAACTGCGGGCGCTTGCCGAGTCCGGCACCTTCGGCGTGATGCTCCCCTGCTCGGGCTTCCACGTGGACGGGCGGTACGCCGACGGGCGCGCGTTCGTGGATGCCGGCGGAGCCCTGGCGATCGCGACCAACTGCAATCCTGGTTCGGCTCCCTGCTGGTCGATGCCGATGGCGATCGCCCTGGCCTGTCGTGAGCTCGGTCTGACGGCCGCTGAGGCGATCGGCGCTTCGACGGTCAACGGGGCCCAGCTGCTCGGTCTGGACGATCGGGGGACGCTCTCACCGGGCGCCAGGGCCGACGTGGTCGTCCTCCGCCACCGCGACGAGCGGAGCCTGGGCTACGACTTCGGCGGTCGGGCGGTCGCCAGCGTGGTCTGCGGCGGGCAGGTGGTCTTGTAGGGCGACCTCAGGGGGCCAGAACGCCTAATCTTGGGCCTGACCCCGGAGGACGCATGAAGAGCTACGAGAACATCCTGGACGCGATCGGCAACACGCCCCTGGTGCGCCTGAACAAGGTCGTCCCGGAGGGTGCCGCGACGATCCTCGCCAAGTGCGAGTTCATGAACCCCGCGGGTTCGATCAAGGACCGGATGGCCGACTACATCGTCACCAAGGCCGAGGAAGAAGGCGTCCTCAAGCCCGGCGGGACGATCGTTGAGAACACGAGCGGCAACACCGGCATGGGCCTAGCGATGGCCGCAGCCGTCAAGGGCTACCGGTGCGTGTTCACGATGCCGGACAAGATGAGCCAGGAGAAGGTCGACTCGCTCAAGGCCTTCGGCGCCGAGGTGGTCATCACCCCGACAGACGTGCCCGGAGACTCACCCGACCACTACGTCAACACCGCCAAGCGCATCGCCGAGGAGACCCCCGGCTCCTTCTACGTCAACCAGTACCACACCCAGTGGAACATCGAAGCCCACTACAACTCCACCGGTCGCGAGATCATGGAGCAGACCGGCGGAGACTTCGACGTCTTCATGGGCGCCACGGGCACCGGCGGCACCGTCAGCGGCACGAGCAAGTACATCAAGGAGCACAAGCCGTCGATCAAGACAATCGGCGTCGACATCCTCGGCTCCGTCCACTACCACCTGTTCCACACCGGCACGATGCCCACGCCCTACGTCTACAAGGTCGAGGGCATCGGCGAGGACATCGAGTGCGGGGCCATGAAGTTCGACAACGTCGACGACATGGTCCAGGTCAACGACAAGGACTCGTTCGTCATGGCGCGGCGCCTCGTCCGCGAGGAAGGCCTTTGGTGCGGCGGGTCCAGCGGCTCGATCGTGCACGCCGCAGTCGAGCAGGCAAAGATCCTCGGCCCGAGCAAGACGATCGTCTGCACGCTGTGCGACTCGGCGTCTCGGTACGTGACCAAGTACCTCTCCGAAGCGTGGATGAAGGACTTCGGCTTCATGGACACCGGCCCGGACCTCGGCCTCGTCGAGGACCTGCTGGCCGAGCGGGACGCGCGCGTTATCACCGCCAAGCCGACCGACTCCGTCCGCGACGTCATCGCCCTGCTCCGCGACAGCGGCGTGAGCCAGGTTCCCCTGGCCGCCAACGGCCAGCGCCCGACCCAGATCGTCCACGAGCTCGACCTGCTCCGCTCGCTGCACGCGGGCGAGGTCGAGCCGACCACGCCCGTCTCCAAGGTCGCCCACGAAATCGCCGGGCTGGTCTACCCCAAGGCGCGCCTCGAGGAGCTGTTCCCCATCCTCGAGGGCGACCTTGTGGCCGTCGTCGTGGACGCCAACGAACTGGTCGGCGTGATCTCGAAGATCGATCTGATCGACTACCTCGTGCGCCGTGACCAGGTCGCTGCCGCCACGTAGGTCCTCCGTTCCCGACCGCCCCCCACTGCTCGTTCGCACCGATGTGTTTGGCAGCGGCGTCCGCGAGGCGCCCGGCCCCTTTCAAGGGTGACTCCCGATGGACAAAGAGAACGCACGCTTCGCCACCCGCTGCATCCACGCCGGCTGCCGCCCCGACCCGACGACCGGTGCGATCTCGGTGCCGGTGTACATGACCTCGACGTACGCGCAGACGAGCCCGGGCGTGTTCAAGGAGCCGTACGACTACTCGCGTTCGGCCAACCCGACGCGCACGGCCCTCGAGACGAACCTCGCATCACTCGAGGGCGCCAAGTACGGCCTCAGCTTCGGCTCCGGAGTCGCCACGATCGACTGCTGCTGCCACCTGCTCAACACCGGCGACCACATCCTGCTCTGCGACGACGTGTACGGTGGGACGTACCGCATCTTCAAGCGCGTCTTCGAGCAGATGGGCATCTCCATCACGCGCGTCGACATGACCGACCACGACGCGACCCGGGCCGCGTTCACCGACAAGACCAGGATGGTCTGGCTCGAGACCCCCACCAACCCCACGCTCAAGGTCATCGACATCGCGGCAATCAGCCAGATGGCCAAGGACGCGACCGGCGGCAAGGCGTTCGTCGTTGCCGACAACACCTTCGCGACCCCCGCCCTGCAGAACCCGCTCTCGCTCGGCGCGGACGTCGTCAGCCACAGCACGACGAAGTACCTCGGCGGGCACGCGGACGTCGTCGGCGGCGCGCTGATGGTCAACGACGATGACCTCCACGAGCGCCTCAAGTTCGTGCAGAACTCCGTCGGGGCGGTGCCCGGACCGATGGACTGCTTCCTGACCCTGCGCTCGACCAAGACGCTGCATCTTCGCATGCAGCGTCACTGCGAGAACGCGGCCAAGGTCGCGGGCCACCTCGTCGAGCACGCCAAGGTCGATCGCGTCGTCTACCCGGGCCTCGACAGCCACCCCCAGCACAACGTCGCCAAGAAGCAGATGTGCGGCGGCTTCGGCGGGATGATCACCGCGTTCCTCAAGGGCGGGATCAACGAATCGCGCGGCTTCCTCGAGAAGCTCCAGCTCTTCACGCTGGCCGAGTCGCTCGGCGGCGTCGAGTCGCTCATCGAGCACCCAGGCATCATGACCCACGCCTCGGTCCCGGCCGAGGAGCGTGCCAAGCTCGGCATCAGCGACTCGCTGGTGCGCTTCAGCGTCGGCGTCGAGGACGTCAGCGACATCATCGACGACATCGATCAGGCGCTGGCCTGATCCGCACGCCCGACAACGCTCGGACGATCGGGGATCACGACCACGCGCGGCTCGGCGTTGCCCGGTTGTTCGCCGATGCGCCACGATGCCCAGGCCGCCCCGCACTCGGCGCAGACGACTCGCTCGTCCTCTTCGGGCGCGATGCCGCTCAGGTCGTAGTTGCAACTCGGGCAGCGTGAGCTGGCGAGGAAGGCGTCGGAGGCCTGGCGGGCGTACCACGAGGGTGCCGTCCACAGGGCCGCCGCGATCAGCATCAGCAGCGTGAGGATGACGACGGCGACCGGCGATGCCATCGCGACGTAGAGCCCCGTCGGCCCCTGTGCGATCGTCAGGCCGATCAACTCCAACGCCAAGATCGTCCCGGCGAGCGCCACGAGCACGCGCGGCCTGAGCAGCACACGCAGCGCTCGCA
>JANQQG010000254.1 GCA_028285065.1 Phycisphaerales bacterium
GTCCAGCGCGTCGAGCGACGCGCCGGTGGGGCCGCCAACCTCTGCCTGAACCTCGCGGCCCTCGGTGGGCAGGTCCACGCCTTCGGCGTCGTCGGTGACGACCTCGAGGCGACCGGTGTGCGCACGAGCCTGGCCGATGCGGGCGTCGAGACGCGCGGCGTCACGACCGACCCCTGGCGCCCGACGACGCTCAAACGCCGCCTCATCGGTCTCGCCCAGCATCGGCACCCGCAGATGATGTTCCGAGTCGACCACGAGTCGCGCAAGGCGTTGTCGGACGAGGCCACGGCTGGCTTGCTCGCGTCGTTCGAGTCTTCGCTGGCCGAAGCGCGTGCTGGCGGCAGCGGCTCGGTCGTCGTGTTCATCGAGGACTACGCCAAGGGTGTGTGCACGCCGGCTGTGTGCGCGCGCGTGATCGAGCTGTGCAAGGACGCGGGCGTCGAGGTGCTCGTCGATCCGGCCGGTGCGGCCGACTTCTCGGTTTACCACGGGTGCACAGCGATCACGCCGAACCGGTCGGAGGCCGCCAAGGCGACCGGGTTCGCGGAGATGGATACGGCCACGGTCGAGGCGATCGCGCCGGTCGCCGACCAACTCGCTGGACAGTTGGAAGCCGATGCCGTCGTGCTGACGCTGGATCGTCAGGGCGCCCTGCTGTCCGAGGGGTCGGGCTGGACGCACGTGCCCACGGTCGTGCGCGAGGTGTACGACGTGACGGGTGCGGGGGACATGGTCATCGCAGCACTTGGGGCCGCACGCGCCAACGGGTGGTCGTGGCTGGACGGCGTTCGCCTTGCGAACATCGCGGCCGGTCTGGTCGTGCAGGTCGTGGGTGTCGAGCCGGTCCCGCTGGAAGTTCTGCGTCGTGAGGTCGAGGACCGCGCGGGTCGCGGCTCCAAGAAGATCCACGCGCTCGATGCCCTCGCCAAGGAGACCGAGCGACGCAAGAAGCTCGGCGAGAAGGTTGTCATCACCAACGGGTGCTTCGACATTCTGCATGCGGGACACCTGAGCCTCCTCAAGCGAGCCGCGGCTCTGGGGGACTGGCTGATCGTTGCCGTGAACTCAGACGACTCCGTGCGGCGCCTCGGCAAGGGCCCGGACCGCCCCGTGAACAACCAGCGTGATCGGTCGGAGCTCCTGAGCGGCCTTGAGTGCGTCGGTGCCGTGGTGGTCTTTGACGAGGACACGCCTGAACGCGTCATCGAGTCGGTGCGTCCGGACGTCCTGGTGAAGGGCGCGGAGTACTCGATCGATCAGGTGCCGGGCGCGAAGTTCGTCAAGTCGATCGGCGGGCGCGTGGAACTGCTTGAGATGATCGACGGGAAGAGCACGACGGGGACGCTCGAGAAGATTCGGGCGCAGGGCTGAGGCTCAGCGCCAGTCGATCACGACCTTTCCGAACTGCTCGCTTGCTTCGAGTCGCTCGAAGGCGTGCCGTGCTTCGTCGGCCTTGAAGACCTTGTCGACAACCGGCTCGACACGCTTCTGGCTGAGCAGTGTGGTGACCTCTGCGAACTCCGTGGCCGTGCCCATCGTCGAGCCGAGGATGCGCAGCTGCAGCCAGAAGATGCGCGCCAGGTCAGTCACGGCATCCGGTCCGCTGGTGCAGCCGGGCGTGACGTAGGCGCCGCCGGCCGTCAGCGACTTGAGCGCGCGCAGGTGGGTGGCCTTGCCTGAGGAGTCGACGGCGATGTCGACGCCGCGCTTGCTGCTCCAGGTGCGCACGTCCTTGGAGAAGTCCTGCCCCTCGTCGAGGACGGCGTGGTCGGCGCCGAGCGCGAGGGCTCTGTCGAGCTTCCACTGGTGGCGGCTGGTGACGCAGACCCTGCAGCCGTGCGCTTTGGCGATGGCCATGGCAGCCAGTGCGACGCCGCCACCGATGCCGGTGATGAGGACGAGCTGGCCGTGCTTGATCTGCGCTTTGGTCACAAGCATGGACCAGGCAGTCAGGAAGGTGAGCCCGAAGGCGGCGCCGTGGGTCGGGTCGGTGTCGTCGGGGACGACCTGGAGCTGCGTGATCGGCGCCACCGCCTGTTCAGCGTGGAAGCCGGGGCTGAGGTGCTCGCCGAGGAGCATGTAGTTCGGCGGGACGTCGCTGGCCGGCGGCTCGCCGGGTCGCGGGGCGCGCGGGTGGTCGATGGCCGCGTTGACGATCACGCGCTTGCCGAGCCAGGAGTCGTGGACGCCTGGTCCGGTCTCGGTGACCTCGCAGCAGGCGTCGCAGCCCGAGACGCGCGGGTAGTCGAGCTCGAGGCCCGGGACGCCGCGGCCGACCCAGAGGTCGAGCTGGTTGAGCGCGGAGGCGAGGACGCGGAGGCGGACCTGGCCCTTTGCGAGCGGCCCCGGCTCGGGGAAGTCGCCGACCTGGATGTTGGGGGCGACGGGCGAGCCTTGCTGTGTTGTGATGACGGCCTTCATGGGAGAAGGTTACTCCGCGGTGACTGCGCAAAGAAAGAGCCCGGGATGAACCCGGGCTCTTGTGTGATGTTCGGTTGTGCCGTTGGCTCAGTTGCCCACGGTCTTCTCGCCGGCGACGTGCTTGAGGCTGCGGCGGCGGTCGCGGAGGCGACGGCTCTTGCCGACGCGATCGCGGAGGTAGTAGAGCTTGGCCCGGCGGGCGTCGCCGCGACGGACGACCTCGTACTTGGCGATCTTGGGCGAGTTGATCGGGAAGGTGCGCTCGACGCCCATGTTGTCGACGATCCGTCGGACGGTGATCGTCTCGTTGATCCCGCGTCCGCGCCGGGCGATGAGCACGCCCTGGAAGATCTGGACGCGCTCCTTCTGGCCCTCGATGATCCGCACGTGCACGTTGACCGTGTCACCGACCGAGAGGGTCGGGAGATCGGTCTTGAGGTGGTCCTTCTCGATCGAGTCGAGGATGTCGCGGGCGTTCATCGCAATCACCTGGTCTTCTGGGGGTTCACAATCGGCCCTTGTAGGGCGAAGGCAAGGGTAGCGCTGCGTCAGGGGGGGGTCCACTAGGGGGGCACCGGGTCCACGCGCTACCCCTCGTCCAGCCCCAGCAGGTCCGGGCGACGCTCCCGGGTGCGGGCCAGACGCTGCTCTGCCCGCCATTGCTCGATCGCCCCGTGGTCCCCGCTGAGCAGGACCTCGGGAACCTCCATGCCCTCCCAGACGCGTGGGCGGGTGTAGTGGGGGCAGTCGAGGATACGACGCCCGGTTTGAGGGTCGGGGCTGAAGCTGTCTTGGCCGGCGGAGTCGTCGTGACCGAGGGCGCCGGGGAGCAGGCGCGTGATCGCGTCGATCAGGGTCAGGGCGGCCAGCTCACCCCCGGACAGCACATAGTCCCCGACGCTGAGTTCCATCGGGTCCAGGCGCTCGATGACACGCTCGTCGATGCCTTCGTAGTGCCCGGCGATCAGGAGCAGGCGCGGGCGGGCGGCCAGATCCTCGACGGTCGGCTGGTCGAGCAGGCGTCCCTGGGGCGTGAGCAGGATGCGAGTGGGGGGCGTCGGGTCGAGCGCCTCGACGTGGGTCACGGCGTCGAATACGGGCTGGCAGGTCATGACCATGCCGGGCCCGCCGCCGAAGGGACGGTCGTCCGTCTTGGCGTGCTTGTTCTGCGTGAAGGCGCGGATGTCGGTGGCGCAGACGCTGAGCAGGCCGGCCTCGATGGCGCGCTTGGGGATCGAGACGCCGAGGACGCCGGGGGGCGCGGGCTCGAACATCTCAGGGAATGTGGTGAGGACGTCGATGCGCATGAAAAAGGCCCGGATCGCTCCGGGCCCTCGTTGTTCCTAGTTCTGCGTGATCGAGGGCGGAGGGCCCGCAGGGATCACTCGGACTCGGCGTCCTCGGCGGGTGCCTCGGCGGCCGCGGCTTCCTCGGCAGCCTTGGCTTCGGCTTCAGCCTTGGCCTTTGCCTCCTCGGCGGCCTTCGCCTCGGCCTCGGCCTTAGCGGCGGCTGCCTCGGCGGCCTTCTTGGCCTCGAGTTCCTTGAGCTTGAGCGCCTTGCGCGCGTCGATGTACTTGCCGCGCTTCTCCTGCCAGTAGGCCTCGTCGATCACACCCTCCTTCTTGAGGATGTCGAGGACGGAGTCGCTGGCCTGGGCGCCGTGACCGATCCAGTGCTTGATGCGCTCGGCGTTGATCTCGACGCTCTTCTCGTTCTCGGCGGCGAGCGGGTTGTACCAGCCGAGGCGCTCGATGACGCGACCGTCGCGCTGGGTGCCCTTGTGGATGGCGTTGATGCGGTAGAAGGGGCGGTTGCGCCGACCCATGCGCTTCATGCGGATGCGGACCATGCTGTTTCTTCTCCATCCCGGCCCGCGCGATCGCACGGGGGCGGGGGGTTGCCGAGCGTCCCGGCGCCTGTCGCCGAGAGCGGGGCCCGTCGCCCGCACGACGCTCCGATGCGCCGTGCGAGTTTCTGACAGACCTGCGCCGAGCTGGCGGGCCTGGTGGCCCGAGCCTTGACGGGGGCTGTGGGTCTCCCCGAGTGGGGGAGGAGGGGTCGCCCGGCGCGAGGGCAACTGTAGACCCCGGCCCGGGCCCGGCCAAGCCGTACGGAGTCGGACCAGCTAGGCGGCGTCGCCGGCCTGTTTTGGGGCCAGACCCACGTAGGTGGTCCCTTCGGGCATGTCCGGGATCCCCTCGCCGGCCGCGATGAGGCGCACGTTCTTGGCGTGGACCGCCGCGAAGGGCGTGAAGTCGATCGGCGGGTCGGTGGTGGTGACGACGCCGAGCGAGCCGTCCTCCAACTTTGCGAGGTACCCGCGGAGAGAGAGGTCGAGGCTCAGTGCCGGACGCACGGCGCCGGCATCGTCCTCTTCGTTGAGGATCAGCCCGTGACCCGGGCCGCAGCGTGCGACAGCCCATCTCCCGATGACCTTGTCCACGCCTGCGTTGCCCGTGAGTGCGACCACCCAGCCCAGGTTGGCGGGGGCCGCATCCTCTTCCATCCAGCGGAAATCAGTCGCGTCGCCGAGCTCGGTGGGGATACCCCAGCTCGAGGCGGCCGCGAGTTCGCTCGCGTTGCGGTCGACCACGCGCACGCTCACGCCGGCCTCGGCCAGGGCCCGAGCAAGCTCGCGCCCCAGGCGGTGCGCGCCGACGACGAGCACGGCGTTGGGCTTCGGTGCCAGCACGCGCAGCGCGATCGCCAGGCGCCGTGCGCTCAGTGTTGCGCCCAGCACGGTGATCGTGATCGCGATGAAGACCGCGCTCTCGATCCGCTCGGCATTGGCAAAGCCCGCCTCGGTCAAACGGATCGCTGCGATCGAGCCGATCGAAGCCGCGACGATCCCGCGCGGCGCGAAGGTCGAGGCGAACAAGCGCTCGCGGATCGAGAGAGCCGAGCCGAACGTGGACGAGAAGACGTTGAGTGGGCGGACCACCAGGAGCAGCAAGATCGCGAAGACGACCTCGCGCCAGGAGTCGGTGGAGAGCATCGCCCGGATCTCGATCCGCGACGCCAGCAGCACGAACAGCACCGCGAGGAAGAAGCCCGCGATCAGCTCCTTGAACTTGCGCAGATCGCTCAGTCCCAGGATCCGCGTGCGCGCGATCACCAACCCGCAGGCGGTCGCCGCGGCCAGCCCGGCTTCGGCGGCGATCATCTCGCTGAGGCCAACGGCGGTCATGCACCCGCCCATGGCGAGCAGCTGCAGGGTGGCGCTCCCGGTGTTGCCCTCGCGTCTTTCGGCGGCCGAGATGCGGCGCATCACCGTCGCCGTCACAGATCCGAACAGCATGCCGATGACCAGCCCCGCGATCAGCTTGGTCGCGACGAGGCCGACCGCCTCGAGGACCGCTTCGGGCGTCACGCCCGCGTCACCACGCTCCGCGAGTTGGATCACGGCGTCGAGCGTCGAGACCGCGAGCACGGCCCCGATCGCGTCGATCAGGATCCCCTCGTTGGCGAGCAGTGAGTTCAGCGATGTCGTCAGCCGGACGCGCCGGATGATCGGCTGGATCACCGTCGGCCCGGTGACGATGACGATCGCGCCGAGGACGATGGCGGCTTCGATGGAGATGGGGAGCAGCCAGGCGGCGAGCAGTGTCGCGCCGGCCCACGTCACCAGCGCCCCGATCGTGAGGATGCGCCACGTTGCCTTGGGTGTTGTGCGCAGCATGCGCCGGTCAAGGTGCAACGCGCCCTCGAAGATCAGGATGCTGATCGCGACCGTCACGAGGCCGCTGAGCCCGCCAGGCCCGAGCGTCCCCGCGTCGATCAGCGGCTTCTCCAGGGCCATCAGGTTCGCGCCCGACTTGCCGAGGATCAGCCCGGTCAGCAAGAGCGGGAGGATCGCCGGCACGCGTGCGC
>JANQQG010000256.1 GCA_028285065.1 Phycisphaerales bacterium
CCGCACGATGTCCCTGCTTGGCCTTGCCAAGCGTGTGCGCGTCCCGGCGCGCGAGCGCGTCGAGGCCGCCCGCAAGATCCCGCGACCCCACGCCTGACTCCGGCCCGAGCTAGCCGAGCACGCGCTCGCTCTCCGACTCGACGAGCCCCGCGAACAACTCGCTGATCCGTGTCGTGACCGGTCCCATCGAGCCGTCTCCGATCCTCCGTCCGTCGATCTCGACGACCGGCGCGATCTCGCCCATCGTCCCCGTGCAGAACACCTCAGCGCCCCGGTAGAACTCGCTCAAGCCGAGATCGGCCACCTCGTGCGCGATCGAGTGCTGTGCGCACACATCCAGCACCGCCCGGCGCGTGATCCCCTCGGGGCAGGCCCCCGTCGCGGGCGTGCGCACGACCGGCTCCGTCCCCGCATCATCCACGAGGAACAGGTGCGTCGCGTTCGTCTCGGCGACGAACCCGCGCGTGTCGAGCATCAGCGCGTCGTCCGCGCCGGCGGCGTTCGCCTCGAGCTTCGCGAGGATGCTGGTGAGCTGGTTGCATGAGTGGATCCGCTGATCGAGCACGTCGCTCGGCGGACGCCGGTGCGCACTCGTCTTCAGACGCACGCCGGTCTTGTCGTACACCGGCGGCTTGTGCTCGGCGAGCACGATCAGCGTCGGCGGCCCCTGGTTGACGCGCGGGTCCAACCCACTCGTGTACTTGACCCCACGCGTCAGGGTCAGGCGTATGTGGATCCCATCGTGCATCGAGTTCGCCTCGAGCGTGCGCACGATCTCGCGCGTCATCGCCTGATCCGTCGGGATGCCCGCGTATGCGAGCGCCATCGCCGAGCGACGCAAGCGAGCCAGGTGCTGCGTCAGCCGGAAGATCCGCCCGTCGTAGACGCGCAGCCCCTCCCAGACCGCGTCCCCGTTCTGGACCGATGAGTCGAACGGACTGATGCGCGCCTCGTCGCGATGGACGAGCTCGCCGCTCACGTTGACGATCAGTTCCGCGTTCCGCTGGTCGTACTGCTGGAGCATCACGCGTCCTTCGGGGGTTTGCGCTTGGTCGACTTCTTGACGAGTGCGGCTCCGCACTCCGGGCAGGTCGCGGGGTTCTCCAGCCCGCGCAGTGGGTATTCACACTTGGGGCAGTCTGGTCCCGACGGATCGCGACGCGAGCGGACGAACAGCCATGAGGTCATGCCAATCTCCCCGATGAGGATCATCCACAGCGGGACGTTCACGTACCCGTCGGTCCAGCTGTACAGCCGCCACTTCGGCCACCAGCGCAGTCCCTCGCTGTTCCCCGCGATGTAGAAGCTCTCCCTTCCCAGCCGCGGCTCATCGGACCACTCCACCTTGATCCGCCCGTGCTCCATCCGCCACCCAAAGTGCGCACGCCCCCACCCCGAGTAGAACGGCACGTTGGCCGCCCACAGCAGCACGGTCAGCAAGCATGCAACCACGCCCAAGTAAGCGAACCGACGCGACCAGCGCCTGCGACCTCGTGCTTCTCGCGCGTTGCGCGTCATGCTTCACCCTCGCGCACCGATCCTGTGTTCCAGAAGGGAATCGTAGAGGCGCTGGCACTCCGCGAGCACATCCGCGAGGTGCTCCGGGATCATGACGTCCTTCGGTACGTACGGCGCAAAGCCGGTGGACGCCTCGACGTTCGCGTACCAGTGCGGCGCCCAGACGCCGTCGGTATCACGCGGTCCAGGCTCCCAGTTGAGCATCGCGTCCGTCCAAGGGACACCAAGGCAAGCGCACAGCTCGCGCAACACCCCCGCCGGATCACGGAGCACGTCGGCCGCGACGAGCACCGGCGCAGCGGCCCCCGTCGTGCGCACGAGCCAGTCCTGCAGTTCAACCTGCTGCGGCAGACCAAGGTCATCCGCGTTCGGATTCGGAATCACCCGCGCAAACGAAGCAAGCATCTCACGCGGCTCGCGCACGAGCATCACATGGTGCAACGCGTCCATCCACGCCAACCCGCCCTCGTCGCGCTGCTCCCACCCCGTACCCAGATCCACACGTGCGCCACCCGGCGTGCGCGGCCCGATCAGATGGTGCGCCATGTGCTTCTGGTACCACACCGGTCGCCCGCCGGGGACATCGCCGGCGAGCCATTGACACACCTCGCCGCACGGGCGCGGGTCGGCCTGCATCGTCTCCTCGCGCCCTGGGTGGTCGATCCCGGTCACGCGGAGGTAGTTCGCGTAGAGCGGCTCGTCGGTGACGAAACAACCGGGGCGGGCGCCCCACGAGCGCATCATGGCCGTGGAGATATTGCGCGGGCCGGACCAGGCTGCGATCCGAACGGGGTCCTGCATGTCCCCACGATACCGATCAGGCCTCGCCGTCGGCTTCCCCGTCCTCGCCCTCGTCGTCCTCGTCTCCCGCCCACCCGACCTGCCAGGGCGAGTCGACCGACTCACGGATCGCGAAGAAGCCCAACGGCAGGGCCGCGACCTCGACGAGCGTCGGGTCGTGCTCGACGACCTCGCCCAACTCGATCATGCCTGCGTCGTCCTCGGTGACATCGTTCCCATCGAGGAACTGCCATCCCCCCTCCTCGTCGTGGATGACCAGGCGCACGTCGGACTCGCCCAGCAGGATCCGCTTGAGCGAGATCACGGGCAGCGTCTTGTCATCCGAGAAGGGCCAGCGATCACTCATGGGTCACCCGTCCTTGCGTCGGCGCACGACAAGATGCCCGGCCGACTCGTCGAACTCGTACCCCGCACGCCGATCCCCAGAGAAGTACTCGTCGGTCGCCTTGCGGCAACCCGACCAATCCAGGTAGTCATCCAGCACGATCGCCCCGCCAGGAACCAGGCGCGGGACGATCCGCTCGAGGCACACCATCACCGGCTCGTACCAGTCCACGTCCACGTGCGCGAGGCAGACCGGCTCGTCGCCTGTCAGCGTGTCCTGCACAAGGCCCTTGATCAGCGAGACATGATGCTCGTCCTTGGGCATGCCGAACGCGTCGAATGATGCGCCGACCTTCTCGTACAGGCCCTCTTCGTAGCCGTAGTACTTGTCCCCGCCGATGCCCGTCGACTGGCCGCTCTTGATCGTCTCGTAGCGCTCGTGGATGTCCGCGTCGTCGTGCTCACTCGGCGGCGGGATCATCCCGAACACGTCGTACACCAGCAGCGGGCGATCCTTCGACTTCGTGGCGCACAACGCGATCGCCGACCCACCGAGCGCACACCCCGCCTCGATGATCACGCCGGGCATCTCACTCGCCTCAGCATCGCGGCACAGACGGACCAGCGACGTCAGCTTGCTCGGCAGCAGGTACGTCAGACGCTCCGCCCGGACCCGACGCATCACGTCCGCGATCGGTTCGGGGATGTCCTTGGGGATCGCAGCGCTCGACCCGCCACCGCCGAGGGTGCGCTTGGCCTTGCGAATGGCACGCGAGATGAAGCTCATGGCGCGGCGTGTCCTTGCGAAAGGGGAGTGCAGGGGGGACGGCGCGCCTGCCATGGGCCGCCCGGCCACGATGGTATCGCCGCTTCCTTCGCCGGGTGGGCCCAGGTTCGCAAGCCGGTCGGGTTTCGGGGGCAATCCCCGCCCAGACCCTGGGGCGCACTTTGGTCGGCCGGTAGACTCCTTGGATCGCCCCATCTGTCCGGGGCGGCGCCTCGTGGAAGAGAGAGAGAACAACATGTCTTCACAGCGATCTGTACCTGTGCTCTGCGCTATCGGAGCGGCCGCCGCCATCACCGCGCCCGCGCTCGGCGTCCCCGTCATCACGAACGGGAGCATGAACGGCACACAGGCCATCAGCGCCACCCCTGCGAGCTGGATCGCCGCCCAGGGCACGCCCGACACCGCCGATGCCGCGGGCCCCTTCAACTATGGCGTCAACCCGTGGGTGCTCTCGCCCGACGGCGGCACGTTCGTCCGCGCGGGCGCATCGGTGCCCGGCCCGGGCGCCGGGACTCCGGAAGCGATCGGCCAGACCATCACGGGTCTGGACATCGGCACCAGCTACCAGATCGACTTCTACCAGTCCAACCTCGCGTTCTACGACTTTACCACCGGCGCGATCTCCGGCGATGATGGGCAGTGGCTCTTCCTCCTCGACGGCGTCCAGTTCGCAGCCTCGAGCATCATGACGCGCCCCGTGCTCTCGACCGATCCGAACATCTGGCAGGCGGGCTCGGTTACCTTCACGGCCACTGCA
Organism: Phycisphaerales bacterium; assembly: GCA_028285065.1. Taxonomy (GTDB): domain Bacteria; phylum Planctomycetota; class Phycisphaerae; order Phycisphaerales; family UBA1924; genus JANQQG01. Next base: position 4,188 of record JANQQG010000256.1, read on the forward strand.
ACCAGCGCGGACCTGGTGATCCTCGCGAGCTCGACCAACGGGATCCCCGGCGGGGGGACGGCCGCGTTCATGGGCATCGACGGCGTGCGCATCAGCGAGGTGCCGGCGCCCGGCGCGCTCGGCCTGCTTGCCTGCGCAGGTGTCGTCGGGATGCGAAGGCGCAGGTAGCGATCACTCTTCGAAGTAGTCCGAGTCCACCTGCTTGACCACGTACGTCCCGGCCGTGGAGACGCCAACGTTGTGCTCGATCATCAATCGTGCGAGCTGCTTGCCGTCGATCAGGACGATCTTCTTTTCGATCTGCTTGACGTAGTCGCGTGCCTCCCTGGAGAAGGAGGAAGTCGTGAGGAACACTCCCTTGCGTGCTCGGACCCCGTCCAGGCTTCCCGCGAAGCCCTGCACATGTGGTCGACTGACGTTGTTCTCCCATCGCTTCGCCTGCAGGTAGATCTTGTCGAGCCCGAGCTTGTCTTGCCTGATGATCCCGTCGATGCCGCCGTCGCCGCTCTTGCCGACCGTCTTCCCGGCATCTTCGACCTCGCCCCCGTATCCCATCGCGACGAGTAAGTCCACGACGAGCTGCTCGAAGAAATCGGGCGACCCTTGCTTCACTTGATCGAGCAACTCCGCCGCAAGGGCCTCGCGGAGTTGTTCGGAGAGTTCGCCGAGCTGCTCCTCAGGCGTGGCCGTTGTGTCGTCGCTGTCCGGCTCGGACGGCTCGGTTGTCCCCTCGTCCCGCTTCCGGAAACGGAACTCGTCGAGCTCCGGAAAGCGCGACAGGTACTTCAGATCGATCCGATCCGGGCTCTCGGCGAGCACCTCTCGTCCGCGATCGGTGACGCGGACGTGGCCCCTTCGTGTCGCCTCAAGCAGCTTCGTGTTCCGCAAGTATGTGCTTGCCCACTGAACACGGTCGCGTAGCCGGGTCTTCTTCCCGCTCGGAAGCCGCTCCGTTCGTTCTTCCTCGGAGAGACCGAAGTGATCGGCAAGCATCGAGTAATAAGCGCCGACACGATGCTCCTCTCCGTCTGCGACAAGTCTCAGCAGCGGGAGCATGAAATCCTGAAAGCTCGGTATCGGCATGAACCTAGGATACCAAGGCAACCACTCCGTGTTCCTTGCATTGAACCGTGTGTCCCCCCGTCGCGTACATGTCAGCATGCAACAACGAGCCATCAGGAAGAGGCTCGTGCGTGGGTCTGCGGGTGCGTTCTGGGCTGGGTATGCGACTGGGAACGCGAGCGCACACCGCCGCGCGTACGCCCGCTGGGGATGCCTGCTCGCCGTGGTCCTCGTCATCAGCGGGTCCCTCACCTTCTGCGCCGGACCACCCTGGTACTACAGCAGCAAGTACGGGGGCATCGACACGCTCCCGCCCGCGCGGCCCGCAGCCGTCGCCGGCGAGTGCATCCCGGAGTGCCAGACAGAGGGACACACCTGCGGCCTGCATGCCGTGCGATCCGTCTACCGCGCCTACGGCCTCGACCCGGACACGCGCAACCTCCGCTTCAGACTCGGCGCTGACAAGCCCATCAACCAACTCGCCCAATCAAGCCGCGGCACCATCCACCTCGACATCCTCCGCGTCCTCCGCCAAGACGGCTTCGACGCCGAGATCCTCTGGACCGGCTTCGACGACGGCACCGCCGCAACACGCATCCGCGACCACCTCGAGAACGGCCAACTCGTCATCGCCCTGACCAAGGTCGGCGACACGTACCACTGGGTGGTGCTGTGCGGGCTGGTGGGAGACACAGCGGAGCAAGTGCTCGTCTGCGATTCGCTGTTCGACGAGGTGTACACCGAGCCGCTCGGGTCGTACGTGGGCGAGCAGGTGTTCAGTGGGGTTGTTGTGGGTGGGGATGGAGCGCACGGAAGCGCGGCCACAGACCTCTGAGCGGGTGAGTCTCGCTCGGTGTGGCACTCATGGCGTGGTGCGGGGACTCCGAGTGTTCCGAAGACTCGATGGTCACCAGACCCATTCGGGTCGTGTGAACTCGCCCTTGTCGCGCGCATCGGCCGCCACCTTGTAGTAGAGGTGGGCCAGGTATGCCAAGGACCCGCACATCACCAAGAAAGCGATCCCTGAGGTCGGTGCTGCGTAGCGGAAGTCGAGGTCCGCGACCCATGAAGTTGGTTCGGCCCGGACGGTGCCTGAGATACCGAGCAGGCCAAACGGCACGATCGTGACAGTCACGCCCATGGCGAAGATGCCCCGGGCAAGAAGCAGGACCAACTTCAAGGGATGGGGGAGTAGCAACACTGAGATGACGAGGGTCGCCGCAATGAAGGAGAGAGCGAGTCCCAGGAGAGCTACTAGCGCCTTTGCTGGCGCGTAGTCGATCAGTGCGAGTGACTCTCGAGGCATGGCGAGAAGCGAGAGCACGATCACGAGCTCAAGGAGGATTGCGACGACGGCAACCCAAGTGAGCACGCCCCGGAGGGTTCGGGCTGCCTTCATGGCGTCTTCCGGGCTTTGAGGCTGACGAGTGCGATCGCAAAGCTGCAGGCTGTAGTGATGCCGAACGCGGTGCTGAGCATCCAGGCTCCGGCGTTCACCGAGACAGCTGCTAGTACGGCAGTTCCGACCGCGACGCCGATCCAACCGTACGGCAAAATCTCGGACAAGAAGACTCGGGCCGTGCCGCGACCAGGGTTATCGAGGTTCGGTTGCGGCCCACTCGCTGGCTTGGCTTGAAGGACGATGGGCCTCCATGTTGAGACTTCGTCCCATGTGAGTACCGCCGGGAGGTCGGCGCGCCATCCCTTTCGCAGGTCATCACCTTGCTTCTGGAGTCTGTACTCGAACTCCTCGCGGAGCTTGGCGAGATCCGCTGGCGTCACTGTTCTAGTGCTCGGTACTGGTGTGTTGCCCCGGTCCTTCATCACACCGATCCATCAATGCGTGCGCACTTTGCAATCACTGAGTCGAAGCGGCCACGGACTTGCTCTAAGAAAGCGCGTGGCACAACGACACGTTGGCTGTGCAGGTCTCCATCTCCGTCTCTCCACTGCAAGGTGAGGAAGAAGCCGGCGACGTTCCGAAGTTGGTCCTTCTCATCGATGATTGTAGTACGAAATGGGCTCATGCCGAAGGAAACAAGGGTGTCGCCCAGTTCCTGTAGCGCGTCAGATTCGCGTAGCACCTGTAGCAGCCCGGGCGTCTGCAGGAGCTTGTCGAAACCGTCAAGAACCGTCTGGGTGTCCTCAGGTGAGAAGCCATAGGCGGCGAGAGAGACCCGCACGCCCTCCTCAAGTTCGGGACCAGTCCCGTAGCTCAGTGCAGCCCCGTAGAAGGCTGCGTATGCGAGCAAGAGGTCGTCCTGCGACAGCCCTCGCGATTTCGCGATTCCAGGCGCCGCGTTGAGGGGTAGTTCAGTCCCCTTCTGGCGTGATGCTAGCTCGAGCAAGGCGGGCAGCGGGACGCGCAGGAATGCGCGGACCCCCTCCTTTAGCGACGAGGTCGGCTTGTCTTCTGATGGCGCCATCTCAGCATGTTACCATGCACTTCACAACCGCATCTCCAAATTCCGAGCACTTCAGAAGCGTCGCATCCTCCATCAGACGCTCGAAGTCGTACGTTACCGTCTTCGCGCTGATCGCGCCGCTGATGCCCTTCACGATCAAATCCGCGGCCTCCGTCCAGCCCATGTGACGGAACATCATCTCGCCCGACAGGATCACCGAGCCCGGGTTGACCTTGTCCTGGCCCGCGTACTTGGGCGCGGTGCCGTGGGTCGCTTCGAAGATCGCGTGCCCCGTGTCGTAGTTGATGTTGGCGCCGGGGGCGATGCCGATGCCGCCGACGCAGGCGGCCAGGGCGTCGGAGATGTAGTCGCCGTTGAGGTTCATCGTCGCGACGACGTCGTACTCGGCGGGACGGGTCAAGAGCTGCTGCAGGAACGCGTCGGCGATGACGTCCTTGATGATGATCTTGGACGCGTCCACGCGCGCGTTGCCGTCGTTGGTCGGGCGGTGCGTGATCGCGCTAGGCGCGCCAGCCGGTCGATCCATCACGTGCCACGGCCCGCCGTCCAGCGGGGTCGCGCCGAACTCCTTGGCGGCCACCTCGTAGCCCCAGTCCATGAACGCGCCCTCGGTGAACTTCATGATGTTGCCCTTGTGGACAAGCGTCACGCTCGTTCGACCGTTGTCGATCGCGTACTTGATCGCCGCCTTGACGATGCGCTCCGTCCCCTCCTTGCTGATCGGCTTGACGCCGATGCCGGCCGTCTCCGGGAAGCGGATCTTCTTGTACCGGTCGGGGAACTTCTCGGCGAACATCTTCTTGAACGCGGCCGAGTCGTCGGTGCCGTGCTCGAACTCGATGCCGGCGTAGATGTCCTCGGAGTTCTCGCGGAAGATGACCATGTCGGTCAGGTGCGGGTTGCGCACGGGGCTGGGCACGCCGTCGAACCAGCGCACGGGGCGCAGGCAGGTGTACAGGTCGAGGATCTGACGCAGCGCGACGTTCAGCGACCGGATCCCGCCGCCGACCGGTGTGGTCAGCGGCCCCTTGATGCCGACGAGGTACGTGCGGAAGTCCTCGAGCGTCTTCTCGGGCAGCCACTCACCGGTGGCGTCGAACGCCTTCTGCCCGGCGAGCGTCTCGTGCCAGGCGATCTTGCGGCTGGATCCGTACGCCTTCTCGACAGCGGCGTCGAAGACCTTGACGGAGGCGTTCCAGATGTCGGGCCCGGTGCCGTCGCCCTCGATGAAGGGGACGATGGGGAAGTTGGGGACGTTGAGGCCGTCAGGCCCCATGGTGATGGCCTCAGCGCCGGTGGTGGCGGTCATGGGTGTGCTCCTCCGGAGCCCCAGCGCGGCGGGTTGGGGGGCAGGGCTCGGGGCGGTGGGGTCCGGTGCCGGGGACCC